>JBDHRX010000033.1:0-26143 GCA_039807785.1 Burkholderiaceae bacterium
GCTGCTCGCGCTCGGCGCGGCGGCGCGCGAGGCGCGTGCCGCGGGCGTCATGCCGTGCGCGCGCGGACCGCGCATCGGCGTCGCTCCAGGGCTGCGCCGGCGCCGGCGCGCGCATCTCGATGCAGTCGACCGGGCACGGCGCGACGCACAGGTCGCAGCCGCTGCACAGCGTGCCGATCACGGTGTGCATGCGGCGCGCGGCGCCGATGATCGCGTCGACCGGACAGGCCTGGATGCATTTCGTGCAGCCGATGCAGCGGGCCGGATCGATCCAGGCGACGCGGCGCGGCCCTTCCTCGCCGCAGGCCGGGTCGAGCGGCGATTCCGCGCGCCCGAGCAGGCGTGCGAGCCGGCGGATCCCTTCGGCGCCCCCGGGAGGGCAGCGGTCGATCGGCGCCTCGCCCGCGGCGATCGCCTCGGCGTACGGCCGGCATCCCGGATGGCCGCAGCGCGTGCACTGCGTCTGCGGCAGCAGCGCGTCGATCGCGTCCGCCAGGCTCACGCCACGATGCGCAGCCGCGGCCGCCGGTTCGCGGCGATGAACTCGCGCACCTCGGGATAGATGATCTCGCGCCAGCGGCGTCCGCTGAAGATGCCGTAGTGGCCGGCCTTGGCGGCGGTCAGGTGGCGCTTCATCGACTTCGGCAGTCCGGTGCACAGCCCGTGCGCGGCTTGCGTCTGCCCCTGTCCGGAGATGTCGTCGAGCTCGCCCTCGATGGTGAACAGCGCGACCTCGCGGATGTCCTCCGGGGCCACGCGGCGGCGCTTGCCCTCGAACCATACGTGCCAGCGGCCGAGCGGCAGCGCATGGTTCTGGAACACCGTGCGGATCGTGTCGAGGTAGTACTCGGCGGGCAGATCGAGCACCGCGTTGTATTCGTCGTAGAAGCGGCGGTGCGCCTCGGCGTCCTGGAGGTCGCCTTCGACCAGGTTCAGGTAGAAGTCCCAGTGCGAGGTGACGTGGCGATCGGGATTCATGGCGACGAATCCCGCGTGCTGGAGGAAACCGGGGTAGACGCGGCGTCCCGCGCCCGGGTAGCGGGCCGGCACGCGGTAGATGACCGTGCGCTCGAACCATTCGAAACTGCGCGTCTGCGCCAGGTTGTTGACCTGGGTCGGCGAGCGCCGCGTGTCGATCGGGCCGCCCATCATGGTCATCGAGCGCGGCACGGCCGGGTCGCCCATCGAGGACATCAGCGAGATCGCGCCCAGCACCGGCACGGTCGGCTGGCAGACCGATATGACGTGGACGTCGGGGCCGAGGCGGCGGATGAACTCGATCGCGTAGCCGACGTAGTCGTCCAGTTGGAAGTTGCCCTGCGACAGGGGCACCATCCGCGCGTCGACCCAGTCGGTGATGTAGACGGTGTGGTCCGGCAGCAGTGTCTGGACGGTGTCGCGCAGCAGCGTCGCGTGGTGTCCGGACAGCGGCGCGAACACCAGCACCGCCGGGTCGTCGCGACGGTGCGCGAGCGCCTCGGGCAATACCCGTTCGAACTTCAGGAGGCGACAGAACGGCCGGTCGACCTCGACCTGCTCGACCACCGGGACCTCGTGCCCGTCGATCCGGGTCGAGTGCAGATCGAACCCGGGCTTCTCGTAGTCCTTCCCGAGCCGGTGCACCAGCTCGAGTCCGGCCGAGATCCGGTTCGCGAAGGGCAGGTAGGACAGCGGGCTGTACGGATTCGCGTACAGCTGGCTCATCGAGTCGGCCCAGTGCGACAACGGCGTCAGGATCGCGCGCTGGGCTTCGCGGAGGTCGTAGAGCATTCAGGCCGGCCGGGAAGTGGATTGCATCCAATGTATCCACAGTTTGTTGCGGCGCGCAAGGAGAGATTCACCGGATCGCCGCGGCGGTGGCGGAACCGGAACGATCGCTCCGGTTCGGGTTCTGCATGGCGGGATCGTCGCGGCCGGGCGACAACCTGACTTGAACGTCAACAAACCTTCGCCGGGGCTCAGCGCTCCAGGTAGCGCAGCTTGTCGGGCGTGTCCTTCCACTGTTCGGCGTCGGGCAGCGGCTCCTTCGTGCGCGTGATGCCGGGCCAGGTCCGCGCGAGCTCGGCGTTGAGGGCCACGAACGACTGCTGGTCGGCGGGGACGTCCTCCTCGGCCTTGATCGCCTCGACCGGGCATTCGGGGATGCATACCGCGCAGTCGATGCACTCGTCCGGGTCGATCACCAGCATGTTCGGCCCCTCGCGGAAACAGTCGACCGGACAGACGTCGACGCAATCGGTGTAACGGCAGCGGATGCAGGAATCGAGGACGACATGGGTCATGGCGCGGGCTTCCGGTCGGGCGCGGAGCGGGTGGAATCGGGGCAGGCACGTATTGACGCGAATTTTATCGTGGAGTAATTTCGCTGCGCAATGCTAATGAAGTGCTTGCTTCATTGAGGCGGGTGCTCGAGGCGCTTCCGGAGTCCCTTCGTCGTGTTCGCCCAGTCGCAGCAGACGCCCGCATCCGGCGCCCCGGCGGCGCGCTACGAGCGCGCGACCGACCTCGACTCGGCGCTGCGCAGGCTCGCCGAGGGCGGCTGGACGCCGCTGGCCGGCGGTACCGATTTCTATCCGGCGCGGGTCGGGCGCCCGGTGCGCGAGTCGCTGCTCGACCTGTCGAGGCTCGACGCGCTGCGCGGCATCGCGGCGATCGGCGCGGGCGCCGCCGCGGCCTGGCGGATCGGGGCGCTCACCACCTGGGCCGAGCTGGCGCAGGCGCCGCCCGGGCCGGCGCTGCAGGCTTTGCGGCAGGCGGCGCGCGAGATCGGCGGGCTCCAGGTCCAGAACCAGGCGAGCATCGGCGGCAATCTCTGCAACGCCTCGCCGGCGGCCGACGGCGTGCCGGCGCTGCTCGCGCTCGACGCCCGGGTCGAGCTCGCCAGCGTCCGGGGCCGGCGTGAGCTGCCGCTCGGCGCGTTCGTGCTCGGCAACCGGCGCACCGCGATCGCCGCCGACGAGCTGCTCACCGCGGTGATCGTCCCGCGACGGTCGGGCCGGGCGCTGTCGCGCTTCCTCAAGCTGGGTCACCGGCGCTATCTGGTGATCTCGATCGCGATGGTCGCGATCGCGCTCGATTTCGACGAAGACGACCGGGTCACGTCCTGCGCGGCGGCGGTCGGCGCCTGTTCGGCGGCCGCGCTGCGGCTGCCGCTGCTCGAGGCGGCGCTGCGCTCGGCGCCGCGCACCGGGCTCGCCGAGCGCTTCGCGGCGTTGCCGCAGGCCGAGGTGTTCGCCCCGCTGGCGCCGATCGACGACGTGCGCGGCACGGCCGCGTACCGGCGCGCGGCGGCGGTGGAGCTGTTGCGGCGACTGTTTTCGGAGGTCGCCCGGGGCGCGACCGGGGAGCGCGATGAACCGGCGTGACGACCGATCGATCATCGATGCGCAGGCGGTCCGGCTCTCGGTCAACGGCCGGCCGGTCTCGGCCGATGCGCATCCCGCGGCGCGCCTGTCGGATTTCCTGCGCGACGAGCTCGGGCTGACCGGCACCAAGGTGGGCTGCCACGCGGGGGATTGCGGCGCCTGTACCGTGCTGCTCGACGGCCGCCAGGTCTGCGCCTGCGTGGTCGCGCTCGGGCAGTGCGAGGGTCGCGCCGTGACGACGGTGGAGTCGCTCGCCGGCGCCGCGCCGGGTTCCCCGGCCGGCGCGCTGCGCCGGGCCTTCATCGACCACGGGGCCGCGCAATGCGGGATCTGCACGCCGGGGATGCTGATGGCGGGGCTCGACGTCCTGCGCCGGCATCCCAGGCCGACCGAGGCCCAGGTGCTCGACGGGATCGGGGGCGTGCTGTGCCGCTGTACCGGTTATCGCAAGATCGTCGAGGCGATCGTCGCCGCCGGCGCGGCGCAGGCCGACGGCCAGGCGCAGGCCGACGGAGAGGCGGTGACCGACGCAGAGGCGGTGGCGGCGCGATGCGAGTCGCTGCCCGCCGGCGGCGCCGTCGGCGCGCGCCTGCCCCGGCTCGACGCGGCCGACAAGGTCGACGGTCGGCTCGCCTACGGCGCCGACCGGGCCCCGGAGGATGCGTGCTGGCTGAAGGTGCTGCGGTCCCCGCATGCCTGCGCCGGCTTCGAGTACGGCGACCTCGATGCCTTCGTCGCCGCGCGCCCCGGCCTGCTCGGCGTGCTGGTCGCGGCCGACATCCCGAACAACCGCTTCGCGATCTTTCCCGATCTGCGCGACCAGCCGGCGATCGCCGAGGGCCGGGTGCGCATGCGCGGCGAGGCGGTGCTGGTGCTGGCCGGCGCGCGCGCGGCCGTCGAGGCGATCGACGCGGCCGAGGTGCCGGTGCGCTGGCATCCGATGCCGGCGCTCGAGCAGCCCGAGGCGGCGCTGGCGCCCGGCGCGCCGGCGGTGCACGAGCGCTGGCCCGACAACGTGCTGTGCCGCGGCCGCGTGCTGCGCGGCGACGTCGACGCCGCGATCGCCGCGGCGCCGCTCGCGGTCGAGGCGGCGATGCGCACCGCCTACGTCGAGCACGCGTACATCGAGCCCGAGGCCGGCTACGCGCAATGGTCGGTCGAGGACGGCGTCGAGCGCGTGACGGTCTTCGCCTGCACCCAGACGCCCTACATGGATCGCGACGAGCTGGCCTGGATGTTCGGGCTGGCGCCGGGGCAGGTGCGGATCGTCCCGTCGGGGGTCGGCGGCGGCTTCGGCGGCAAGCTCGACATCTCGATCCAGCCGCTGCTGGTGGCGGCCGCGCGCAAGTTCGGCCGCCCGGCGCGCATCGTCTATACGCGGCCCGAATCGATGGTCTCGACCACGAAGCGGCATCCGGCGCGCATGGCGGCGACGCTGGCGGCCGGCCGCGACGGCCGTCTCCTTGCCTACGATTTCCGGGGCGACTTCAACACCGGCGCCTATTCGTCGTGGGGGCCGACGGTGGCGAACCGCGTGCCGATCCACGCCAGCGGGCCGTACCGCGTCGATGCGGTGCGCGCGCAGACGCGCGCGGTGTACACCCACAACGCGATCGCCGGGGCGTTCCGGGGCTTCGGCGTGCCGCAGGCCGCGCTGCTCACCGAGACGCTGGTCGACATGGTGGCGCAGCGACTCGGCGCCGACCCGCTCGAGTTCCGCTACCGGCAGGCGATGCGCGCCGGCGACTCGACGCCCACCGGGCAGCGGCTCGAAGCCAGCGTCGGCCTGCGCGCCTGCCTCGACGCGCTGCGGCCGGGCTGGCGCGAGGCGCGGGCGCGGGCCGAGGCGTTCAATGCCGCGCAGTCGCAGGCCGGCGATGCGCGCCGGGGTGAAGTCGCCGCGGATTCGAGCGATCCGCACCGCCGCTACGCGGGCGACAAGCGCCGCGGCGTCGGTGTGGCCTGCATGTGGTACGGCATCGGCAACACCGTGATCGCGAACCCGTCGTCGATGCAGGTCGGCCTGCGCGGGAACGGGCGCTTCATGCTCTACAACGGGGCGGTCGACATCGGCCAGGGCACCTACACCATCATGGCGCAGATCTGCGCCGACGCGCTGGGCGTGCCGGTGTCGCTGATCGACCAGGTGGGCGCCGACACCGATCTCACGCTCGACGCCGGCAAGAGCTCGGCATCGCGACAGACTTTCGTGTCGGGCAATGCGGCCAAGGCCGCCGGCGAGGCGCTGCGCGCGCGGCTGCTCGCGTTGCTCGGCCTGCCCGCGCACGCGCGACTCGCGCTCGACGGCGCGCGGCTGCGCGGCGCGGCGGACGGGCACGAGGCCTCGCTCGATCTGGGCGGACTGCCGGCGGACGCGCGCGGCGACGTCGCGCTGGGCGACGGCCACTTCGATCCGCCCACGGTGCCGCTCGATGCCGACGGGCAGGGCGTGCCCTACGCGACCTACGGATTCGCCGCCCAGTTCGCCGAGGTCGAGGTCGACATCGCGCTGGGCAGCGTGCGCGTGCTGTCGATCCACGCGGCGCACGACGTCGGTCGCGCGGTGAACCCGACCCAGGTCGAGGGGCAGATACACGGCGGCATCGCGCAGGGGCTCGGGCTCGCGCTGATGGAGGAGTACCACCCCGGGCGCACCGACAACCTGCACGACTACCTGATCCCGACCGCGGGAGACGTGGCGCCGATCATCGTGCATCTGATCGAGGATCGCGAGCCGCTGGGCCCCTACGGGGCGAAGGGGGTGGGCGAGCCGGCGCTGGTGGCGACCGCGCCGGCGATCCTCAACGCCATCCATCACGCGACCGGCGTGCGCATGTCCGAGGTGCCGGTGACGCCGGACCGCTTGCGCGCGGCGCTCGAGCAGGGAGCCTCCCGATGACCCAGCAGATCGGCTCGAACGCGATCGGCGAGCAGTTCGATCCGCCCGGCGACGCACCGGGCCCGGATCGGGCGCCGGAGGCCGGTTCGCCGGACGCTCCGGCGGACGCCGCAGCGCCGGCCGCCGGCGGGCGGGTCGTCGCCGCGCGGGCGCCCGAGAAGATGGCGACCAACAAGATCCAGTGCGACGCCTGCCCGGTGCTGTGCCAGATCAGCGAGGGCCGCCTCGGCGCCTGCGATCGCTGGGGCAACGTGGGCGGCGTCCTCACGCGCACCGATCCGGTGCTGCTGCTGCGCCGCCCCGGGGTCGAGACGGTGCCCCTGGTGGCCGCCGACTGGGACGGCAGCCTGCTGAATACCGCGCCGGTCTTCGTCTCTGGGGTGGGGAGCGGGACCACCTACCCCGACTACAAGCCCGCGCCGTTCATCGTCGGCAGCCGCCACGAAGGCGTCGACATGGTCACCGTGGTGACCGAGGGCATCTTCAGCTACTGCAGCTTCAAGGTGAAGATCGACACCGATCGCTACCTCGGGCCCGAGCAGGCGACGGTGCGGCATCGCGGCGAGGCCGTGGGCCACGTCACGACCATCGAGTACGGCTCGCAGTTCCTGTCCCTGGGCGGCGTGCACCACCTGACCGGAGGCTCCAAGAAGGAAGGGCGCGTCACCTGCGAGCTGATGATGGCGCTCGGCAACCGCGAGGCGGTCGACCTCGAGATCGAGGGCGGCGTGCAGCTGGCGGTCCAGGCCGGCCGCGCGCCGCGCATCAACGGCGTCGAGGAGCGGCGGATGCGGGTCGGCTGCGGTTCGGCCACCATCGGGATCTTCGCCCGCCAGTGGTTCGGCGAGGTGGACGAGGTGGTGGTGGTCGACGACCACATCACCGGCGTGCTGAGCGAGCACCAGGCCGGGCGCTGCCTCGACATGCCGCCGTCGGGGATCCGCATCCGGGGGCGCAAGTCGACGCCGGGCCGCTACTTCCAGGTCGCGCAGCCGGGCACCGGCTGGGGCGGGACGGACATCGAGGACCCGTTGTCCATCGTCGAGGGCTGGGATCCGGCCGTGGCGCGCCCGGGCCTGCGGCTGCTGATGGTGTCCACCACCGGCGAGCATGCCGAGTGGTTCGAGCTCGACGCGGCGCTGCGTCCGCGGCCGGCGCCGATGCCGGCGGCGGTACGCAAGGTGGTCGAGCGCATCGGCGAGAACTGCGAGCCGGCGCTCGCGACCGTGCTGTTCGTCGGCGGCGCCGGCGGGAGCCTGCGCGCCGGCGTCACCGAGAATCCGGTGCTGCTCACGCGCTCGATCAAGGATCTGCTCACCAACGTCACCTGCGGCGGCGCGCCGGCCTACGTGTGGCCGGGCGGCGGCATCACGGTCATGGTCGACGTCACGCGGATGCCCGCGAATTCCTTCGGCAGCGTGCCCACGCCGGCGATCGTCGCGCCGATCGAGTTCACGATGCGCCGCGATGTCTATGCGGCGCTCGGCGGTCACGTGGACCGGGTGCGGCCGGTCGAGGAGATCCTGGCCGGCGCGCGCCACCGGATCGTCGACGCGCTGCCGGGCAACCCCTGGCCGCCGGCGGGCGTGCCGGGGAGGGACGCTCGATGAGCGGCGGCGCGGCCTGGGCGCGCTTCGGCGACGGGCGCTGGCACTTCCAGCACGGGCCGATCGACCTGGTCATCGGCGTCGACGGCGATGCCGCGGCGGTCGGGCTCGCGCTGGCATCCGCATGGGCCCGCTTCGCCGGCGTGCTCGACGAGCTGGTCGGCGAGCTGCCGCTGCTGCTTGCGCCGTGCCGGGCGGCCCCGCACGGCCCCGCGCCGGGCGGGCCGGTCGCGCCGCGCGGGCCGGTCGCGCGCCGCATGGTCGACGCCTGCAGGCCGTACGCGCAGCGCTTCGGCCTGTTCGTCACGCCGATGGCCGCGGTGGCGGGCAGCGTCGCCCAGGAGATCGTCGCGCATTTCGCGCGCCCCGGCATCCGGCGCGCCTGGGTCAACAACGGCGGCGACATCGCGCTGTGGCTGGCGCCGGGCGCGTCGGTCGACATCGGCGTCATCACCGATCTCGATGCCGCGGCGGTCGACGGCAGGCTGCGCCTGGCCGACGTCGACGCGCCGCGCGGCATCGCCACCTCCGGCTGGCGCGGGCGCAGCTTCTCGCTCGGGGTGGCCGACGCGGTCACGGTGCTGGCCGAGACCGCCGCGATGGCCGACGCGGCGGCGACGATGATCGCCAACGCGGTCGACGTCGATCATCCGGCGGTGCGCCGGGCGCCGGCCTCGTCGCTGCGTGACGACAGCGACCTGGGCGACCTGGCCGTCACGGTCGGCGTCGGCGCGCTGCCGGCCGGCGCGGTCGAGACCGCGCTCGAGCGCGGCGAGCGCTTCGCGCGTCGCTGCGTCGATCTCGGCCTGATCGCGCAGGCGATGTTGTCGCTTCAGGGGTGTTCGCGTATCGTCGCCGATCACCGCATCGAGGCGTTGGCATGATCGAGATCCGACGAGTCTGGACCCAGGTCGAGGACGTGTTCCACGAGTTCGGGCCGCGCGGCGCGCGGCCGCAGCGGCGCGGGGTGCTCGCCGTGGTGCTGGCGAATCCGTTCGCCGGCCGCTATGCGCCCGAGATCGCGCCGATGATGGACGCGATGAAGCCGGTCGGGGTCGAGCTCGCGCAGCGGCTGCTCGCCGGCATGAAGGTCGAGCCGGCGGCGATCCAGTCCTACGGCAAGGGCGGGATCGTCGGCGTCGACGGGGAGTCCGAGCATGGCCACCTCTGGCACGTGCCGGGCGGCTATGCGATGCGCGAGCTGCTCGAGCGCCATGGCGTTCCGACGAAGGCGATCGTGCCGTCGAACACCAAGCTGGGCGGCCCGGGAACGCGGATCGACATCCCGATGACCCATGTCAACGCCAGCTACGTGCGCAGCCACTTCGACACCATCGAGGTCGGGGTGCCCGGCGCGCCGGCCGCCGACGAGATCGCGTTCTTTCTCGCGATGAGCACCGGCGCGCGGATTCACGAACGGGTCGGCGGCCTGCGCGTCGACCAGATCAAGGGCGAGGACGGGTTGCGCTGAGCGCCGTCCGCAATGCACAGGAGCAGCCGATGCCGGCGGAGATCCGAAAGCTGATCGTCACCGTCGACGAGACGCGCAGGGAGATGGGGCGAGCGGTCGAGCCGCCGACCCGGCGCGCGCTCGCGATCGCGGTGATCGCCAACCCCTGCGCGGGGCGCTACGTCGAGCAGCTCGACGAGCTGGTCGCGATCGGCGAGGAACTCGGGGGATTGCTCGGCGCGCGTTGCGTCGAGGCCCTCGGGATCGTGCCCGGGCAGGCCGAGAGCTACGGCAAGGCCGCGATCGTCGGCGAGAAGGGCGAGCTGGAGCACGCCGCGGCGATCCTGCACCCGAAGCTGGGCGCGCCGCTGCGCAAGGCGGTCGAGAAGGGAGCCGCGCTGGTGCCGTCGTCCAAGAAGTGCGGCGGCCCGGGGACGGCGATCGACGTGCCGCTCGGCCACAAGGACGCCGCCTTCGTGCGCAGCCATTTCGATGCGATCGAGGCGCGCGTGCCCGATGCGCCGCGCGCCGGCGAGATCGTGGTCGCGATCGCCGTGACCGACAGCGGGCGCCCGCTCGCGCGCGTCGGCGGGTTGCAGAAGCACGAGATCGAGGGAAAGGACGGCCTGCGTTGAGCGCAGGGCGTCGCATGGGCCCGCGGCCGGTCGCGCCGCCGCGGGCATGTTCTGGCGATGGCGATACGATCAGACGGAGATCCGCATGAAGACGAGACTGCTAGCCACCCTGTTCGCGACATGCGTATTCAGTGCCGGCGTGCATGCCCAGGCGCCGATCCGCATCGGCGAGCTGAACAGCTACAAGGCGCAGCCGGCGTTCCTCGACCCGTACAAGAAGGGCTGGGAGCTCGCGCTCGAGGAGATCAACGGCTCGGGCGGCCTGCTCGGGCGCAAGGTCGAGGTGGTTTCGCGCGACGACAGCGGAAACCCGGGCGACGCGGTCCGGGTCGCCGAGGAGCTGGTCTCGCGCGAGAAGGTCGACCTGATCTTCGGCACCTTCCTGTCGCACATCGGGCTGGCGGTCACCGACTTCGCCAAGCAGCGCAAGGTTTTCTTCCTCGCCGCCGAGCCGCTGACCGACAAGATCACCTGGCAGAACGGCAACCGCTACACGTATCGCCTGCGCCCGACCACCTACATGCAGACGGCGATGCTGGTGCCGGACGCCGCCAGGCTGAAGAAGAAGCGCTGGGCGATCGTCTACCCGAACTACGAGTACGGCCAGTCGGCGGCGGCGACCTTCAAGCAGCTGATGAAGGCCGCCCAGCCGGATGTCGAGTTCGTCGCCGAGCAGGCGCCGGCGCTGGGTCGCGTCGACGCCGGCGCGGTGGTGCAGGCGCTGGCCGATGCGAAGCCCGATGCGATCTTCAACGTGCTGTTCGGCGCCGACCTGGCGAAGTTCGTGCGCGAAGGCGGCACGCGCGGCCTGTTCAAGGATCGCGCGGTGGTGAGCCTGCTCTCGGGCGAGCCCGAGTACATCGATCCGCTGAAGGACGAGGCGCCGGAAGGCTGGATCGTGACCGGCTACCCCTGGTACGGGATCGACACCGCGGAGCACAAGCGCTTCCTCGCGGCCTACCAGAAGCGCTGGAACGACTATCCGCGGCTGGGCTCGATCGTCGGGTACGCGTCGATGATGTCGGTGGCCGCCGGGATCCGCCGGGCGGGGAGCGCCGATACCGAGAAGCTGATCGCCGCGTTCAAGGGCCTGAAGGTCGACACGCCGTTCGGCCCGATGATCTACCGGGCCGAGGACAACCAGTCGACGATGGGCGCCTACGTCGGCGTGACGACGGTGCGCGACGGCAAGGGCGTGATGAAGGACTACCGTTACGTCGACGGCGCGTCGGTGCTTCCGAGCGCGGAGGAGACCCGCAAGCTGCGTCCGGCCGACTGAGCGCGGTCGCCGCCGAATGGTCTCGAGCTTCGCGGTCCAGCTCCTGAACGGACTGGCCGGCGCGTCGACGCTGTTCCTGATCGCCGTCGGCCTGTCCCTGATCTTCGGGGTCACGCGGATCGTCAACTTCGCGCACGGCTCGATGTTCATGGTCGGGCTGTACGTGGCCTACTCGGCGACGCAATGGCTGATGCCGGCGCTGGGGGGCGGGGCGCTCGGCTTCTGGCTGTCGATCCTGCTGGCGGCGCTGGCGGTCGGCCTGCTCGGCGCGCTGATCGAGCTGCTGATCCTGCGGCGAATCTACGGCGCGCCCGAGCTGTTCCAGCTGCTCGCCACCTTCGCGGTGGTGCTGATGCTGCGCGATGCCGCCCTGGCGATCTGGGGGCCCGACGACCTGCTCGGACCCAAGGCGCCGGGGATGCGGGGCGCGGTCGAGATCCTCGGCCGCCGGTTCCCGCAGTACGACCTGTTCCTGATCTTCGTCGGCCCGGCGGTGCTCGGGCTGCTGTGGCTGCTCCTGCGGCGCACGCGCCTCGGCGTGCTGATCCGCGCGGCGACGCAGGACCGCGAGATGGTAGGCGCGCTCGGCGTGAACCAGGCCTGGCTGTTCACCGGCATCTTCGCGCTCGGCTCGGCCCTGGCGGCGCTGGGCGGGGCGCTGCAGCTGCCGCGCGAGCCGGCCAACCTCGCGCTCGACCTGACCACGATCGGCGATGCCTTCGTGGTCGTCGTGGTCGGCGGCATGGGCAGCATTCCGGGCGCCTACCTGGCCGCGCTGCTCATCGCCGAGATCAAGGCGATCTGCTACGGGATCGGGACGGTCGAGCTGTTCGGCACGAGCTTCTCGTTCTCCAAGCTCACGCTGGTGGTCGAGTTCCTGGTGATGGCGGCGGTGCTGATCTGGCGGCCCTGGGGGCTGCTCGGCAAGCCGCAGGGCGCGGTGCGCAGCACCGCGGCGGCCGAGGCGCCGATCCGCCCGATGTCGAGGGCCGGGGTGGCGGGCGTGGCGGTCCTGGCGGGGGCGCTGGCGGCGCTGCCGCTGCTCGGCGATTCGTTCCCGTATCTGACGGTGCTGATGATCGACGTCCTGATCGCGGCCCTGTTCGCGACCAGCCTGCATTTCATCATGGGGCCGGGCGGCATGCATTCGTTCGGCCACGCGGCCTATTTCGGGCTCGGCGCGTACGGTGCCGCGGCGCTGCTCAAGGGCTTGGCGCTGCCGATGGAGCTCGCGCTGCTGCTGGCGCCGCTGGCGGCGCTGGCAGGCGGACTGCTGTTCGGCTGGTTCGCGGTGCGACTGTCCGGCGTCTACCTGGCCATGCTCACGCTCGCCTTCGCGCAGATCGTCTGGTCGATCGTGTTCCAGTGGGACGAGGTGACCGGCGGCAGCAACGGGATGGTCGGCATCTGGCCGTCCGAGCGCTTCGCCGCGAAGACCGCCTACTACTACCTGACACTGGCGCTGGTCGGGGCCAGCGTGTTCGCGCTGCGACGCATGCTGTTCTCGCCGTTCGGGTATGCGATGCGCGCCGGCCGCGATTCGCCGCTGCGCGCCGAGAGCACCGGCATCGGCGTCATCGGCGTGCACTGGGCGGGGTTCGCGACGGCGGCGCTGTTCTGCGGGCTGGCGGGCGCGCTCTATGCGTTCGGCAAGGGATCGATCTCGCCCGAGTCGATCCATGTCGGGCGCTCGATCGACGGGCTCGTCATGGTCCTGCTGGGCGGCGTGCAGACGCTGGCCGGCCCGGTCGTCGGCAGTGCCGTGTTCACCTGGTTGCAGGACTCGGTGTCCCGGGCCACCGACTACTGGCGCGCGCTGCTGGGGATGGCGATCCTGGCGCTGGTGCTGCTGTTTCCGCAGGGCATCGTGGGCGGCCTGCTGTCGGCCTGGGAGCGCCTGCGCGGGATGTCCGGCCGGGGAGCCGCCCGGTGACCGCGCTGCTGAAGGTGCAGGGCCTGCGCAAGTCGTTCGGCGGCGTGCACGCGGTCGAGGACGTGAGCTTCGAGCTCGCTGCCGGCGAGCTGCTGGCGATGATCGGCCCGAACGGCGCCGGGAAGTCGACCTGCTTCAACATGATCAATGGGCAGCTGGCGCCGGACGCGGGCAGCATCGCGCTGGCCGGCCGCGAGATCGCCGGATGGCGCCCGCGCGAGATCTGGCGGCTCGGCGTCGGCCGCACGTTCCAGGTCGCGGCGACCTACGCCTCGATGACCGTGGTCGAGAACGTGCAGATGGCGCTGCTCTCGTATCACGGAGGGCTGTTCCGGATCTGGCCGCGCGCGGCTTCGCAACATCGCTCCGAGGCGCTGGAGTTGCTCGCCGCGGTCGGCCTGCGCCAGCGCGCCGACGAGCCGTGCAGCACGCTGGCCTACGGCGACATCAAGACGGTCGAGCTGGCGATCGCCCTGGCCAATCGCCCGGCGCTGCTGTTGATGGACGAGCCCACCGCGGGCATGGCGCCCCGCGAGCGCAACGCGCTGATGCAGCTCGCCCGCACCCTGGTGAAGGAGCGCGGCATCGGCGTGCTGTTCACCGAGCACAGCATGGACGTGGTGTTCGCGCACGCCGACCGGATCATGGTGCTGGCGCGCGGGCAGCTGATCGCCCAGGGCGCGCCCGACGCGATCCGCGAGGATCCGCAGGTGCGCGAGGTCTACTTCGGCAGCGGGCGCCTGGTGCGCGAGGCCGCGACCGGCGGGGGCGCGCGATGAACGCGCCGCTGTTGTCGGTGCGGCGGCTCGATGCCTGGTACGGACGCGCCCAGGTGCTGTTCGGGGTCGACCTCGAGGTCGGCGACGGCGAGGTCGTTGCGCTGATGGGGCGCAACGGGGCGGGCAAGAGCACGACGATGAAGGCGATCATGGGCCTGCTCGCCACGCGCAGCGGCGAGATCGCGTTCTCGGGCCGGCGCATCGACCGCTTCGAGCCGTTCCGGATCAGCCGCGCCGGCCTGGGCTACGTGCCCGAGGACCGGCGCATCTTCACCGACCTGACGGTGCTCGAGAACCTCGAGGTGGGCCGGCGGCCGTCGCGGCCGGATGCGCCGACCTGGACCGCCGAGCGGCTGTTCGCGCTGTTTCCCAACCTGGGCCGCATGCCGCAGCGGCCGGGCGGCCGGATGAGCGGCGGCGAGCAGCAGATGCTCAGTGTCGCGCGCACGCTGATGGGCAATCCCCGCCTGGTGCTGCTCGACGAGCCGTCCGAAGGCGTGGCGCCGGTGATCGTCGAGCAGATGGCCGACATGATCGTCGCGCTGAAGAAGGAGGGGCTGTCGGTCCTCCTGTCGGAACAGAACCTCGCGTTCGCGTCGGCGGTGAGCGACCGCGTCTACGTGCTCGAGAAGGGCCAGGTGAGGTTCTCGGGCGCGATGTCGGCGTTCGACGGCGACGAGGCCGTGCGCCGCCAGTATCTCGCCGTATGAGCCCGGCGCCCGCCGCGGCGGGCGCCGGATGCCGAACGCATGCACAGGAGGAGGTCCGATGGCCACAGCCGCAATCGCCGAGAAGTCCGGAAAGGTCGTGATCCGCAACGTCGGGTTGATGCTCTCGGGCGACATCGACCGCCCGATCCTGGACGCGGACACCGTGGTCGTCGACGACGGGCTGATCGTCGCGGTCGGGCGCGGGCAGGACTGCGACACCGACGGCGCGGCGCGCAGCATCGATGCCAGGGGAACTGCGCTGGCGCCCGGCCTGATCGATTCGCACGTGCATCCGGTGTTCGGCGACTGGACGCCGCGGCAGAACCAGCTCGGCTGGATCGAGTCCTGCCTGCATGGCGGCGTCACGACCATGGTGTCGGCCGGCGAGGTGCACCTGCCCGGGCGCCCGAAGGACGTCCTGGGGGTCAAGGCGCTCGCCATCACCGCCCAGCGCGCGTTCGACGGCATGCGCGCAGCCGGCGCGGGCGGCGGGGTGAAGGTGCTGGCCGGAGCGCCGGTCCTGGAGAAGGGGATGGTCGAGTCCGACTTCGCCGAGCTGGCGGCGGCCGGAGTGAAGCTGCTGGGCGAGATCGGGCTGGGCTCGGTCAAGGCGGGCGACGAGGCCGGACGCATGGTCGCCTGGGCGCGCCGGCACGGCATCCAGAGCACGATCCACACCGGCGGGCCGTCGATCCCGGGCTCCGGCCTGATCGACGAGCAGGTGGTGCTCGAGGCCGACGCGGACGTGATCGGCCACATCAACGGCGGCCATACCTCGCTTTCGTACAAGGCGGTGTGCACGCTGTGCGAGCGCAGCTCGCGGGCGATGGAGATCGTCCACAACGGCAACGAGCGCATCGCGATCCTCACCGCGCGCCACGCGATCGAGCTGAGGTGCCCGCACCGCGTGATCCTGGGTACCGACGCGCCGGCGGGCTCGGGCGTGCAGCCGCTGGGCATCCTGCGGCTGATCGCGCTGATCTCGAGCATGGCCGACATTCCCGCCGAGATCTGCTTCGGCTTCGCGACCGGCAACACGGCGCGCATGCGCGGGCTGCGGCAGGGGCTCGTCGAAGTCGGCCGGCCGGCCGACTTCGTCTTCCTCGATCGCGCCCAGCACACGGCGGGGCGCGACCTGCTCGAGAGCGTCCGGCTCGGCGACATTCCGGGCGTCGGGATGGTGATGATCGACGGGATCGTCCGCTGCCAGCGCAGTCGCAACACGCCGCCGGCGCTCGAGGTGCCGGTGATCGTCGCATGAGCCGCCTGCGCGCGGCGCCGGCCGACCGCTCCGCGGCCGCGTCGCTCCCGGCATCGACCTCGGCGCCGACATCGACATCGACATCGGCGCCGGCGCCGGCGCCGGTGCGGCGGCGCCGCGACGCGGAAGCCACTCGCGCGCGCATCCTGAAGGCCGCGGCGGCCGAGTTCGCCCAGCACGGCTTCGCCGGCGGGCGCGGCGACCGGATCGCCCAGCGCGCGCGCTCCAGCGAGCGGATGCTCTACTACTATTTCGGCAGCAAGGACGGCCTGTTCCGCGCCGTGCTCGAGAGCGCCTACGCGTCGCTGCGCGATGCCGAGCGGGCGATCCGGCTCGACGCCGGCGATCCGGCCCGGGCGCTGGAGCAGTTCTGCCGCTTCGTCTGGCGCTACTATGCCGACCACCCGGGCTTCATCAGCCTGCTGAACACCGAGAACCTGCATCGCGGCCGGCACCTGCGCCGGTCGGGGCGGCTGGACGAGCTGGTCGGGCCGGTGGTCGGGCTGCTGTCCCGGCTGCTCGCGGACGGCCAGGCGCGCGGCGTGTTCCGCCCCGACGTCGACCCGGTCGACCTGTACGTGGCGATCGCGGGGCTGGGCTACTTCAGGCTGTCGAACCGGCACACGCTGTCCGCGGTGCTGGGGCGCGACGTGGCCGAGCCCGGCGGCCTCGAGCGCTACTGGGTCGAGGCGGCCCGGATGGTGAGCGGCTACGTGCGCGACGATCGCGATCGCTTATGATGGCCGTCCGCGCGCCGCCGGGCGCGCGGCAACCACGAGCCGCCCCCGGGGCGGGCACGCCGATGATCATCACCTCGCTGCTCGACACCGACCTGTACAAGTTCACGATGATGCAGGTCGTCCTGCATCACTTCCCCGGCGCCCAGGTCGAGTATCGCTTCAAGTGCCGCAACGCGGGGGTCGACCTGCGCCCCTACGTCGGGATGATCCAGGAGGAGATCCAGAACCTGTGCTCGCTGCGCTTTCGCCAGCGCGAGCTCGACTACCTGCGCGGCTTCCGGTTCATCAAGAGCGATTTCGTCGACTTCCTCGGCCTGTTCCAGATGAACCCGAAGTACATCACGGTGGCCCCGTCGCCGAAGGACAACGGCGAGATCGACATCCTGATCCGGGGGCCCTGGCTGCACACGATCCTGTTCGAGATCCCGGTGCTGGCGATCGTCAACGAGATCTACTTCCGCGAGACCGCTCCCGCGCCCGACTACGCGGAAGGGCGCAGGCGGCTCGACGAGAAGACCGCGCTGGTCACCGGTCATCCCGAGCTCGAGGGCATCCGCATCGCCGACTACGGCACGCGGCGGCGCTTCTCCCGGCTCTGGCACGAGGAAGTGCTGCAGACCTGCCGGGCCCGGCTCGGGCCGATGTTCGCGGGCACCTCGAACGTGATGTACGCGCTGCACCACGGAGTCACGCCGCTGGGCACGATGGGGCACGAGTACCTCCAGGCCTGTCAGGCACTGGGCCCGCGCCTGCGCGATACGCAGGTGTTCGGTTTCGAGATGTGGGCGCGCGAGTATCGCGGCGACCTCGGCATCGCGCTGTCCGACGTCTACGGGATGAGCGCGTTCCTGCGCGACTTCGACATGTACTTCTGCAAGCTGTTCGACGGGGCGCGGCACGATTCGGGCGATCCGTACGAATGGGGTGAGCGATTGATCGCCCACTACGAGGCCAACCGGGTCGATCCGAGGACCAAGACCCTGGTGTTCTCCGACGCGCTGACCTTTCCGCTGATGGTCGAGCTCTACAAGCGTTTTCGCGAGCGCGCGCGCATCGCGTTCGGCATCGGGACCAACCTCACCAACGACCTCGGCAGCGTGCCGCTCCAGATCGTGATCAAGATGGTGCGATGCAACGGCCAGCCTGTGGCCAAGCTCTCCGACACGCCGGCGAAGAACATGTGCGACGACGAGGCGTACCTGAAGTACCTGCGGCAGGTGTTCGACATCAAGGGCTGATCGATATAATCGCCCGATGGACCCGAAGCCGAAACTCCTGATCACCCGCAAGGTCTTCCCCGCGGTCATCGAGCGCCTCGCGCCGCACTTCGAGCTCGACGCCAACCAGGACGACGCCGAGTGGTCGCGCGAGACGCTGCTCGCGCGGGCTGCCGACCGCGACGCGCTGTTCGTGGTCGCCACCGACCGGATCGACCGGGCGCTGATCGACGCCTGCCCGCGGCTGCGCTGCGTGGCCACCGGCTCGGTCGGCTACAACCACATCGACCTCGCCGCCTGCGCCGAACGCGGGATCGTCGTCGGCAACACCCCGGACGTGCTCACCGAGGCCACCGCCGACATGGCCTGGGCGCTGCTGATGGCCACCGCGCGCCGGGTCTGCGAGTCGGAGCACTGGCTGCGGGCCGGCAAATGGGGGCGCTGGGCATTCGACCAGTGGCTGGGCGCCGACGTGTTCGGCGCCACGCTGGGAATCGTCGGGATGGGGCGGATCGGGTCGGCGGTCGCGCGCCGCGCGCGCGGGTTCGAGATGAAGATCCTGTACCACAACCGCAGCCGCGCGCCGAACGAGGCGGAACTGGGCGCGCGCCGCGTCGACCTCGACGCGCTGCTGCGCGAGTCCGACCATGTGGTGCTGGTCCTGCCGTACTCGCCCGCCACGCATCACGCGATCGGCGCGCGCGAACTGGCGACGATGAAGCCGACGGCGACGCTGGTCAACATCGCGCGCGGCGGGATCGTCGACGATGCCGCCCTGGTCGACGCGCTGCGGGCGGGCCGCATCGCCGCGGCGGGGCTCGACGTCTACGAGAACGAGCCGGCGCTCGACCCGGACCTGCTGACGGTGCCCAATGTCGTCCTCACGCCGCACATCGGCAGCGCGACGCCGAGTTCGCGCATCGGCATGGCGATGCTGGCCGCCGACAACCTGGTCGCCTTCGCCAGCGGGGCGCCGCTTCCGGCGCCGGTCGCGACGCGGTGACCGTTTCGCCACCCCGGCAGGAGCGCGTCCATGTCCCGGATCCATCTCGAACGCAAGCACCGGCTCGGCCTGAAGAAGGCGCGCGCGGCGGCCGAGCAGGTCGCCGAGGACATGGCCGAGTCGTTCGAGATGGCCTGCGAGTGGGACGGCAACGCGCTGCATTTCTCGCGTCCGGGGGTGTCGGGCTGCCTGACGGTGGGCCGCGACCGGGTCGTGCTCGAGGCGAAGCTCGGGCTGCTGCTCGCCGCGTTCCAGTCCCGCATCGAGGAGCGGCTCCAGGCCGACTTCGACCGCTACTTCGCCTGATTCCCCGCTTCCCGACGCCCCCATGACCCCCACCGCGATCCAGCTCGGCGGCGCGATCCTGTTCGCGATCGCCGTCATCCACACCTTCTCGGCCAAGTTCTTCGAGCGGCTGGCTCATGCGCAGCCCGCGCATGCCGGCATCTGGCACCTGCTGGGCGAGGTCGAGGTCGTGTTCGGCTTCTGGGCGATGGTGCTGATCGCCTACATGGCGCTGGCCGGAGGCGGCGGACCGGCGCTGCAGTACCTCGAGTCGCGCAACTACACCGAGCCGATGTTCGTGTTCGTGATCATGGTGATCGCGGCGAGCCGGCCAATCCTGCAGCTGGCCATGTCCTGCGTTCGCTGGGCCGCCCGGGCGATGCCGATGCCGGCGCCGATGGCCAACTACTTTCTCGCGCTCGCGCTGATCCCGCTGCTCGGGTCGTTCATCACCGAGCCGGCGGCGATGACGCTGGCCGCGCTGCTGCTGCGTGACCGCTTCTATTCGCGCGGGCTGTCCACGCGCCTGAAGTACGCGACGATCGGGGTCCTGTTCGTGAACGTCTCGATCGGCGGGACGCTGACCCCGTTCGCGGCGCCGCCGGTGCTGATGGTCGCGGGAACCTGGAACTGGGACTTCGCCTACATGCTGACGCACTTCGGCTGGCGTTCGGCGCTCGCGGTGGTCGTCAACGCGCTCGGGGTGACGCTGCTGTTCCGCAACGAGTTGCGCGGCATCGACGGCGGCCCGGGGCGCGGCGCCGAGCCGGTGCCGCCCGCGCTGGTCCTGGTCCATCTGCTGTTCCTGGCGGCCGTGGTGGTGTTCGCGCACCATCCGGTGGTGTTCATGGGCCTGTTCCTGTTCTTCCTCGGCGTCGCGCACGGCTACGGGCGCCACCAGGACCGCCTGATCCTGCGCGAGGGCCTGCTGGTCGCGTTCTTCCTCGCCGGCCTGGTGGTGCTGGGCGGCCAGCAGCAGTGGTGGCTGCAGCCGCTGCTCGAGCGGATGAGCCCGACGGCGGTCTACTACGGGGCGACCGCGCTCACCGCGATCACCGACAACGCGGCGCTGACCTACCTGGGCTCGCTGGTCGGCGGCCTGACCGAGGAGTTCAAGTATTCGCTGGTGGCCGGCGCCGTCACCGGGGGCGGCCTGACCGTGATCGCGAACGCGCCCAACCCGGCGGGGTATTCGATCCTGAAGGGAAGCTTCGAGCACGAGGAGATCAGCGCGCTCGGGCTGCTCGCGTCGGCGCTCGTCCCGACGCTGGTCGCGATCCTGGCGTTCCGCGCGATCTGAGCCCGGGCCGGCGCGGCGCCGGCCGCGGCGGGGCGCGCAGATCAGCCCTTGAGGTCCTCGACCAGCGCGATGTACTGGTTCATCGCGTCCTCGCGCCCGGTCCCTTTCAGGGCGTCCCAGGCGTCCCATTTGGCGCGACCGACCATGTCGGTGAAACCGGGGCGCTTGCCGTCGACGTCGCCGGTCGTGGCCTGCTTGTAAAGCGCGTAGAGCTTGAGCAGGGTCATGTTGTCCGGGCGCTCGGGCAGGTTCTTGGAATCCGCCACCGCCTGCTCGAACCGTGCACTCAGGTCGGCCATGATGCCTCCTTGGGTTGTCCGGCAAGTATGATAGCAACGCGCCGGCGGCCGGAGCGCCGCCCACGGAGGAGCCATGGCCCGCGAGAGGATGTCCAGCGTCGATACCGCCTGGCTGCGCATGGACAGTGCACGCAACCTGATGATGATCGTCGGCGTGTTCGTGTTCGAGCGGCGCGTGTCCCGGGACGAGATCGCCGGACTGCTGCAGGCGCGGCTGCTGCAGTTCCAGCGTTTCCGGCAGCGGGTCGAGTCCGACGCGATCGGGCACCACTGGGTGGACGACGAGCGATTCTCGATCGAGCGTCATCTGAAACGCGCGCGCCTGGGCCGCGGCGCCGGCGACCGCGCCCTGCAGCGGCTCACGGCCCGGCTCGCGGTGCAGCCGCTCGACCCCGCGCATCCGCTGTGGCAGTTCCACCTGGTCGAGGACTACGAAGGCACCAGCGCGATGGTCACGCGCATGCATCATTGCATCGCCGACGGCATCGCGCTGGTCCGGGTCATGCTGTCGCTCACCGATGCGCTCGCGCCGGCCGCCGATCCGCGGCGCGATGACGAGGGCGAAGCCGAGGCGGGCGACGCGAATCCCTGGGAGCCGTTCCTGAAGCCGATCACGCGCGGCACGGTCGCCGCGATCGGCGCCACCAGCACGCTGCTCACGAAGTCGCTCGACGCGGTCGCGCATCCCGACCGGCTGGCGGACTATGCCCAGGTGGGCAGCCGGGCGCTGCGGGACACGCTCTCGATCCTCCTGATGCCGGAGGACACGCGCACCTGCCTGAAGGGGACGCCGGCGGGGCGCAAGGCCTTCGCCTGGAACGACCCCCTGCCGCTCGACGAAGTCAAGGCGGTCTGCAAGGGCATGGGCGCGTCGGTCAACGACGTGCTGCTCTCGTGCGTCGCCGGCGCGCTGAGGCGCTACCTGCGGGCCCGCGGCGAACCGGTGGCCGAGGACTGCGAGTTCCGCGCGATGGTGCCGGTGAACCTGCGTCCCGCGTCGGAGCCGGTGCACGCGCTGGGCAACCGCTTCGGCCTGGTGCCGCTGTGCCTGCCGGTCGGCATCGCGAACCCGATCGCGCGGGTGGCGGAGGTGCGCCGCCGGATGGCCGAGCTGAAGGCGGGGTACCAGCCGATCATCGCCTACGTGCTGCTGGGCGCGGCGGGCGTGCTGCCGCACGCGCTGCAGACCCAGGTGCTCGAGTACCTCGGGAACAAGGGCAGCGCGGTGATGACCAACGTGCCCGGGCCGGCGCAGCGGATCGCGATGGCCGGCGTGCCGCTGTCGCGGATGATGTTCTGGGTGCCGCAGTCGGGCGACATCGGGATCGGGGTGTCGATCCTCTCGTACGCCGGCGGCGTCCAGTTCGGCGTGATGAGCGACGTGGCGCTGTGCCCCGATCCGCAGGCGATCATCGACGGCTTCGCGCCGGAGTTCGAGCGGCTGGTGCTGGCGCTCGCGATGCTGCCCAACGGCTTCCTCCTCGATCGGGAGCCCGGACCGGGCGAGCTCGAGCACGCGCTGCTGATGGAGGCCCCGTGCGGCTGATCGCCGATGAGGCCCAGGCGCGCCGCGTGCTGGCGTTCTGGTTCGACGGCCCCGACGGCACGGGGCGCGGCCGGGTGCGCGGCGAGTGGTTCGGCAAGGCGCCCGCGTTCGACGCGTCGGTCCGCGCCGGGTTCGGGCCGTTGATCGAGCACGCGCTCCAGGGCGGCTGCGACCGCTGGGCCGAGGCGCCCGGCACCGCGCCGGCGCTGGTCCTGGTGCTCGACCAGCTCACACGCAACGCGTTCCGCGACACGCCGCGCATGTACGCCGGCGACGCGATCGCGCTCGCGGCGGCGCGGCGGATCGTCGCCGAGGCCTGGGACCGCGACTACGATCCGCTGCTGCGCTGGTTCTGCTATCTGCCGTTCGAACATTCCGAATCGCTCGACGACCAGCGCGAATCGCTGCGCCTGTTCGGGCAACTGCGCGACGACCCGCTGGTCGGGGGCGCCTGGGAGTGGGCGGTCCGCCACCTCGAGGTGATCGAGCGCTTCGGCCGGTTCCCGCACCGTAACGAGATCCTCGGGCGCGCCTCCACGCCCGAGGAGACGGCGTTCCTGCGCGAGCCCGGCTCCCGGTTCTGAGGCGGCGCGCATGCGTTCGCGCGGCTGAGCGGCGATGACGCTGCAGATCCGCTTCGATCATCGCCAGGACCGGCTCGCCGATGCGCTGCTCGACGCGCTCGATGGCGACGCCGTCGCCGACGGCGACCCGTTCGCCGAGCGTGCCGTCATCGTCCCGAGCGCCGGCGTCGGGCGCTGGCTGCAGCAGCGCGACGCGCGCCGGCACGGAGTGAGCACGCGGCTGCGCTTCGAGTTCGCCGGGCGCTGGCTGTGGCGGACGATGCGCGCCGCGCTGCCCGACCTGCCGGAGCGTTCGCCGTTCGAGCCCGAGCGGGTCCGCTGGTCGCTGCTGCGGCTGCTGGACGAGTTGCCCGATGCGCCGGCGTTCGCGCTGTTGCGGCGCCGGGTGCGCGAGCCGGGCTCGCCGGCCCGCTTCGCGCTGGCCGACGCGCTGGCGACCCGCTTCGAGCGTTACCTGGTGTACCGCCGCGACTGGCTGGCCCGCTGGCAGCGCGGCGAATGGGCGACCGGGGCCCGGCCGCTCGGTCCCCACGAGGCCTGGCAGCGGTGGCTCTGGCGGCGCCTGCTCGACGAGCTCGCCGACCGGACCGGAATCCGTCCCGACCATCCGTACGACCGCTTCGTCCGCCTGCTCGAGGCCGACGACGCGCGCGTCCGGCGCGCGCTCGAAGGCCTGCGCGTCGCGCTGTTCGGCCGGCTCGACCTGTCGCCCGAGCAGTTCGCGCTGTTCGGCCGGCTGTCGTCGTCGGCCGAGGTCCGGATCTTCGCGCCCGACCCCTGCCGCGAGCTCTGGACCGACATGCTCGATGCGCGCCAGCTCGCCGCGATCCGCGAGCGGCGGCCGGACGTGGCCTGGCTCTACGACGGCGAGCCGGCGCCGCTCGGCGACTGGGGCCGCGCGCAGCGCGATTTCGTGGCCCAGATCCTGTCGCTGGAGGAGCATTTCGGTGTCCAGTCCGAGGCGCCGGGACGCGACGAACCCTGGCCGTTCGACGGACCCGGTCCGGCCGGCACGCTCCAGGCCCTGCAGGCGGCCGTCTTCCTGCGCAGCGACGCGCCGTGGCGGGAGCCGGTCGAGGACGACGGCTCGATCGAGGTGCTCGGCGCGCACGGCCCGATCCGCCAGGCCGAGGTCCTGCACGAGCGCCTGCTCGAGTGCTTCGAAGTCCTGCCGGGGCTGGAGCCGTCGCAGATCGTCGTCTACTGCGCCGATCTCGATGCCGCGGCGGCCGCGATCGAGGGCGTGTTCGGCAGCGCTCCCGAACCGCGCCGGATTCCGTTCGCGATCTCCGGTCGCGCGCCGCATTCGGACCCGCTGGTGGCGGCGGTCCAGGGCCTGCTCGAGATGACGCTGCGGGGCGTCTCGGCGCCCGCCCTCGAGGGCTGGCTGCGCAATCCGGCCTCGGCCGAAGCGCTCGGGCTGGAAACCGCGGAGGTCGAGCTGCTCGCCGGCTGGCTCGAGGCCGCAGGGGCCCGGCGCGGCCTCGACGACGAGGAAGGGGCCGTCAAGCACAGCCTGCGCGCGGCCACTGACCGGCTGCTCGCCGGCGCCGCCATCGGGGCGGCCGCGGTGGTCGGCGATCTGGCGGCGGTGCCGGGGGCGCAGGGAACGCGGGCGCGGGTGCTCGATGCCTGGCTGCCCGTCGCCGATGCCCTGGCACGGCTGCGCGCCACCGCGCGCGAGCCGCGCACGCTGGACGTCTGGTGCCAGGTGCTGGGCGACGTTACCGAGGCCGTGTTCGGCGACGTGCGCCGGCATGCGGGCGCGCTGCAGCGGGTGCGCGACGCGCTGTCCGGGCTGCTGGCGGGGGCGGGCGGGGCGCCCGCGGCCGTGCTCGACGCGGCGGCGTTCGGGGCTGCCTTCTCCGGGGCGCTCGCGCGCGGCGCGCCCGCAGCGATGCCCGCCGGGGCGGTGACGGTCTGCCCGCTGGGCAGCCTGCCCGGCGTCCCGTTCCGGGTCGTGTGCCTGTTCGGCCTCGACGAAGGCGCGTTTCCCCGGGCCGGCGCGCGCGACGAGCTCGACCTGATGCGCCGGGCGCCGCGCTTCGGCGACCGGCTCGCCCGGGTCGACGAGCGCGGGATCTTCCTCGACGCGGTGCTGGCTGCGCGCGATCGCCTGCTGGTGCTGTGCCGCAGCCGCAATCCGCGCGACGACACGCCGCTCAATCCGTCGCCGCTGGTCGGCGAGCTGTTGGCCTACCTGTCGGCGCAGCGCGGCGAGGTCCGCGCCCGGCTGGTCTTCGAAGTGCCGAGGCGCCCGTTCCCGGCCCGCGCGGGCCGCCCGGCCCTGATCGAGCATCCGCTGCATCCGTTCTCGGCCCGCAGCTTCGCCGGGGACGGCAGCTACGCGGCCGAGTGGATCGCCACCGTGCGCGAGCTGGCGCGGCCGCTGGCGACCCGGCCGCCGGTGATCGGGGCCCTGATCGATCCGGACGCGGCCGGGGCGGCAGGCGGCACCGGCACCGGTGTCGGCGAGATGCCGGCGCCCCCGGACGGAGCGGTCGCGCACGACGCCGGATTCCGGGATCCCGCGACGGTCCGGCTGGAGGCGCTGCGCGACGCATTGGCCGATCCCGTCGCGACCTGGTTGCGCGGCGCGCTGGGCCTGCGTCTGGCGCGCGATCCGCCGGTCCCGGAGGAGGTCGAGCCGCTGTGGATCGAGGCCGACGACCGCGCACTGGTCCAGGCCGGCGTCACGCGATTGCTCTCGGGCGAGGCGGTCGCGCGCGTCGCCGACGCGCTCGCGCTCGACCCGCGCGTGGCCGCGGGGGCGCCGGGACGCGCCCAGGCGGCATCGATCGCGGCGCGCGCGGCTGCGCTGGTCGACGCCGTGCTGTCGCCGTCCGGGGCGGGCATGGCGAGGAGGGAGGCGGCCTGCGCCGCCGGGCCGGCGGTGTTGACGGCGCAGGTCGACGGCGTGAGCCTGTCGGGGGCGATGCCGGCCATCGACGCTGCGGGCGCGCCAGTGTTCGTGACCGCGTTCCCGCTCGGCCCGCATGCGCTGATCGACGCCTGGCTGCGCACCGCGCTCCTGCGTGTGGCCGGCGGCGAGGGGCCGCCGGGCCGGCTGGCGGCCCCCGACTGCCTGGTCGAGCTGCGCTGTCCCGAGCCGCGGCGCAGCCTGCGGCACGCGATGGCCTGGGCCGAGCGTATCCGGCGCGAGCCGCTGGCCCTCTTCCCGCGCAGCTGGATGCGTTACGCGCTGGCGCTGGCCCGGCCGGCCCGCGGCGGCGCCGCGCGTTCGCCGCAGG
>JBDHRX010000034.1:0-26079 GCA_039807785.1 Burkholderiaceae bacterium
GCCTCTAGCTCATGATGGTCAGAGCAGCGGACTCATAATCCGTTGGTGCCGGGTTCGACTCCCGGGGGGCCCACCAGCTTCGGCTCCACGCGCGCCATCCACGGGAGCGGCGCCAGCGCCACGAAGGCGACTGCCGAGGCGAGGAACAGGTCGTCGACGGCCAGCGTGCGCGCCTGTTGCTCGACGAGCCGGTCGACGATCGCCATCTGCTGGTCGGGCGCGAGTCCGGCCGACGCGAGCGCTTCCCGGAACCCGGCGAGCGGCAGGCTCCCGTCGACGACGGATTCGACCAGGCGGTTCCGGTGGACCGCCGAACGCCAGTCCCAGGCGGTGATCATCAGCGAGGTGCCGACGGCGCCGGCGGCATAGCGGAGAAAGCTCGCGAGCCCCGAGGCCGCCGCCATCCGCCCGGGCGGGATCGGTGCCAGGATCATCGCGAGCGTCGGCGCGAAGAACAGCGCGGTGCCGGCGCCCTGGACCAGGCTCGGGAGCATCAGCGTTGCGAGGTCGGTCTCGGTCGAGAACGCCGAGCGCAGCCACAGCGAGAGCGCGAATGCCGCGAACGAGGCGCTGACCAGGAGGCGCGGATCGTGGCGGTCGACGAAGCGTCCGACGAAGGGCGCGGCGGCGATGCTCAGGATGCCGACCGGCGCCAGGACGATGCCGGCGAGCGTCGCCGAATAGTCCAGGTACTGGAGCAGCCACAGCGGCAGCAGGACGAGGTTGCCGAGGAACAGCCCGTAGCCCAGCGCCAGGGCCAGCGTGCCGGCCCGGTAACCGGCGATCCGGAACAGCGTCAGGTCGACGATCGGCCGGGCGGCCGACCGGACCCGGAGCAGGAAGAGGACGAAGCACAGGGCCGATGCGACCGCGAGCCCGCGGATGAGCGGCGCGTCGAACCAGTCGCGGTGCCGGCCGAGGTCGAGCATGACCTGGAGGGCGCCGACCCAGACGATCAGCAGCGCCAGGCCCGTGCGGTCGATCGGGTCGCGCGCCACCGCGGTCTCGAGCGGCCGGAAGGCGTGCCACGCGACCGGGCCGCAGACAAGGCCGATCGGCACGTTCACCAGGTAGATCCAGCGCCACGATCCGTTGTCGGTCAGCCATCCGCCGAGCACCGGGCCGACGACCGGCGCGGCGAGCGTCGTGACGGCCAGCAGGGACAGCGCCGATCCGATCCGCTCCGGCGGATGCGCGCGCAGCAGCAGGACCTGGGAGAGCGGGATCATCGGCCCCGCGGCGGCGCCCTGCAGGGTGCGGAACACGACCAGCGCCTCGAGGGTGGGCGCCGCGCTGCACGCCAGGGACAGCAGGGTGAAGGCCAGCACGCTGAGCGCGAACAGGCGCACCGTGCCCACGCGCCGTGCCAGCCAGCCGGTGACGGGGAGGGCGATCGCCGTGGCGACCGCGTAGCTGGTGAGGATCCAGGTTCCCTGGTCGGGGCTCACGCCGAGGTCGCCGGCGGTCGCCGGTATCGCCACGTTGGCGATCGAGATGTCCAGCACGCACAGGAAGGTGGCGAGCGACAGCGCCAGCGTGCCGGCGAGCCGCGCGCCGCTCCCGAGCGGCTGCGCCGGGCCGGGGCCGCCGGCGGTGGCGGACGGATTCAACGCGGGCCCGAAGGCTGTCTCGCCGGATGCGGGCCGGCCGCGCGCGCGGTGCCCGGTCTCAGGTTCTCGGCGATGATCCGCCGGACCGCCTCGTCCGCGCCGCTGCCGAGCGCGTCGAAGATCGGGGTCCGGGCCGATGCGTCCTCGGGCGCGCGTTCGCCCAGCCTCGGCCCGCTGCGGTCGCGGATGTCGATCTCGACCCGCATCGACAGCCCGATGCGCAGCGGGTGCTGGTCGAGCTGCTGCCGATCGAGCGCGATCCGCACCGGGACGCGCTGCACGATCTTGGTCCAGTTGCCGGTCGCGTTCTGGGCCGGGAGCAGGGCGAACGCGGCGCCCGTCCCCGCGCCCAGGCCGGCGACGCGCCCGGAGTAGGTGACGGACTGGCCGTACGCGTCGGCGCTCAGCCGCGCCGCCTGGCCGATCCGGATGTGGCGCAGCTGGCTTTCCTTGAAATTGCCTTCGACCCAGAGCTGGTCGAGCGCGACGATCGACATCAGGTTGGCGCCGGCCTGGGCATGCTGCCCGACCTGCACGTTGCGGCGCGCCACGTGGCCGGACAGCGGCGCGCGGATCTCGGTCCGCCTGGCCGCGAGCCAGGCATCGCGCATCTCGGCGGCGGCGGCCCCGATGGCGGGGTGCTGCTCGATCTGCACGCCGTCCACGAGCGCGAGCTGCGCGCCGAGCGCCTCGCGCGCCTCGCCCACGGCCGCCTCGGCGGCGGCCAGCTCGCTGAGCGCGGTCCGGTGGCTCGCGCGCGCGCCCTCGATGTCCTCGCGGGTGATCATGCCGCGCGCGTACAACGCCTCGCGCCGTTCGAGCCGCTCGGCGGTCCGGGCGACTTCCGCGCGCGCGCGGTCGACATGCGCGGTCCGGACGGTCAGGGCCGAGCGCAGGGTGCCCGCGTTCAGGTACATCGTCTTCGTCTCGCGCACCACGCGGGCCAGCTGCATCGCCTTCTGGCGCAGCAGGTTCCGCGCGTCGGTGTCGTCGAGGGTGACGAGGATCTCGTCCTTCTCGACCCGGGAAGTCTCGTCCGTCCGGACCGACACGACGGTGCCCGGCACCTGCGGCGTCAGGACGACGACGTTGCCCTTGACGTAGGCGTTGTCCGTCGCCACGGAGGTTTCGTCGTGCAGCGTCGCCCACGCCAGCGCCGCGAGCGTCGCCAGCGCGAGCAGCGCCCCGGCCGACGCGATCCGTCGCCGGCCGGGCGAGCGCCCTTCCGCGCGGGGGCCCACGGAGGGCGTCCGGTCGCGCCTCAGCTCGCGGGCGTGATCCCGGCTTCCTTGATCATCGGCTCCCACAGCTTGATGTCGTTGCGGATGCGCTCGGCGAACGCCTCCTTGACCTGGCCTTCCTGCGGCAGGATGCCGGCCTTCGAGAACCGTCCCTGGATCGCCGGATCCTTCAGCATCTTGGTCACCGCCGCGGCGAGCCGGTCGACGACCGCCGGGGGCGTGCCCGCCGGCCCGACGATGCCGTTCCAGGTCTCGATCTGGTGTCCCGGGATCGTCGCCGCGATGGTGGGCACGTCGGGCATCTGGGGGATCCGCTGCAGGCTCGAGACCGCGAGGAAGCGGATCCGCCCGCCCGCGACGTGCGGCATGATCTCCGAGATGTTGGCCGAGTAGAGGTCGGTCTGCCCGCCCATCATGTCGGTGAGCGCCGGGCCGCCGCCCTTGTACGAGACCAGCGTGGCTTCGATGCCGGCGCGCCGCAGGAACATGAACGCCGACATGTGGGACAGCGAACCGACGCCCGCGTGGCCCACGGTGAGCTTGCCGGGGTTGGCCTTGCCGTAGGAGATCAGGTCGGCCAGCGTGCGGAAGCGCGAATCGGCGCGGACGGTCAGCACCAGCGGGTTGCCGCCGACGTTGGCGATCGGGACGAAGTCCTTGAGCGGGTCGTACCGGATGCTGTAGAGGAACCGCGCGAGCGAGATCTGCGTGATCGTCGCGAAGAACAGCGTATGCCCGTCGGCGGGCGCCCGCGACGCGAAGTCGGCGGCGATGGTGCCGCCGGCGCCGGCGCGGTTGTCCGGCACCACCGGATTGTTCAGCTCCTGGCTCAGCCATTCGGCGGTCACGCGGCCCATGAAGTCCGTGTTGCCGCCGGGCGGGTACGGGATGATCAGGGAGATCGGCCGGGCCGGCCAGGCCTGCGCCCGGCTCGCGAACGGAAGGCCGGACAGCGCGGCGCCGGCGGCAAGAACCCGGTTGAAACTGCGACGATTCATGAGGTGGTCCCTTGGTGATTGAAACTGGCCGCCCTGGACGGCGGGTCGATGTCGATGGGTGATGTGATCTCGCGCAGCAGGCGGCCGTACCCATCGATGCGGTCGCCGATCCCGAGTGCCCGCAGGCAGGCCCAGAAGCACGCGGTGTTGCTGGTGACGACCGGCTTGCCGAGCGCCCGCTCGATGTCCTCGATGACGTCGAGCGTCGCCAGGTTCGCGCAGCTGATGAAGATCGCTTCGGCCTCCGGAGAGTCGATCTCGAGCGCCATCCGGTAGACCGTCTGCGGCGGCACGTGCCCGATGCAGCGCCGGGCCGCCTGGCTCGCGCCGAGCTCGAGGCCGAGATAGCGGGTGACCGTGAAGCCGTGCTCGGCGAGGAACGCGGCTTCCCTGCGATTGACGAAGTCGAGGTAGGGGGTGCCCATCGCCACGCGCCGGACGCCCAGGGCGCGCAGCGCGGAGATCACCGCGCCGGCCGTGACCAGCGCCGGCGTCCCGGTCCGGTTCGACATCGACTCGGTCAGCTCGGAGATCGGCACGATCACCGAGCCCGCGGTGCAGCCGTAGGCCACGATGTCGACCTCGGCGGTCGCCAGCTCCTCGGCCGCGCGCGCCAGCGCGTCCGCCATGCGATGGTACGAGGCCTCGTCCATCGGTCCGGCGAGCAGGACCCGCGATGTATGGATGCTGACCCCGGGCGGCGCCATCCGGTAGAACTCCGGCTCGTTGACGTTGTTGCTCGACGGCGTGATCAGGCCGATCTTCCCGCGCCAGCCGTACGGCCGGTTCAGGTGCAGCGCGCGCAGCTCGGACGCCGGGGCCGGCGCCGGCCCCGGGTCCGCCGCGGGATTCGCGTCGGGCTTCACGGGCGCGCCGCTTTCGCCTGCTGTCCGAAGCCCTTCTCGCCGACGACCTTGCCGTCGACGTAGACGGTCCGGCCGCGGACGATGGTCCGGACCGGCTTGCCCTTCACCTTGCGTCCCGCGTACGGGCTCCAGCCGACCAGGCTCAGGACGTCCTCGTCGCGGATCTCGTACTCGCGCTCCAGGTCCACCAGCACCAGGTCGGCGTCCAGGCCCGGATGGATCCGGCCCTTCGTGCCGAGCCCGAAGAGCCGCGCCGGCGCCGTGGAGCAGGCTTCCACGACGCGCTCGAGCGAGACCTTGCCTTCGAGCGCGGCGGTGAGGAACATGCTCAGGTAGAACTGCGTCGACGGCGTCCCCGTGTGGGCCTTCCAGCCGTCGGTCCACCCGATTTCCTTCTCCTCGCGCGTGTGCGGCGCGTGGTCGGTCGCGATGATGTCGATCGTGCCGTCGTTCACGCCCTGCCACAGGCTCGGGACGTTCTTCTCGGGGACCCAGTACGACAGCGCGTACGAGCCGAGACGCGTGATCGCCGACCAGTCGCAGCCCAGGAACAGCGCCCAGGGATTGAGCTCGCAGGTCACCCGCTGTCCCGCCGCCTTGGCTTCCCGGATCAACTGGACGCTGCCGGCGGTCTGGGTGTGGAGGATGTGCAGGTGGCAGCCGGCCGCGCGCTGCAGCCGCAGCAGGGTCGCGATCGCGGTTTCCCAGATCACGCCGTCGTGGGCGGCGTAGGCCTTGGCGTAGGCGAGGGCGTCGCGCTCGCCGCGCTCCCAGTACTTGCGCTCGATGACGTCCATCAGCGCCTGGTCGTGCGGGTGCACCATCAGCGGGATGTCGAGCTCGGCGCAACGCTGCATGATCTCGAGCAGCTTGCCGTGGTCGTGGACGCCGATGCCCGGCATGTGCGGATAGTCGCGGCCGGTGTCGACGACCATGAAGATCTTGAACGCCGCGATCCCGGTCTGCGCCATCCCGGGCATCTCCGCGGAGAGCGTCGGCGCCGGATTGAAGTTCCAGTCGACGATCGCGTCGCTGCGATAGATCGCGAACTGGCGTTCCAGCAGTTCGAGCGAGTTCGGCGGAGGATTGACGTTGGGCATGCCCACGCTCGTGGTCACGCCGCCGGCGGCGCACTGCATCGTCGCCGTGAGGATGGTGTCCTTGTACTCGAATCCCTTCTCCGATCCCTGGCGGTGGTGCGAGTGCATGTCGATGACGCCCGGCAGCACCGCGAGCCCGCTCGCGTCGATCGTCTCCTTCGCCGCGGGCTCCTCGCCCGGCTCGAACACGCCCGCGATCTTGCCGCCGCGGATGCCCACCGAGGCCGGGAAGCGGCTGTCCGCGGTCACGACGAGTCCGTTCCTGATCAACGTATCCAGCACTCTTCTCTCCTAGATCGAACGATGAAAAACGAGCGGCACGGGCGCGGGTTCCGGCGGTTCCCGAAAGCGCCGGCCCCTCAGGCCGGGATCCGCCCGCGCAGTGTCTCGAGCACCTCGAGGACGAATTCGCGCGACAGCCCGCGGGTGATGAACACGATCTGCGAACGCCTCGGCCCGTCGGGCCAGTCCGACAGCTCCACCGGCGGATGGAACAGCCGCTGCACCGCCTGCACGACGATGGGGCGCGGCTGTCCGGCGATCGCCAGGATTCCCTTCACCCGCAGCAGTTGCTCGCCGTGGGCCATGACCAGCGCATCGAGCCAGGCCGACACGTGCTGCCAGTGCAGCGGTTCATCGAAGCGGAGGCAGAAGCTGCCGATGTCGGCCGAATGACGATTGACGTCGTGGTCGTGCGCGTGGCGATGGCCGTGCTCCGGGGCGTGGGCCGCATCCGGGGCGTGGACCGCATCGTGGTGCCCGGGGTCGTACTGCTCGACGCGCAGCCAGTCGCGGACCGCCGCCGGCCGCGTCGACGGGTCGTAGATGTCGACGCCTTCCAGCAGGCGCGCCGGCGGCGCGGCGGCCGGCGCGGACCGGGTCTGGCCGGCGCCGGGGTTGAGTCGGCGCAGCTGCCGCTCGAGCTCGTCCGCGCGCGCGCCCGGGAGGTCGGTCTTGGTGACGACGAGCTCGTCGGCCACCAGGACCTGGCGCACCGCCTCGGGGTGCGCCGCCAGGGTCTCGATGCCGTTCACCGCATCGACGGCGGCGATGACCCGGCCCAGCCGGAAGACGCGTGCGACCGGGAACGTGATCAGCGCCTGGATGACGGGAATCGGGTCGGCCAGGCCGGTGGTCTCGATCAGGACCCGGGAGAACGGCGGGATCTCGCCGGTCGAGCGCCGGTGATGCAGGTCGCGCAGCGTCTCGACCAGGTCGCCGCGCACCGTGCAGCACAGGCAACCGGTGCTGAGCTGGATCGTATGGTCGTTGCTGCTGGCGATCAGCGCGTGATCGATCCCGACCTCGCCGAACTCGTTGACAATGACGGCCGCGTCGGACATCGCGCGGTCGCGCAGCCAGGTGTTCAACAGCGTCGTCTTGCCGCTTCCCAGGAACCCGGAAAGCAGGCTGACCGGCGTGCGGGTTTCGGTCTGGAGGGACCGGTGCATCGAGGCAATCCTGTCGGAATCTTTATTGTTTCGCAATATTTGCGAAAGCGTAAAATTACCAGATTGATAGCACTCCCGGGCCAATGAAGCAAGAACCACATCGGATCGGTGGGGAAATCCGTCCCCGGAATCGCGTCCTGCGCATCCTCCAGCTGTTCGAGGAGCGCGCCGTCTGGTCGATCGAGGCGATCGCCGCCGAGATGGGCACCTCGACGAGCTCGAGCTACCGGGACGTGCAGGAGCTGAGCCAGTCGGGCTTCCTCGCGCCGGTCGTCGGCGGCGGGTACGTGCTGGGACCGGCCTTCGTGCGGTTCGACCTCCTGGTGCGGCAGGGCGACCCGCTGATCCGGCTGTCCGCCCCGCGCATGCGCGAGCTGCTCGCGGCGACGACCCAGCGCGCGGTGGCCGTGCTCAGCCGGCGGTACCGCGACCGGGTGATGTGCGTCCACCAGGAGGCGGGCAGCGCGCCGCACCCGATCACGCTGTACGAGCGCGGGGTCGCGATGCAGCTCTTCAGCGGGGCCACCTCCAAGGCCATCCTGGCCCATCTCGGCGAGCGCACGCTGCGGCGGATCTACCTGGACTACGAGGAGACGGTCCGCACGACGCTGCACTGCGCGAGCTGGCGGGCGTTTCGCGACCAGCTCGAGACGATCCGCCGGGCCGGTGTCGCGGTGACCCTGTCGGAAGTGGCGCCGGGGCGCGTGGGGATCGCGGCGCCGATCTTCGCCAGCAAGCAGGTCATCGGGGGCCTGAGCCTCGTCGTCCATCAGCCGGACGACGAGGGCGAGCGCTTCCATGCCGCAGTGGCCGCCGCGGCCCGCGAGATCACGGCCGCCCTGTCGCACGAGGATCCCTGGATCGCCCGGAGCTAGCCGCCGGGTTCCCGGGGGGCGCCCGCGGCCGGGCGCATGGAAATGCGGCTCACCGATGCGGCCCACCGATGCGGCTCACTGCCGCGTGCGCTGCAGCTTCTCGCCCGTCACGCCGATGTCGCGGCGCGGATCGAAGTTGGGATCGTCGGTCAGCACGTAGCTGCCGTCGCGCAGTTGCCAGGCGTGATCGTAGTGCTGCGGCAGCTCGACCACGCCGCCGCGGGGATCGCGGTAGCCCTGCACCTCGCGGATCGCGCGCACCGTGTCCTTGTGCATCCGGTCCTGGGTGGCCTGGCCGGCGCGCCAGGTTTCGTTGCGCATGCGCGCGGTTTCCTGCATCGCCTCGTTGCGGATCTCGCCGCGGCGCTTGATGTGCGCCAGCGTCTCGCGCGAGGACTCGGCCTGCATGCGCGCGATCTGCGCCTGGGTGGCCGCGCTCTCGGCCGCCATCTGCCGTTCGGCGGCATCGATGCGCGCCTGCCATTCCGGCGCCGTCTTCAGCGTCGCCCACATGAGGTCGAAGTGCCGTTGCGGCACCGGGCCGGATGCGCTGCGCCATCCCAGCACGCCCAGCGCGTGGCCCTGCAGCGATTCGAGCACCTGCCCGTTGATGCCGGCGAGCCGGCTCTGGCTGAAGGCGACGTTGGTCACCAGCAGCTCGTGCATCTCGCGTCCGCCCTGGCGGTAGGCGATCAGCGCCTGGCCGCTGTCGACCCAGTTGCGCAGGCTGCCGCCGGCCCACTGGTTCTGCGCCAGGACCTGCGACTTGTCGGGCCGGGGCCTGTATTCCACCAGCCGCGCGCCCTTTCGATGACGGCCGATCCAGGCGCCCAGGTACTCGCGCGCGTTGCGGAAGCCCGCCTGCGGGCAGTCGCCGAGCGGCGCGCCGTGGCTGGTGGCGCCCCAGGCTTCGGGAGGCGCCAGCTCGATCGCGCCGCTGCCGTCGGGTGCGCTGGCCTGCAGCCGCAGTCCGTAGGGCTTGCCGCACTGGCGGCCGACGCTCCATTGCACCTCGCCGCCGTGTTTCCAGCCCGCCGGCACCATCAGGGTGGCGGCGACCATCGGCTTCTCGAAGCCCTTGGCGTCGATGATCTCGGCGCGTTGCACGCGCAGCGCATCGGCGCGCCCGGGCGCGGCCTGCGCCGGTTGCAAGGCACACAGCGCGACGAGGATGGCTGCACCGGCGAGCGCCGGGCGCGACGAGGGTAGGGGGTATCCGTCAGCGGGCATGTGCGCTCCGTACCGGTGGCCGGGTTCGTGACGCTATCGTACCCGCTCGAGCGCCGCATGGAGCCGTCGGAGAGTCGCGCGCACAGCCCCGCCGCTGCCCGCGAACGCAGCGAGCCGGGCTGCGGCGCCCTCCCCGCCGTGGGGCACCCGCGCCCCCGTCACTGCGCCTGGATGCCCGCGTCGCGGATCACCTTCGACCACTTCATCGCCTCGTTCTTCTGGAACTGGGCGAAGGCTTCGGACGACATCGGGATGAACTTGGCTCCCTCGGGTTCCAGCCGCTTCGCGACCTCCGGGGTTTGCATGATGCGCTGGACTTCGGCGTGGATCTTCGCGCCGATCTCGGCCGGCGTGCCGGCTGGGGCGAACAGGCCGATCCAGTTGCTGACGGCGAAACCGGGCAATGTCTCGCCGACCGTCGGAACGTCGGGCAGCGCCTGCGTGCGTGACGTGCCGATGACGGCGATCGCCCTCAGTCGCCCCTCCTTCACTCGCGGCAGCACGGTCGGCATCGTCGCGAAGGCCAGGTTGGTCAACCCGCCGACGAGGTCGGCGATCGCCGGCTGATTCCCCTTGTACGGGACATGCGCCAGGTCGACCTTCGCCATCGACTTGAACAGCTCCCCGGCCAGATGGCTCGTCGTCCCCAATCCGGCCGATGCGTAGGTCAGCTTTCCGGGCTGCGAACGCGCGAGCGCGATCAGTTCGGCGACGGTCTTGATCGAGTCCGACGAGTTGACGACGAGCAGCCCCTCCAGGTCGAGCACGTGCACGATCGGTACGAAATCCTTGATCGGATCGAACGGCATGTTCTTGACCAGGTACTGGTTCACCGCATGCGTGCCGATGTTCCCCATGACGAGCGTGTAGCCATCGGGCACCGAGCCCGCCACGATGCTGGTGCCGATGTTGCCGCCGGCCCCCGCGCGGTTCTCGATGACCACGGGCTGCCCCCAGGCATCGGTGAGCTTCTGGCCGATCACGCGCGCGATGTTGTCGGCGATGCCACCGACCGCGTACGGCACCATGATCCTGATCGGCTTCGAAGGGTATGCCGAAGTTTGCGCCGATGCTCCTGCCGACAGCGCCAGTGCCGCCAGTCCGAAGAAGATTGAGGCCAGCCTTTTCATCATCGATTTTTCCTCTTGCGTGGTTCGAGTCGCATAGCGAGATCCGCGTCACGTTCCGGTCCATTGGAGGACGTGCTCGCGCGGATTCGCGGGCCTGCGGGCTGCCGGCATGCGGTCGGGAGTGCCCAGGTACAGGAAGCCGACGATCTCGTCGGCGGGATCGATTCCCAGCGCACGCTTGACTCCCGGATCGTGGGCCGCCGGGCCCGTGCGCCACAATCCGCCGAAGCCCAGGGGCGTCGCTGCCAGAAGAACGTTGTACGCAGCGAGACCCGCGGCGATGACCTGCTCGATCCGGGGAATGTTTCGCTGCTCGACCGGCCTGGCGATGACCACCAGGATCACGGGCCCGCGAAGCGCCTTCTCCCGTTCCCGCCGAAGCGCCTCGCCCGAGACGTCGGGATCGCGCCGCGCGAGGCTCTCCGCGAGCAGGCGCCCGAACGATAGCCGGTCCGGTCCGGACACGACGATGAAGCGCCACGGCTTCAGCCTGCCGTGATCGGGCGCGAGCATCGCAGCCGACAGCATCACGTCCAGTGCGGCCTGGTCGGGGCCGGGCTCACGCAGAGTCAAGGGACTCTGCCGCGCTTCGATCAGCCCGAGATCCGTTGCTGCCATCCGGATATGCCCTTTCGCTTACGCCCGCCCGGCGATCGTGCGGTAGTGGATGTGCAGGGCGCCCTCGTGAAAACGGTGCGTGTAGAAGCTCGTGGCGCTGGACGCGGCTCCTTCGTAGAAATCCGCCTTCTCTATCGCCTCCGCCTGCTGCTCGGTGTCCCATCCATTGATGAATATGACTTCATGCTCATGGCACCGCTCGACGCACTCCGCAACGTAGAAGAAGCGGCAGCCCGGCATGTCGCGGACCGCAGGTACCAGGGTATCGGTGACGAAGTTGAGAAATTCCTGCTTCTTCTCGGGAAGGACTGCCGCGTGGACGACGCGAAGAATCATGTGACGACTCCAGTCGGAAAGGTTGGTCGCTGCCCCGGGATTGCGCGTGCACTCGCCTGGAGACCACGACACGGGCCAGTGGACATAACTTAACCATCGTTGCGCCGGGAGCGAAGGAATAAGATTCGAGCTGAATATCAGGATTTTCGATATGGCAGCCGCTGGGCGGCGTCTGCGATGTAATTTCCGACAGGCCCGCCCCGTGTCACATCCGGAATTCCCGGCGGGCCCGGCCGGATGGAGGACTCGAATGAAGCTCCAGCAGCTGCGCTATCTCGTGGAAGTAGCCCGCAACGGCCTGGTCATTTCGGACACGGCGAAGACGCTGTTCACTTCCCAGCCGGGGGTCAGCCATCACATTCGCGAGCTCGAGCGCGAATTGAGCTCCGACGTCTTCGTGCGCCGCGGCAAGCGCATCGTCGCGCTCACCCGGGTCGGCCGCGAGGTGCTCAGCATCGCGGAGCGGATCATTGCCGACGCCGAGAACCTCAAGCGGATCGCACACGAATCGCAACAGGAGCCGACCGGCAGCCTGGTGATCGCCGCGACGCACACGCAGGCGCTCTATGCGCTGCCGACGGCAGTGAGCACGTTCGTCGCAATGTACCCGAAGCTTCACCTGAACATCAGGGCCTGTAACCCGCTGGAGGCCGTGAGCCTCGTGCAACGCGGCGAGGCGGACATCTGCGTCTCGTCTGAAATCGTCGCCTCGGCGAGGGATCTGGTGATGATTCCCGGAGACAGATGGTCCCGGTGCGTGATAGCGCCGAGCGGTCACCCGCTGCTCAAGGCACGCCCCCTGAGCTTCGAGGCGATTCAGCGCTATCCGCTGATCACCCACGACTTCGCGTTTCACAAGAGCTCGGTGCTTCGCAAAGCCTTCGATCAGGGCTTTACGCCTCGTGTGCTGCTGACGTCGGACAACACTGCAATCATCAAGACCTACGTACTGGCGGGGCTCGGAGTCGGGCTGGTCTCTTCGCTGGCATTCAACAGCCGGCGTGATCGGGGGCTGCGCATCTTGGACGCCGATCATCTTTTCGGGCCGGGCATGACGGCGCTCGGCATGCGTCGAGACAACTACATACCCGGGTACATGTACGACCTCATCAAGCTGCTCGTTCCACACGCCGACCGCCGACGCGTCGACGAGCTGCGGGACAAGGAAATCGCGTAGCCGCCGGGCCGCGGCCCGGAGATTCGCCTCGTCCCTTGACAGGGACGCATGGCGCTGGCAGCCTAGGTCGACAAATTGGAACGATGTTTCTATTATAGGAACAAACGTGGCGTCGAAGACCCTCGACAAGGGACTGGACCTGATCGAGCTGCTCGTGAGCAGCTCGGGGCCCCGGGGCGTCACGGAGCTGGGGCACGCGCTCGGCGAGCCGAAGACCAACGTGTTCCGGCTGCTCGAGACCCTGGTGGCGCGCGGCTACGTGCGCCAGCGCCCGGGCCAGACCGGATACGAACTGACACTGCGGCTGTGGGAGCTGGGCAGCGTCTCGATGGCGCAGCGCGGTCTGCCCGACACCGCGCGCCCGCTGCTGGAGCAGCTCGCGGCCGAGACCGGCGAGTCGGCGCAGCTCGCGATCCTCGACGGCCGGGAAAGCGTCTACATCGACAAGAAGGACGGCCCGCATCCGGTGCGGGGCGTCACCCGGATCGGCAGCCGGCTGCCGGCGCACTGCTGCGCCACCGGCAAGGCGGAGCTCGCCTTTCGCGAGCGCCGCGATCCGGCGTGGGCCGACGCCCCGCTGCCGGGCTACACGCGGCAGACCCTCACTTCCGCGGAGGCGCTCGAGCGCGAGTTCGAGCGGACCCGCCAGCGCGGATTCGCGGTGAACCGCGGCGAGTGGTTCGAGGACGTCTGGGGCGTCGCGGCTCCGATCCGCGACCGCAACGGGTCCGTCTGCGCCAGCATCGGCGTCTGGGGCCCGAAGCATCGACTCGAGCCGCAGTTCGATGCCGCGGCGCGGGCCGTCGTCGCGGCGGCGGACTCGATATCGACCGCGCTCGGCTTCGGCGGAGCGCTCGCGATCAAGGCAAGCAACAGGAGATCTGCACGATGAAGTCGTATGCCGCTGCACTGGTATCCGCCCTGCTCCTGACGGGCATGGGCGCCGCGAAGGCCGAAACCGAGCTGCGCGTCTACATGCCGCAGGGGGTGGTGGGCGCGGTCGAGAAGTACATCTCGCCGATCATGAAGAGCCGGTTCGACACCAAGGTCGTCATCACCCCGTCGCTCAGCGGCCAGGCGCTGACCAAGGCGATCGCGCAGCGCCGCTCGCCGGAGATCTCGGTGTTCCTGCTCGACGAAGGCCCGTGGCTGCAGGGCAAGCAGGCCGGGCTGTGGGATTCGCTGGCCGGCATCCCGAGCCTGTCCGAGATCCCGGCGCGGTTCCGCGACGCCGACGGGCAGGGCAGCGCGTTCCTGCTCTACCTGCTCGGGCTGATCTACGACGAGAAGGCGCTGGCGGACAACGGCATCAAGCCGCCCACCTCGTACGACGACCTGTGGAATCCGGCGCTCAAGGGCAAGGTCACGATCCCCGACTCCAACAGCACGTTCTCGTACGCGCTGCTGTTCAAGATCAACCAGCTGCGCGGCGGCGACGCGCGGACCTCGGTCGATCCGGGATTCGCGCGGCTTGCCGAGCTGGCGCCCAGCATCGGCGTCTTCCACGGCGGCGCGTCGACGCTGATCCCGCTGTTCTCGCAGAAGCAGGCGTGGGTCGGCTTCAACGCCAGCTTCCCCGCGCAGCGGCTCGCCGCGGAAGGGCTCCCGGTGCGCTGGGTGGCGCCGAAGGAAGGCGCGATCGCCGTCGCCTCGTACGTCGCGATCGCCAAGAACGCGCCGGCGAAGGAGGCCGCGCGCCAGTTCGTGAACCTCCTGCTGTCGGCCCAGTACCAGGCGCTGCAGACGCAGGCGGCGTTTGGCGGCTACGTCAACCCGAACACGAAGCTGAGCCCCGAGTTCATCAAGACCTTCCTGGTCAAGGAGGACGACATCCGCCAGGCCAGCCTGATGTCCTGGGACGTCTATCTCGCCAAGCGGGCGGAGCTGAACGCCAGGTGGCAGCGGCAGATCGAGAGCAAGTGAATGCAGGGTAGCGCGGCGCTGGGCCTGCGGTCCGTCACCAAGGGGTTCGGCGACGGGCCGGTTCTGAAGAGCATCGATCTCGAGGTGGCCGAAGGGGAATTCGTCTCGCTGCTCGGGCCGTCGGGGTGCGGGAAGACGACTACGCTCAACATCGTGGCCGGTTTCCTGAGGCCGGATGCCGGCGAAGTCGTCATCGGTGGCCGCGTCGTCAACGACGTGCCGGTGCACGACCGGGGCCTCGGCATGGTGTTCCAGGGGCATGCGCTGTTCCCGCACATGACCTGCTTCGACAACGTCGCCTTCGGGCTGCGGATGCGCAAGCTCGCCGACCGGGAGATCCGGACGCGCGTCATGGAGGCGCTCGAACTGGTGCGGCTCGAGAAGCTCGAGCACCGGTTCCCGCGCGAGCTCTCGGGCGGCCAGCAGCAGCGCATCGGCCTGGCGCGCGCGCTGGCGGTCCGGCCGCGGATCCTGCTGCTGGACGAGCCGCTGAGCAATCTCGACGCGAAGCTGCGCCGCGCGATGCAGGCCGAGTTGAGGGCGATCCACACCAAGGTCCGCACGACGATGGTGTACGTCACCCACGACCAGGAGGAGGCGATAACGCTGTCCGACCGGATCGCGGTGATGAACAGCGGGCTGATCGAGCAGCTCGACGCGCCGGAAGGCATCTACCTGCGGCCCAGGACGCGCTTCGTGGCCGACTTCATCGGCTCGTCGAGCTTCGTCCAGGGGCGCGTGGCGGGGGGCGCGCACGACGGGATCGAGGTCGAGGTCGCCGGCGCCGGACGGGTCGCGGTCGCGACCGATGCCCGCCCGGCGGCCGGCACCACGGTCCATCTCGGGGTGCGTTCGGACCGGATCCGGATCGATGCGTCCGCGATGCCGGCATCCGGGGCGCTGCGCGGCACGGTGGTCGATCGCGTATTCGCCGGGGCCGCGCATCGCGTCCTGGTCGAGCTGGACGGCGGCGCGCAGCACCGCGTCGAGGCGCACCTGGCCGAGGCGCCGGCGCCGGAGGTCGCGCCGGGCCGCGCGGTCGCGGTGGTGGTCTCGGCGGCCGACTGGATGCTGCTGGAATGACTCGCATGCCGGGGGCGTTGCGCTCCCCCGCGTCGCTGGCGGCGCCGGCCACCGCGTGGCTGATGGTCGCCTGGGCCTGGCCGCTGCTGCTCGTGCTCGCCATGAGCGTCCGGCACATGGATCCGATCACCTTCGAGCTGCGCGGGCTGACGCTGGATCATTTCCGGTCGATCCTGACCGATCCGTTCCAGCTCGACGCGGTGTTCCGCTCGATCAAGATCGCCGCGCTGGTGACCGCCTTCTCGGCGGTGATCGGCTACCCGGTGGCGCTGCACGTCTCGCGCACCCGGTCGCCGCGGATGCGCGCGGCGCTCACGATGGTGCTGCTGATCCCGGTGATGATCAGCCTGGTCGTCACCGCGTTCGCCTGGATCCTGATCCTCGGGCCCGGCGGATTCATCAACCAGCTGATCGAGCGGCTGCACCTGGCCGCCGCGCCGCTGCGCCTGCTCAATTCCGAGGCCGGCATCGTCATCGTCCTCGTGTACAGCTTCGGGCCGTACATGATCATCAACATCTGCACCGCGATCGACAAGATCGATCCGGCGATCCTGCGCGCGGCCGAGATCCACGGGGCCGGCCCGTGGCAGCGGTTCTACCGGGTGATCCTCCCGCTCAGCTTCCCGGGGATCCTGTCGGGCGGGCTGATCGTGTTCTCGCTGTCGGCCGCCGCGTTCGTGACGCCGTACGTGATCGGCGGCAACCGCATCAAGGTGGTGCCGCTTCAGGTCTACAACGCGGCGGTGACGACTTTCGACTGGCCGATGGCGGCCGCCCTGAGCGTGGTGCTGCTGGCGATCTCGCTCGGCCTCACGATCGTCGTCGGGCATTACGCCGAGCGGCGCTTCGCCGCCTGGCTGCGCGGGGCCTGACGTGATCGCCGCCTTCGCCTGGATCGTCTACGCGATCATCGTCCTGCCGGTGGTGATGGTGGTGGGCGCTTCGTTCACCGAGACGCGCTACATCGCGTTCCCGCCGGAGGGGTTCACGCTGAGGTGGTACGGCGAGGCCCTCGCCGACGACGCGCTGGTGGGCGGGCTCTGGCTCAGCGCGAACCTGGCCGTCGCGTCGGTCGTGGTCGCGGTCGTCATCGGGACCATGGCCAGCCTCTACCTCGCGCGTCCCGACGCGCGCTGGCGCCAGGCGCTCTCGAGCTTCTTCCTGGCGCCGCTGAACGTCCCGTCGGTGATGACGGCGTTCGCGATGCTGCTGGCGTTCACGCAATGGCACCTGATCAACTGGTGGGGGCTGGTGATCGCGCACGTCGTGCTGACGCTCCCCTACATCATCCGTTCCGTCCTCGTCAGCCTGGCGGGCCAGGATCATTCGATCCGGCGGGCCGCGGCGATCCACGGCGCGAGCCCGATCCGGGTGTTCTGGCACGTGACCCTGCCGCTGATCCGGCCCGGCGTCCTCGCGGGCGCGACGTTCGCGTTCCTGATCTCGTTCAACAACGTGCCGGTGTCGGTCTTCATCGCCTCGCCCGGGAACGCCCCGCTGCCGGTCGTGCTGTTCAACCGGATGCAATGGCTGGCCGAGCCGTCGGTGGCGGCCGCGGCGACGGTGACGATCGTCGCCACCATCGTGACCATGCTCGTTCTCGAGCGGAAGTTCTCGTTCTACCGCTCGATGTTCCGTTGAGCGCCCACTGGAGCAGACCATGAAGGCCGATCTCGTACTCCGCGACGCGGAGGTCGTCACGCCGGGCGGCACGATCCGCGCGAACATCGTCGTCAAGGACGGCCGGATCGCCGGCCTCACCGCCGGCGACATGACGCCCGCCGCGGAGCAGGTCATGGACCTGTCCGGGCTGGTGGTCCTTCCCGGGGGCGTCGACACGCACACGCACCTGCGGGCGCCGGGCTTCACGCACAAGGAGGACGCGACGACGGGCACTCGCGCCGCGGCGGCGGGCGGCTACACCACCGTCTCCGGGATGCCGAACGTGCAGCCGGTCACGACGACCGTGCAGCGGTACCGGGAAGTGCTCGAGGTCTATGCCCGCGATTCGCTGGTCGACTTCAACCACAATCCGTCGCCGACGCGCCTGGACGAGGTCCAGGCGCTCGCCGACGCCGGCGCCCTCGGCTTCAAGGTGTTCATGATCACCGACAAGGGCGCCGATTATCCGCACATGCCCGAGCTCGGCGTCCACCACCAGGGGCGCCTGTTCGAGATCGCGGAGGCGGTGCAGAAGACCGGCCGCCCGATGATGGTGCATCCGAACAACCAGCAGCTGATCGAGACGCTCACCGACCGCGCGCTGGCCGCGGGCGACACCAGCTACCAGACCGCGGCCCGGCTGTCCGCGTCGTTCGACGGGATCGTGTTCGACTCGGCGATCAGCTACCTGTGCCGGATGCAGGAAGTGCTCGGTCTCCACCTGCACGTGCTGCACGTCCGGTCGCGGCGCTCGCTCGAGGTCCTGCGCGCGGCCAAGCGCGCCAAGCAGCGGGTGACGGTCGAGACCAACCCGCACATGCTGTTCCTGTGCAACGACTGGAACGAGATCGAGCGCCTCGGGCCCTATGCGCTGAACCTCTGGAACGGCCCCGACACCACCGAGCTGCTGTGGGAGAGCGTGCGCGACGGGACGATCGACGTGATCGGCTCCGACCACGCGCCGCATCTGCGCGAGGAGAAGGAGATCGGCTGGACCAACATGTTCGCCGCCGCCAACGGCACCCCGAAGATCCAGGAGACGCTGCCGCTGCTGCTCGACGCCGTGCACCGGGGGCACCTGACGCTGGAGCGCCTGGCCGAGATCTTCTCGACCTCGCCGGCGCGGATCTTCGGGCTCTATCCGATGAAGGGCGCCATCCAGGTCGGTTCCGATGCCGACCTGGTGGTCGTGGACCCGAACCGGCGCCAGACGCTGCGCAACGAGGACATGCTGAGCAAGTGCGGCTGGTCGTCATGGGACGGCCGGGAGGTGGTCGGCGCGACGCGGTACACGCTGGTGCGCGGCGAGTTCGTCTATCGCGACGGCCAGGTGGTCGGCCGCCCGGGCCACGGCAGGCACGCGCGGCCGCTGCGGGCCGAGGACGCGCAGGCCCGCGCCGATCGCGCCGCGGCAGCGTGAGCGGGGCCGCAATGGGTGATCGCGGCCGGGACGGCGCGCCCGCGACGATGCGCAAGGTGGTGATGTCGCGTACCGGCGGCCCGGAGGTGCTCGAGCTGGTCGAGGCACCGCGGCCGGTGCCGGCCGCCGGCCAGGTGGTCGTGCGCGCGGAGGCGATCGGGGTCGGCTGGCCCGACGTGCTGATCCGCAAGGGCGTGTACCGCTGGATGCCTCCGCTTCCGACGAGCCCGGGCAGCGACCTCGCCGGCCGCGTCGTCGCGGCCGGGTCCGGGGTCGACCCCGCGCTGGTCGGGCGTGAGGTGCTGGTGACCGCGCGCGAGCTGCCGGTCCGGGGCGGTTGCTACGCCGAGTACCTGGCCGTGCCGGCGGCCGGCGTGTTCGTGCTGCCGGCGGGCTTCGACCTGGACGCGGCGGTGTGCCTGCCGAATTACCAGGTCGCCTGGAACCTGGTCCACGAATGCGTCACCGGCAGGCCGGTGCGCAGCGTGTTCGTGAACGGCGTCACCGGCGGCGTGGGCAGCGCGGTCGCGCAACTGGCGCGCGCCGCCGGCATGACGGTGCTGGGCAGCGTGAGCTCGCCGCAGAAGGCGGCGTTCGCCCGCAGCCTCGGGGTCGACCACGTGATCGACCGGCGCCTCGAGGACGTGGCCGGGCGCGTGCACGCGTTCACCGGCGGGCGCGGCGTGGACCTGGTGGTCGACCACGTCGCCGGCCCGGGCTTCGCCGGCCTGCTCGACCTGCTCGCCAAGTGGGGCACGCTGGTGTCCTACAACGCGGCCGAGGGCCTGCCGGAGGCCAACCTGCTCGGGGCGCTGCGCCGGCACGGCGCGAAGTGCCTGTCGGTGCGGATCTTCGAGATGCACGTCTACGACGACGACCCCGCGGGCCGGCGCCGCGTGATGGACGCCGTCATCGAGGCGTGGCGCGCGGGCCGGATCGCGCCGGTGGTGTCGCGCCGCCTGCCGATGTCGGCCGTCGCCGAGGCGCACCGGATGGTCGAGGACGGCGCCGGCATGGGCAAGATCGTGCTCAAGCCCTCGCTCGATCCCGCATGAGCGCGCCGCCTGCCGCCGACGCGCAGGCGCCGATCCCGGTCTCCGTCATCACCGGGTTCCTCGGCAGCGGCAAGACGACGGTGCTGCGCCATCTGCTGGGTCAGCCCGGCATGTCCGACGCTGCGGTCATCATCAACGAGTTCGGCGAGATCGGGCTCGACCACCAGCTGGTCGAGTCGTCGGACGACCACATCGTGCTGATGAGCAGCGGCTGCCTGTGCTGCACCATCCGCAACGACCTGGTCGACACGCTGCGCGATCTCTACCAGCGGCGGCAGCGCGGCGAGGTCCCGCGTTTCCGGCGCGTGCTCGTCGAGACGACCGGCCTCGCGGATCCCGCGCCGATCCTGCACACCCTGATGGAGGAACCGGCGCTGAGCAGCGTCTACCGGCTCGATGGCGTGGTGACGACGGTCGACGCGGTGTTCGGGGTCGGCCAGCTCGACGAGCACGTCGAATCGGTGAAGCAGGCCGCGGTGGCCGATCGCCTCATCGTCACCAAGACCGACCTGGCCGGGGAGGCCGGGCTGCGCCGGCTGGTCGAGCGGCTGCAGCGGCTCAATCCGGCGGCGCCGATCACCATCGCCGTCGACGGGCGGGTGTCCCCGGACCTGCTGTTCGGCGCGGCCCTCGGCGATCCGCAGGCGAAGGCCGCCGCGGTGCGCGCCTGGCTCAACGTCGAAGCCTATGCCGGCTCCGCTGGGCACCGCGACCCGGACGGGCGGCACGGCCGCCACGAGCACGCCGGCGGCGACCTCGCCCGGCACGACGACCGGATCCGGGCGTACTGCCTGGTCTTCGACGAGCCGCTGGACTGGCGCTACTTCAGCCCGAACCTGGCCTCGCTGGTCAGTCGCCATGCGGAGAAGCTCCTGCGCGTGAAGGGGATCCTCAACGTGGCGGGCGAGCCGCTGCCGGTCGTGGTCCACGGCGTGCAGCACCAGTTCCAGCGCATGCGCCTGGCCGCCTGGCCGGACGCGGACCGGCGCTCGAAGCTGGTGCTCATCACGCGTGACCTGAGCCGCGAGCTCGTCGCCGGCTGGCTCAGGACCGACGCGCTGTCGGGAGACTGACCGGCCGTCGGGCCACGGGGCTTGCGCGATCGCGCCGTCGTCGTCACAGTGGCGGCGTCATGCCCGCCGCGCTCCTGCAACGCTTCTCCAACGTGCGCCGCGAGGAGGTCGCGCCGGTCCTCGTCGCCGGCGTGTTCTTCTTCTGCGTCCTCACCGCGCTGATGGTGCTGCGGCCGGCGCGCGAGGCGCTGGGCATGCAGCGCGGGATGGACGCGATCCGCTGGCTCTTCGTCGGCACCGTGGTGGTGACCCTGCTCGTCAACCCGGTGTTCGGGTGGCTGGTGAGCCGCTTCGGCCGGTTCGCGTTCACCGCGGCCACCTACCTGTTCTTCGCGCTCGGGCTGCTGGGGTTTCACGCGCTGCTGGTGCTGGCGCCGGCCAGCGTGGGCGTGCACACCGGACAGGTCTTCTACGTGTGGTTCAGCGTGTTCAACCTGTTCGCGACGATGCTGTTCTGGGCGCTGATGGCGGACCGGTTCACGCTGGCGCAGAGCCGGCGCCTGTTCGGCGTCATCGCGGTGGGCGGGACGCTGGGCGCGATCTTCGGGCCCTGGCTCGCGAGCGTGCTGGCCCGGCCGCTCGGGACCCCGTCGCTGCTCCTGGTCGCCGCCGCGTTCCTGGTCCTCGCGCTCGGGGCGGCCGCGTGGCTGATGCGCCTGCCGGCCGATCCCGCCGGCGGCCCCGGCGCCGCCGAGCGGGCCGCGCAGGCGCCGATCGGCGGCAGCGCCTGGGAGGGGCTGCGCGCGGTCGCGCGCTCGCCCTACCTGCTCGCGATCTGCGCCTACGTGCTGATCCTCGCGGTGATGGCCACCTTCCTCTACTTCACCCGCCTGCAGATGGTCGCCGCGCTGGGCACCGACCTTGACCAGCGCACCGCGGCGTTCGCGCGCATCGACCTGGTCACGCAGGTCGCGACGCTGGTCCTGCAGGCGGTGGTGACCGGGCACCTGATGAAGCGGCTCGGGGCATCGGTGGCGCTGGCGCTGCTGCCGCTGACGGCGGTGCTCGGCTTCGTCGGCCTGGCGATCGCCGGGTCCCTCGCGGCGCTGATCGCGTTCGAGGCGGCGTTTCGCGCGGTGCAGCGCGGCATCATGCGGCCTGCCCGGGAGACGCTGTTCACCACCGTGTCGCGCGCCGACCGCTACAAGGCCAAGGCGTTCATCGACACTTTCGTCTATCGCGCCGGCGACGTCGCCGGCGCGCAGACCGAGGGCCTGCTGGGCCGGCTCGGCGCCGGCCTGGCGGCGCTCGCGGCGTTCGCGGTGCCGCTCGCCCTGGTCTGGATGGCGCTCGGGGTATGGTTGGGCCTGGCTCAGCGCGCGCCGGCGCGCGCGACCGGGCGATCCGAAGGAGGTGCGAGATGACGACGCGTCGACAATGCCTGCAGCGGCTGGCCGGCGGAGCGGGCCTGCTGGCGCTCGCCCCGCTTCCGGCGCGGTCCCGGGAGCCCGGGGCGGCGCTGATCACCCGCGCGATCCCGAAGACCGGGGAGCGGCTGCCGATCGTCGGGCTGGGCAGCTCGGCGACCTTCTCCCAGGTGGCCCGCAACGAGGACGTGACCGCGCTGCGCGAGGTGCTCGCGCGGATGGTCGAGCTCGGCGGGACGGTGTTCGACACCGCGCCGTCGTACGGCGCGTCCGAGGAGGTGGCGGGGCGGCTCGCGCAGGCGCTCGGGGTCGCGCCGCGCCTGTTCTGGGCGACCAAGCTCAACGTGGCGCGGGGCGGCGGCGCCGACCCGGAGGCGGCGCGGCGCCAGGTCGAGACCTCGTTCCAGCGGATCGGCAAGCCGGTGATCGACCTGATCCAGATCCACAACATGGGCGACGTGCGCACGCAGTTGCCGATCCTGCGCGCGCTGAAGGAGCAGGGGCGCGTGCGCTACATCGGCGTGACCACCACTTTCGAAGGACAGTACGAGGAGCTGCTGGGCACGATGCGCTCCGAGCCGATCGATTTCATCGGCACCGACTACGCGATCGACGATCGCGACGCCGAGCGGACGATCCTGCCGCTGGCGCGCGACCGGGGCATCGCGGTGCTCGTCTATGCGCCGTTCGGGCGTACCCGCCTGTGGCGGCGGGTGGCCGGGCGCGAGGTGCCGGACTGGGCACGCGAGTTCGGCGCGGCGACCTGGGCGCAGTTCTTCCTGAAGTACGTCGCCAGCCACCCGGCGGTCACGGCGATCACGCCGGCCACCAGCCGGTCCGCCAACATGAGCGACAACATGGGCGCGGCGACGGGCCGGCTGCCCGACGCCGCGCAGCGCAGGCGGATGATCGAGCTGGTCGAGGGGCTGCCGGCGGCCTGACCCGTCGCTCGCCGGCGCGAAGCCGGCGGTGCGGCTAGGATAGCGGGCTTTGCGACTTCCCCGCCCGCCATGTCCGCCTCCGATGCCGATCTCGCCCGCCCGCTGCGTCTGTTGGGGATGGCCGGCTTCGCCAGCGCGGCGGCGCTGCGCTGGTGCGATTCGTTGCTGCCGGTGCTCGCGCGCGAGTTCTCGGTCACCGCCGGCCAGAGCGCCCAGACGATCTACGGCCTGGCGATCGCATACGGGGTGATGCAGCTGCTCTACGGCCCGCTGGGCGACCGGCTCGGCAAGTACACCGTGGTGTCGTTCGCCGCGCTCGCCTGCACCGTCGGCGCGCTCGGCTCGGCGCTGGCGCCGGGGCTGGGCTGGCTGACGTTCGCCCGGATCCTCAACGGCGCCGCGACGGCGGGGCTGATCCCGCTCGGCATGGCGTGGGTCGGCGACAACGTGCCGTTCGAGCGCCGGCAGCCGGTGCTGGCGCGCCTGCTCGGCGCGCTGGTGCTCGGCGGCATCGCGGGGCAATGGCTGTCCGGCGTCTTCGCCGACACGATCGGATGGCGCTACGGTTTCCTGAGCCTGGCGCTGGTCTACGCGACGGCCGGCATCTCGATGCGCCTGGGCCTGCGCGATGCCCGCCTGGCGCGCCTGGACGCGCCGGCCCCGGGCGGCGACGCGGCGTCGAGCCTGGAGCGGATGCGCCGGGTGCTGGGAGACCGGCGCGCGCGGCGCATCCTGGCGATCACGGCGGGGGAAGGCGCGTTCGCGTTCAGCGCGATGGCCTTCGCCACCAGTCACCTGAACGGCCGCTTCGGGATCGCGGTTTCGTCGGCCGGGGCGATCCTCGCGCTCTACGGTGTCGGCGGCATCCTCTACAGCCGCAACGTCGCCTGGCTGCTCAAGCGGATGAGCCCGCTCGCGATGGCGCGGACCGGCGGCCTGCTCGGCGGCACGTCGTGGGTGCTGTTCGCGTTCGTGCCGGGCTGGATCTGGACGCTGCCGCTGTGCCTGCTGGCGGGCGTGGGGTTCTACATGATCCACAACACCCTGCAGAACCAGGGGACGCAGATGTCTCCCGAGCAGCGCGGCACCGCGATGTCGCTGTTCGCCTGCGCGCTGTTCTCCGGCCAGTCGGTCGGCACCGGCATCGCCGCGTTCGTGGTCGACTGGCTGTCGACCGGCGCGGTGCTGGCCGCCTGCGGAGTCGGGCTGGCGCTGCTCGGTTTTCTCGTGGCGCGAATCGACCTGTCGGAGGCCTAGAGCGTCCGGGCCGAGAAGGTGTCGCAGCGGCCCGGTTCGCCGCTCTCCAGGCCGATGCGGAACCAGCGCACGCGCTGCGCCGAGGTGCCGTGCGTGAACGACTCGGGAACCACCACGCCCTGCGACTGCTGCTGCAGCCGGTCGTCGCCGACGGCCGAGGCCGCGCCGAGGCCCTCCTCGATGTCGCCCTGCTCGAGCCATTGCCGCGCCTGCTGCGCGTGGTTGGTCCAGACGCCGGCATAGCAGTCGGCCTGCAGCTCGAGCCGGACCGACAGCGCGTTGTACTGCTGCTCCGAGGCACGCCCGCGAGCACGCTCCATCTGCTCCATCGTGCCGAGCAGGTTCTGCACGTGGTGCCCGACCTCGTGCGCGATCACGTAGGCCTGCGCGAAGTCGCCCGGCGCCCCGAGCCGCTCGCGCATCATCTGGAAGAAGCTCAGGTCGACGTAGACCTTCTCGTCGCCGGGGCAGTAGAACGGGCCCGACGCCGCGGCGCCGGTGCCGCAGGCGGTGCCGATGCGCCCGCTGTAGAGCACCAGCTTCGGCGCCCGGTAGGACTGGCCGGCCCGGGCGAACGCCTTCGACCAGACGTCTTCGGTGCTGGCCAGCACCACCGCGACGAAGCGGCCGGTCTCGTCGGTCGGCGTCGGCGCCGGGCCCCGCTGCGTCGATGATTCGGTCGCGGTGCCGACGCCGTCGAGGACGCCGAGGATCATCCGCGGATCGACGCCGAAGATCCAGGCGGCGACGAATGCGATCGCGATCGTTCCCAGCCCGACGCCGGCGCGTCGTCCGCCGAGGCCGCCCGCCCGGCGATCCTCGACGTTGCCGCTTTCCCGTTCCCCCTGCCAGCGCATGGTGTCCCCCTCGGCGATGCGAGGGGTCATCTTAGCCGCATTGCCTCCGGGGGAGCGGACGCCGTCCCGGCGCGCGCGTCGCGCAGGTGGGCCAGGACGCGCGCCGCCAGCGCGTCCGCCGTCGGCGCGGCGCCGGCCGTGACCTCGATGCGCGGCAATCCGGGTGGCAGCACCGACTCCCGCCACGCGGCGTCCTGTCGCGCGAACACGTCGGGCGACGGCATCGAGACCAGCCGCACCCGTATGCCGCGTCGCTCGAGGGTCCGCTGCGCCTCGATGGCCGGCGCGATGCGCGGGCCGTTGGCGACCAGCGCCGCGACCGCGTCGTCGCGGTCGGCGAGCAGGTAGCCGCCGCGCCGGATCGCCAGCACCTGCTCGGGTGTGCGGGCCGGCGCCGGCGCCGGTACGCACGACAGCAGCAGGGCGCTCGGGCGCGCCGGAGCGCCGAGGGCGACCAGCCAGGCCATCGCCGTCTCGGCCGGATCGCAGGGACGCCAGAGGTCGACGCCCCGGGTCGCTTCCGGCAGCGCGGCGCGCAGGTCGGCCTCGCCGTCGCCATCGGCCCTGGTGTCGTGATCGTGATCGGCGTCGCGGCCGCCATCGCCGGCGTTCCCGGCGCGGCGGGGCGACGGATCGTCCCGCAGCAGGTACACGCCGCGGCAAGGGGTCGTCGTCGCGTGGCGCAGCGCTTCGGCCGCGTCCGCGCCGGCGCGGATCGGGACGAAGCCGCCATGCGCGGCGAGGCCGGAGGCGGCCGCGGCGGGATCGGGCCGGTGCGCCGCCCCGCGACGCGCCTCGCGCGCGAGCGC
>JBDHRX010000035.1:0-26023 GCA_039807785.1 Burkholderiaceae bacterium
GCGACGCTCGCCGGACTCGCGCGGCGCGCCGGCATCGAGCCGCTCGACGTCGCCCGGCCCGGCCCGGACGGCGGCACGCGCGCAGATGGCGGCGTACCCGGCGACTGGTGCGCCGCGATCGCTGCGGCACCGGACACCGGCGCGCTGCTGGTCGACGCGGGCTTCTGGCGCGAGCCGGTCGAGGCCGGCGACCTCGAGGGCTGGCAGGCCGCGTGGCGGGACTTCGACCGCTGGTTCGCGGCGCTGCAGGCGGGCTCCCGGCGCTTCGCGGACGGACCGCTGGCGGTGGTGCTCTGCGGCGAACGCCAGGCCGTCGAGCTGGCCTGCATGCCGGCCGACCGCTGGAAGCCCTGGCGCCGCCTCGACCCGGCGGCGCTGCTGCGCGAGGACGCATGAGCCGGATCGCGGTCCGCGAGGCGCCGCCGGCCGCGGTGACGCGGCTGCTCGAGGCCGGCGTCCCGGCGGTGATGGCGCGGCTGCTGGCCGCGCGCGGCATCCACGACGCGGCAGGACTGTCGCGCGATCTCGCGCGGCTCGCCCCGCCCGGGACGATGAAGGGCATCGAGGCCGCGGCGGGCTTCCTCGCCGACGCGATCGCGCGCGGCGAGCGGCTGTGCATCGTCGCCGACTATGACTGCGACGGCGCGACCGCCTGCGCGGTCGCGCTGCGCGGCCTGCGAATGCTCGGCGCATCGGCCGGCCAGGTGGACTACCTGGTGCCCAACCGCTTCGAGCACGGCTACGGGCTCGGCGAACCGGTAGCCGCCCTCGCCGCCCGCCATCCGCGGCTCGGGCGCCCCGACTGGCTGATCACCGTCGACAGCGGCATCGCGAGCCACGAGGGCATCGCCGCCGCCCGGCGCGCCGGCATGCGGGTCATTGTCACCGACCATCACCTGCCCGCGGACTCGCTGCCGCCGGCCGACGCGATCGTCGATCCGAACCAGCCCGGCTGCGCGTTCCCGAGCAAGCACCTGGCCGGGGTCGGGGTGATGTTCTACCTGCTGCTCGCGCTGCGCGCCGAGCAGCGGCGTCGCGACCCGGGCGCGGCGACGGCCCGCGCGCCGCTGCAGCGGCTGCTCGACCTGGTCGCGCTCGGCACCGTGGCCGACCTCGTCCGGCTCGACGACAACAACCGCCTGCTGGTGGCCGCCGGCCTGCAGCGCATCCGCGGCGGCGCGGCCAGTGCGGGCATCCGCGCCCTGCTGCGCGTCGCCGGGCGCGACGCGCGTCGCAGCGGCAGCGCCGACCTCGGTTTCGCCGTCGGCCCGCGAATCAACGCGGCCGGCCGGCTCGCCGACATGTCGCTCGGCATCGAATGCCTGCTGACCGACGACGAGGCGCGCGCCGCCGAGCTGGCCGATGCGCTCGACGCGATCAACCGGGAGCGCCGCGAGATCGAAGGCGCGCTGCGCGAGCAGGCGATCGCCGCGCTCGATGCGCTGCCGCAGCCGGCCGCGGGGCGCCGCTCGGTGGTCCTGCACCGCGACGGCTGGCACGAGGGCGTGATCGGCTTGGTGGCGGGCCGCGTCAAGGACCGCCTGAACCGGCCGGCGTTCGCGCTCGCCGCCTCGGCCTCGGACCCCGCGCTGCTGCGCGGCTCCGGGCGCTCGATCCCCGGCGTGCACCTGCGCGACGTGCTCGACCTGGTCGACAAGCGCGCGCCCGGCCTGCTGCTGCGCTTCGGCGGGCATGCGATGGCGGCCGGGCTGACGCTGCACGCCGCGCGCCTGGACGAGTTCGCCGCGCTGCTCGAGCAGGCGGTGATCGAGTTCGCCGATCCGGCCTGCTTCGCCGCCGCGCTGGCCACCGACGGCCCGCTCGCGGCCGACGAGATCGACCTGCCGCTGGTCGACGCGATCGAGGCCGAGGTCTGGGGCCAGGGCTTCGCCGCGCCGCTGTTCAGCGACCGCTTCGTCGTCGCGCGCCAGTCGCTCGTCGCGGGTCGCCACCTGCGGGTGCAGTTGCGCGCCGCCGCCGGGCGCAGCCTCGACGCCATCGCCTTCGGGCGGACCGAGCCGCTGCCGGCCCGCGCGCGCATCGCCTACCGGCTGATGCGCGACGACTACCAGGGCCTGGCCAGCGTTCGCCTGGCGATCGAGGCCGCGGAGCCGGATGACGCCGGAGAGTCGGACGACCCCGGAGAGCCGGGGGATGCCGGAACGCCGGGCGACGCGAGCCGGGGCACCCGGACCGTATAATGCCGGGCTTGACCGACGGACCCCGCGGACCCCGACATGGAAGCCGAGCGCCTGAACCAACTCGAATCGCTGATCGACGACCTGCGCCGGCGCGTCGCAGAGCTTCGGGGGTATCTTTGACTACGAGACGAAGAAGCTCCGTCTCGAAGTGATCAACCGGGAGCTCGAGACTCCCGACGTCTGGAACGACGCCCGGCACGCGCAGGACCTCGGCCGCGAGAAGAAGCTGCTCGAGGGCGTCGTCGACCGCATCGGCACCATCGATGCTTCGCTGGCCGACACCGCCGAGCTGTTCTCGATGGCCGCCGCCGAGGGCGACGACGACACGCTGGTCGCGGTCGAGGCCGACGCCCACGCGGTCGAGGCGCGGGTGGCGGAGCTCGAGTTCCGCCGGATGTTCTCCAACCCGGCCGATCCCAACGCCTGCTTCATCGAGATCCAGGCGGGCGCCGGCGGCACCGAGGCCCAGGACTGGGCCGCGATGCTGCTGCGCCAGTACCTGCGTTACTGCGAGCGCAAGGGCTTCGCCACCGAGGTCCTGGAGGAATCGCCCGGCGACGTTGCCGGCATCAAGGGCGCGACGGTACGCGTCGACGGCGAATATGCCTACGGCTACCTGCGCACCGAGACCGGCATCCACCGCCTGGTGCGCAAGTCGCCGTTCGATTCCAGCGGCGGCCGCCATACCTCGTTCGCCTCGGTGTTCGTCTACCCGAAGGTCGACGACTCGATCCAGATCGAGGTCAATCCGGCCGACCTGCGCATCGACGTCTACCGCGCCTCGGGCGCCGGCGGCCAGCACGTGAACAAGACCGAGTCGGCGGTGCGGATCACGCACAACCCCACCGGCATCGTCGTGCAGTGCCAGAACGACCGCTCGCAGCACCGCAACCGCGACGAGGCGATGAGCATGCTGCGCGCGCGCCTGTACGAACTCGAGATGCGCAAGCGCCGGGCCGAACAGGACAAGGTCGAGGCCGGCAAGACCGACATCGGCTGGGGGCACCAGATCCGCTCGTACGTGCTCGACCAGTCGCGCATCAAGGACCTGCGCACCAGCGTCGAGATCAGCAACACGCGCTCGGTGCTCGACGGCGACCTCGACGAATTCATCGTCGCGAGTCTGAAGCAAGGGGTCTGAGGGAGTCCGAACCGTGAGCGAGACCAACGAACACCACGAGGCCGCCGGGCCCGCGCATCGCGACGACAACGCGATCATCGCCGAGCGGCGCGCCAAGCTCGCCCGCCTGCGCGAGCAGGGCGTCGCGTTCCCGAACGACTTCCGCCCCGCGCACCGCGCCGCGCCGATCGCCGAGCACTACGGCTACAAGACCCGCGAGCAGCTCGAGAACGAGAACGTCGCGGTCGTGCTGGCCGGACGGATCATGCTCAAGCGGGTCCAGGGCAAGGCCAGCTTCGCGACGATCCAGGACGCCACCGGCCGCCTGCAGCTCTACCTGAACGACGCCGGCGTCGGCGCCGAATCGCACGCAGCCTTCAAGCACTGGGACCTCGGCGACATCGTCGGCTGCGAGGGGGTGCTGTTCAAGACCATGAAGGGCGAGCTGTCGGTACGCTGCACCCGCGTGCGCCTGCTCGCCAAGTCGCTGCGGCCGCTGCCCGACAAGTTCCACGGCATCGCCGACCCGGAGCTGCGCTATCGCCAGCGCTACGTCGACCTGATCGTCACCGGCGAGACCCGCGACACCTTCGTCGCGCGCAGCCGCACGGTGGCCGCGATCCGCGCCTTCATGGGCTCGCACGGCTTCCTCGAGGTCGAGACGCCGATGCTGCACCCGATCCCTGGCGGCGCCGCGGCGCGGCCCTTCGTCACCCACCACAATGCGCTCGACCAGCAGATGTTCCTGCGCGTCGCGCCCGAGCTGTACCTGAAGCGCCTGGTGGTCGGCGGCTTCGAGCGCGTCTACGAGATCAACCGCAACTTCCGCAACGAAGGCATCAGCCCGCGGCACAACCCCGAGTTCACGATGCTCGAGTTCTACGCCGCGTACACCGACTACCGCTGGCTGATGGACTTCACCGAGCAGGTGATCCGCGACGCGGCGCTCGCCGCGACCGGCTCGTCCACCGTCAGCTACCAGGGCCGCGCGATCGACCTCGGCCGCCCGTTCGAGCGGCTCACGATCGCCGGCGCGATCGTCAAGTACGCGCCAAAGTACGCGCCGGAGCAGCTCGAGGACGCCGCCTTCCTGCGCGCCGAGCTCGGGCGGCTCGGCGTCGACGTCGGCGCCCCGGCGCTGCGCGGCGCCGGGCCGGGGGCGCTGCAGCTCGCACTGTTCGAGGAAGTCGCCGAGCACCAGCTCTGGGACCCGACCTACATCATCGACTACCCGGTCGAGGTCTCGCCGCTGGCGCGCGGATCGGACACCCGGCCCGGCATCACCGAGCGCTTCGAGCTGTTCATCACCGGCCGGGAGATCGCCAACGGCTTCTCCGAGCTGAACGACCCCGAGGACCAGGCCGAGCGCTTCCTGCGCCAGGTCGAGGCGAAGGACGCCGGCGACGACGAGGCGATGTACTTCGACGCCGACTACATCCGCGCGCTCGAGTACGGCATGCCGCCCGCCGGCGGCTGCGGAATCGGCATCGACCGGCTGGTGATGCTGCTCACCGACAGCCCCAGCATCCGCGACGTCGTGCTGTTCCCCGCGCTCAAGCGCGAGGACTAGGCGAGGCCGGCCGCGGCGCCGCCTCGCGTACCGGCCCGCGCCCTCGCTTCCCGTCACTTCCCGTCACTTCCCGTCGCCTCCCGCCGCCTTCGCCGCGTCGCCGTCACCCCCTTCGCGTCCCCGCGCGCCCGCCTCATGCCTACCCCGGCCGGCATCACCCCTTCCGTCGGAGCCGCCATCCGGGCGCTCGGCGTGACGCAGATCATCGGCTGGGGCACCACCCACTACATGCCGGCGATCCTCGGCGGCTCGATCGCCGGCGGGCTGGGGCTCAGCCCGACCACGGTGCTGGGCGGCTTCTCCTGGGGCCTGCTGGTGGCCGGCCTGAGCGCGCGCGCCAGCGGCCGCCTGATGGACCGCCACGGCGCGCGCCGCGTGATGACGCTCGCCTCGATCCTCGCCGCGGGGGGGCTGTTCATCCTCTCGCTGGCGCAGGGCTGGCCGGCGCTGTTCGCCGGCTGGACCCTGATCGGCCTGGGCCTGCGCTCGATCCTCTACGACGGCGCCTTCGCCGCGCTGACCGCGCTGGCGGGCGACTCCGCGCGGCGCGCGATCTCGCTGCTCACGCTGATGGGCGGCCTCGCCTCGACCGTGTTCTGGCCGATCGGCGGATGGCTCGACGCGACGCTGGGCTGGCGCGCCACGCTGCAGATCTACGCGCTGTTGAACCTCGTCCCCTGCGCGCTGCTGCACGCCGTCTTCGCGGGCCGTCCCCGACCCGGTCCGCTCCCGGCCGACGGCGCGGGCGACGGTGCCGCCGCGGCGCCCCCCGCGCAGCGCGGCCTCGGGCTCGACGCCCCCACGGCGCGCCTCGCGCTGCGGCTGGCGGTGCTGGGCTTCACCCTCTACGCCTTCGTCGCCTCGACCATGGCCGCGCACCTGGTGCGCCTGCTGGGCGGCTTCGGCCTCGGCACCGCGGTGGTCGTATCGGCCGCCTCGCTGATGGGCATCGCCCAGGTGCTGGCGCGGATCGTCGAGATGGGCCTGCAGCGGCGCATGAGCGTCCTCGCGACCGCCGTGCCGTCGATCGCGCTGATGCCCGCCGCCTTCGTCGCGGCGCTGGCCCTGCCGGCCGGCGCCGCGGCGGCGGTGACGCTGGTGGTGCTGTACGGCTGCTCGAACGGCCTGATGACGATCATGCGCGGCGCGCTGCCGCTCGCGGTGTTCGGCAGCGCCGGCTACGCGGAGCTGCTCGGCCGGATCTTCGGGCCCGGACTGGTCGCGGCCGCCGCGGCGCCGGCGCTGTTCTCGGCCCTGGTCGAGGCCACCGACGCCCGGGCCGGGCTGGCCCTGCTCGCGCTGCTGTCGAGCGGCGCGCTGGCGGCGATCGGCGCCCTGGTGGCGCTCGCCCGGCGCCGCGGGCCGGCGTGATCAGACCGAGAACGACTCGCCGCAGCCGCAGGTGCCCTTCACGTTCGGATTGTTGAACCTGAAGCCCTCGTTCAGGCCCTCGCGCACGAAGTCGAGCTCGATGCCCTCGAGATAGGGCAGGCTCTTCGGGTCGATGAAGACCCGCACGCCGTGGCTCTCGAACTCGAGATCGCCGTCGTTGCGGTCGTCGGCGAACTCGAGCTGGTAGGCCATGCCGGAGCAGCCGGACGGCTTCACGCCGACCCGCAGGCCCACGCCCTTGCCGCGACGCTCGATCGATCGGGCGACATGCCGGGCCGCCCGTTCCGTCAGATTGACTCCCATCCGTCCTCGCTCCCCGGTTGCGTTCGCAGCTTCGCGTTCAGACCGTCGTGATGCGGCCCTTCTCGATCTTGATCGGCTGCAGCGTCGAGGTCGGGAACTCCAGCGCGGCCCGGTGCTCCTTGAGCACCGAGATCTCCTTCGGCTGCGAGCGCGTCTCGCGTCCCTTCTGCTGCTCGACCAGGTCGGCCAGCGTGACCGAATCCAGATACTCGATCATGCGCTTGTTCAGGTTCGACCACAGCTCGTGGGTCATGCACGGGCCGTCGTCGCTCTGGCAGTTCTCCTTGCCGCCGCACTGCGTCGCGTCGAGCGGCTCGTCGACCGCGAAGATCATGTCGGCCACGGTGATGCTCTTCATCGGGCGCGCCAGCGTGTAGCCCCCGCCCGGCCCGCGCGTGCTCTCCACCAGCTCGTGACGGCGCAGCTTGCCGAACAGCTGCTCGAGATAGGACAGGGAAATCTTCTGGCGCTGGCTGATCCCGGCCAGCGTGACCGGCCCCTGGTGCTGGCGCAGCGCCAGGTCGATCATGGCGGTGACGGCGAACCGTCCCTTGGTCGTCAGTCGCATGTTGGCTCCGTCCGGAGAAGCGAGTACCCGACTCGGTCGCTCAAGTATACCCGATTTCCGAGTTTTTTACTCGGCATTCGGATCGAGAGGCGGACGGTCCGTCCGGGACGACCGAGCACCCTGCTTCCGGACGGTCGCCCCGGCCCTGCGCGCCTTACCGCGCCGGCGGCCGGGACCCCCGAACGGCCGGCGGACCGCCGTTCAGGCGGCGGCCACCTGGGTGGCGCGGCGCTTGGCGAGCTCGAGCAGCCCGTTGCAGGCATCCTCGATGTGGTCGAGCGCCTGCTCGAAGCCCTGGACGTTGCCGTAGTACGGGTCGGCGATCGTGGCGGTCTCGTGCTCGGTGGCGAAGCGCATCAGCAGCTGCAGCTTGTGGTGCGCCTGCTTGGGCGCGATCTGCTGGAGCGCCGCGAGGTTGTCCCAGTCCATCGCGAGGACCATGTCGTAGTCCTCGAAATCGCGCTCGCGGACCTTCGCGGCGCGCAGGCCGGAGATGTCGTAGCCGCGCCGCGCCACCGCCGCCTGGGCGCGCTTGTCCGGCGCCTCGCCCAGGTGGAACGCGTGCGTGCCGGCCGACGCGACCCGCACCACCTCGTCGAGGCCCGCCTGTCGCACCATCTGCCGGAACACGCCTTCGGCCATCGGCGAGCGGCAGATGTTGCCCATGCAGACGAAAAGCACACGGGTGTTCATCGCCAGCGAAATCGGTTCTCGTTTTGCCATGTTCGTATCTGCCTGAGTCACTGAATCCTGGTTCGGGGTCGAGCAAGCATTCGGCCGCGCCCTAGGCAGCAGCCTGTCCAGCCACGATCGGAACCACATTGCCGCCCCCATCCGATCCGAAAAATCGCGCCTTGAGCGCCGCGAGCTGGTCGCGCACCTGCGCGGCCTTCTCGAACTCGAGGTTGCGCGCGTGGTCGAGCATCTGCTTCTCCAGCCGCTTGATCTCGCGCGCGACGCCCTTCTCGCTCATCGCCTCGTATTGCGTTTGCCGCTCGGCCGCCTGCAGCTCCTGCCGCGCCTGGTTCGGGTCGTAGACGCCGTCGATCAGCTCGCGCACCTGCTTGATCACCCCGCGCGGCACGATCCCGTGGGCCTGGTTGAACGCGACCTGCTTGGCGCGGCGCCGCTCGGTCTCGTCGATCGCGCGCCGCATCGAGTCGGTGACCCGCTCCGCGTACAGGATCGCGCAGCCCTCGAGGTTGCGCGCCGCCCGCCCGATCGTCTGGATCAGGCTGCGCTCGGACCGCAGGAAGCCCTCCTTGTCCGCATCGAGGATCGCCACCAGCGAGACCTCCGGCAGGTCGAGCCCTTCCCGGAGCAGGTTGATGCCCACCAGCACGTCGAACACCCCGAGCCGCAGGTCGCGGATGATCTCCACCCGCTCCACAGTGTCGACGTCGGAGTGCAGGTATCGCACCTTCACCCCTTGGTCGGCAAGGAAATCCGTCAGGTCCTCGGCCATCCGCTTGGTGAGCGTGGTGACCAGCACCCGCGCGCCGCGCGCGACGCGCTCGTGGATCTCGGAGAGCAGGTCGTCGACCTGCGTCGAGGCCGGGCGCACGATCACCTGCGGATCGACCAGGCCGGTCGGGCGCACCACCTGCTCGACCACCTGCCCGGACTGGCGCGCCTCGTAGTCGGCCGGCGTGGCCGACACGAAGATGCACTGGCGCACCTTCGACTCGAACTCCTCGAACTTCAGCGGCCGGTTGTCCAGCGCCGAGGGCAGCCGGAAGCCGTACTCGACCAGCGTCTCCTTGCGCGAGCGGTCGCCGCGGTACATCCCGCCCAGCTGCCCGACCGTGACGTGGCTCTCGTCGATGATCATCAGCGCGTCGGCCGGCAGGTAGTCGACCAGCGTCGGCGGCGGATCGCCGGGGCGCGCCCCCGAGAGGTGCCGCGTGTAGTTCTCGATGCCCTTGCAGAAGCCGAGCTCCTGCAGCATCTCCATGTCGAAGCGGGTGCGCTGCTCGAGGCGCTGCGCCTCGACCAGCTTGCCCTGGGCGTAGAAGAACTCGAGCCGCTCGGCGAGCTCCTCGCGGATCGTGCCCAGCGCCCGCATCACCGTCTCGCGCGGCGTCACGTAGTGCGACGACGGGTACACGGTGAAGCGCGGGATCTTCTGCCGCACCCGCCCGGTGAGCGGATCGAACAGCTGGAGGCTCTCGACCTCGTCGTCGAACAGCTCGATGCGCACCGCGAGCTCGGCGTGCTCGGCCGGGAAGATGTCGATCGAATCGCCGCGCACGCGGAACGTGCCGCGGACGAACTCGGTCTCGTTGCGCTTGTACTGCATCGCCACCAGCCGCTGCAGCACCTCGCGCTGCGACATCCGGTCCTTCGCGCGCAGCACCAGGATCATTTCGTGGTAATCGTGCGGATTGCCGATCCCGTAGATGCACGAGACCGTCCCGACGATCACCGTGTCGCGCCGCTCGAGCAGCGACTTGGTCGCCGACAGGCGCATCTGCTCGATGTGCTCGTTGATCGACGAATCCTTCTCGATGTAGAGATCGCGCTGCGGAACGTAGGCCTCGGGCTGGTAGTAGTCGTAGTACGAGACGAAGTACTCGACGGCGTTGTCCGGGAAGAACTCGCGCATCTCCGAATAGAGCTGCGCCGCCAGCGTCTTGTTCGGGGCCAGCACCAGCGCCGGGCGCCCGAGCCGGGCGATGACGTTGGCCATCGTGTAGGTCTTGCCCGAGCCGGTCACGCCCAGCAGCGTCTGGAAGCTCAGCCCGTCGCCGATCCCCTCGACCAGGCGCTCGACCGCCTCCGGCTGGTCGCCGGCCGGAGCGAACGGCTGGTGCAGCCGGAACGGGCTGCCGGGAAAGCTGACGAACGACGGACGTTCGGGCGCGGATGCGGTCATCGTGGGCCGGGCGGTGGGGGTCGGCGTGCCAGTCGTGGGGCCAGTCGGCGTGCTAAACTCGTCGCGGTTTCGGGCGGCCTGCCGCGCCCGTGACGCTGCACCGCACAATCGCAGTGGCATTGCCGGATCGAGCGATCCGGCAAGCGGTCGACGGGCCCCTGCAGGGTCTGTGGATCTGTCACCGCAAGGCTTTCTCGGGCCTTCCGGAGAAACTGGAATTATCGCCGCCCCGCCCCCGAAAATCCAGTGTTCTGCACGGATCTTGTGCAATGCACCCAAGCCGTAGCGCCGTCTTTCCTCAATAATCAAGGACTTGTCCGACCGCCATGAGCCCGTCGATGTTCGCTGCCGTCGAAATGGCCCCCCGGGATCCGATTCTCGGTCTCACAGAATCTTACAATTCTGACAAACGCACCGAGAAGGTGAACCTGGGCGTCGGGGTGTACTGCGACGACGCCGGCCGGATCCCCCTTCTTGCTGCAGTGCGTGAAGCGGAGCAGGCCCGCGTGGCCAACACCCCGGCGCGCGGCTACCTGCCGATCGAGGGCTTCGCCGCCTACAACCAGGCGGTGCAGCAGCTGCTCTTCGGCGCCGACTCGCCGCTGCTCGCCGCCGGCCGGGTGGCGACCTTCGAGGCGCTGGGCGGCACCGGCGGCCTGCGCATCGGCGCCGACTTCCTGCGCCGGCTGTATCCGCAGGCCGGGGTCTGGATCAGCGATCCGAGCTGGGAGAACCATCGGGCCCTGTTCGAGGCGGCCGGCTTCGCGGTCGGCACCTACCCCTACTACGACCCCGCCACCCACGGCGTGAAGGCCGACGCGATGCTGGCCGCGCTGAAAGCGCTGCCCGCGCGCTCGGTCGTCGTCCTGCACGCCTGCTGCCACAACCCCACCGGCGTCGACCTGCCGGCCGAGCAGTGGGACGCGATCATCGCGACGGTACGCGAGCGCGGGCTGGTCGCCTTCCTCGACATGGCCTACCAGGGCTTCGGCGACGGCATCGACGCCGACGCGCTCGCACTGCGCAAGTTCGCCGCCTCCGGGCTCGATTTCCTGGTCTCCAGCTCGTTCTCGAAATCGTTCTCGCTGTACGGCGAGCGCGTCGGCGCGCTGTCCATCGTCACCGCCGACCGGGACGAATCCGCGCGCGTCACCAGCCAGGTCAAGCGGGTGATCCGCACCAACTACTCGAACCCGCCCACCCACGGCGCCGCGATCGTCGCCGCGGTGCTCTCGACCCCGGCGCTGCGCCAGCTCTGGGAGAGCGAGCTGGCCGGCATGCGCAACCGCATCCGCGCGATGCGCGAGGCGCTGGTGGCCAAGCTGCGCGAGCACGGCGTGGCCCAGGACTTCTCCTTCGTCGCCCGGCAGCGCGGCATGTTCTCGTACTCGGGCCTGAACCCGGCCCAGGTCGAGCGGCTGCGCGACGAATTCGGCATCTACGCCGTCGCCACCGGCCGCATCTGCCTCGCGGCGCTGAACAGCCGCAACATCGACTACGTCGCCAAGGCGATGGCGACGGTGATCAAGGGCTAGGGCACCCGCGCCGACTCGACACAGCGGCGATTCTCAGGCTAGAATCGCCGGCTGTTCCCCGATAGCTCAGTCGGTAGAGCGACGGACTGTTAATCCGCAGGTCCCTGGTTCGAGCCCAGGTCGGGGAGCCAAGCAAATCAAAGTGCCCGCCGGTGAGCGGGCATTTTTTCTTTCGTGTCCCGCGCGCCGCGCCACGCCTCTTGCGCGGGTGCCGATGCCCGAGACCGTCACGACGCGACCGCGCCGATGCTTCGTGCCCGGCGCTCCTGCGGACGCGATTCCCGCGAGCGACAGACCACACCCCGCCCGGTTCCAGCCGTCTCGCGGACCCCGAATCGACTCCGGCATGAGCGGCCCGTCCTCGAGCTCCGGTGGTCGGGGAGCCGGAACTCAAGAGGCTTAACTTTAAGAAACATTTATAACTATTTGATATTAAACATATTTACCTAGAGATTTTCGAACCGTTCCGCGAACATCGCCGGGACGCCGCGCCGCCTCCGGCGCGAAGCCTCCCCGCTCAGGCCGGCGGCACGCCCGGCAGGCTGCGCAGGATCTCGTCGGCGGGCACGCCGTAGAGCGCCGCGAGCGCCGCGGCGCTCATCGTCGCGGCGGGGGCGCCGAAGGCTCCGATGCCGCGCCGGTCCATCAGCGCCACGCGGTCGGCGATGCGCAGCGCGTGCTCGGGCTGGTGGGTGGCGACCAGCACCGCGATGCCCTGCCCCCGCAGCGCCGCGATCTCACGCAGCACGATGCGCTGGTTGCCGAAGTCGAGGCTCGCGGTCGGCTCGTCCATCACCACCAGGGGGGTGCGCTGGGCGAGCGCCCGGGCCACCAGCGCGAGCTGGCGTTCGCCGCCGCTGATCTCGGTGTACGGACGGCGGCGCAGGTGCCCGATGCCGAGGCGCTCGAGCGCCTCGCGCGCGGCGCCGCGATCGGCGCGCGACGGCACCGAGAACAGGCCGACGTGCGCGGCGCGGCCCATCAACACGATGTCCTCGACCGCATACGCGAACGCGCCCGCATGCGCCTGGGGCACGTAGGCCACGCAGCGCGCGACCTGCTCGCGCGCGGCCGTCCGGATGTCGTGCCCGTCGATCTCCACCCGCCCGGCCAGCGCGGGGATCAGCCCCAGCAGCGTGCGAAACAGCGTCGTCTTGCCGCAGCCGTTCGGCCCGAGCAGGCACACCACCTCGCCGGCGCGAACCTCGAGCTCCACCGGGTCGCACAGCGCGCGGCCGCGATGGCCGAACGCCAGCCGCCGCGCCTCGAGCACCGGGCGGGCGGCCGCCGCGGCATTCGCAGCCGTTGCAACGGCCCCGGCGGGCGGCCGGCGGGCACCGTCGAGCGCGCGCGTCATTCCGCCCCTTTGCGCCGCCGCCCCAGCAGCCACAGGAAGAACGGCGCGCCCACGACGGCGGTGAGGATCGACAGCGGCAGCTCGATCGGGGCGAGCGTGCGCGCGAAGGTATCGGCGAGCACGACGAAGGCGGCGCCCAGGCCCATCGCGAGCGGCAGCAAGCGGCTGAACTCCGGCCCCGCGAGCAGCCGCGCCACGTGGGGCACGACCAGCCCGACCCAGCCGACGATGCCCGACAGCGACACCGCGGCGGCGGTGACCAGGGTCGCGCCGGCGACGACCGCCGCGCGCAGCGGCGCGACGCGCACGCCGAGCGCGGCGGCCTCGTCGTCGGGCAGCGACAGCAGGTTGATCCGCCAGCGCACGCTCCAGAGCGCGAACGCGCCGACGGCAAGCGCCGGCAGCGCGAAACGGAGCTCGGCGGCGGTGACCGCATTCAACCCCCCCAGCAGCCAGAAGGTGATCGCCGGCAACTGGACGCTCGGATCGGCCAGGAGCTTCACCAGCGAGACGCCGGCGCCCAGCATCGCCCCCACCGCGACGCCGGCGAGCACCAGGACCAGCACCGGATCCTGGTCGCCCACGCGCCGGGCGACCAGCATCACCAGCAGCACCGCCAGCAGTCCGCCGATGAAGGCGAGCCCGGAGACCATCGCCAGCGGCAGCCCGAGCAGGATCGCCAGCGAGGCGCCGAGGCCGCAGCCGGCGGAGACGCCGAGGATGTCCGGCGAGACCAGCGGATTGCGGAACATCGACTGGAAGGTGGCACCGGCGGCGCCCAGCGCCGCGCCCACCAGCGCGGCCGCCAGCACCCGCGGCCCGCGGATCTGCCAGACGACCGCCTCGGCCGCCGGGGTCAGCGGCGACACGCCGCCCGTGAGGCGCGCCCACAGCGACGCCCAGAGCTCGGCCGGCGACAGCGGGAACTTCCCGACGGCGAACGCGATCGCCACCGCGCCGGCCAGCGCCAGCGCGACGGCGGCCGCGCCGCGCAGCGCAGTGCCGCCGCGACGACTCGCCGGCCAGGCGCCGACCTCACCGGTCGCCATGCAGCCCGCCCAGCACGGCCTCGCGCGCGGGCGCGACGCCGTAGAAGAGCGCCTGGAACGCCAGCGCGTCGTCGACCGCGCGCCGCAGCGCGGCCCCCTCGAGCGGCGCCCCTTGCCGCAGGCAGGTCGCGAGCCAGGCGACGCCCGGCAGGCGGTTCACCCCGGGTGGGCCGGCGGCGAAGACCCGTTCCGGGGCCGGCGTGCCGGCCCCGCCGAACACCTGCAGCAGGTCGCCCGGCGACCGGTTCGCAGCCTGCGCGAGCGCGCCGAGGCCGAGCCCGGCGGCGCCGAGCAGCCAGCGACGGCGCCCGGCATCGGGCGGCCGCACGGCGTGTTCAGGCGTGAGGAATTCGGTCGATTCGACCCGTTTCGGCACTTCGCACCACTCGATCGAGCCAGGCATTCACCGCGGCCGGCTGCGCGGGCAACAGCGTCGCCCCGCCGGTCGCGCGTTCCCAGGCATCGACATGTCGCGTCGCGACCGAGGTGAGCAGAGGGATACCATGGAGGAGAATCTGCAGCAACTCGTCGCGAAAGCCGCGCCCCTCGGCTTCGAGCCCGCCGAAGCGGTTGCAGATCACCAGGTCGGGCGCCTCGTCGAGGGCGCGCCTGAGCACCCGGCTCGCGCGCGCGAAGCCCTGCGGGTCGGCGCGACACGAGGTCGACAAGGCGCCCATCGGTTGCGAGACGAGGTAGTCGTCGCCGGTGTACAGGTCGACCAGCACCATCGCGTCGGCGCAGCCGCCGCCTCCTTGCAGACGGGTCATGACCAGGCCGCGCACCCGCCGGCCGGCCGCGCGCTGGCGGCGCGCGACGTCGGCGAGGAAGGCATCGACGTCCGCGGAGCCGTCCTCGAGGATCGCCGCCGCGGGCACCGCCCCTTCCGGACCGGGATGCGAAGACGGGCTTCCGGACATCGCGGCCGCCTCAGGAGGCGTAGCGCGCCTGGGCATACCAGGTGCGGCCGGGCGCGGGAGAGCCGAAGTCGAGCGCATCCGCGAGCGGACAGAGAAACAGGCAGGCGACGGCGGTCGCCGGGCGATGCGGGTTCGATGGCGGCATGAGGAGATCGTTCCGGGAGCGGAATCGATATATTTGTATATATATCACGATTTTCATCCACCATTCCAGACGCCGTCGGCCGAGCTCGATCCCGCTTGACGGGGATCAATCCCGCGGCCGCGAATTTCCGTCCTGAATCAGTTCATAGATCGAAGCCGCGGCCGGCCTCCGCACCGCTCCTTCTGCGCCTCCCGTTCGACCTCGCCCGACCTTGCTCGACCTCGATCTGGCGTTTCGTTATATTTATATATATATTCCGAATTCCGCACCGGTGCACCGAAGCCATGCTGACTCCGCCCTTCCGCTCGACTCCGCTGCCCTCCTCGGCCCTCACCTTCGACGGACGCATCGCCCTGCGCCCCGACCCGGCGCCGCGCATCGAGGTGGCGCCGCCCGCCGACCCGGCGCCGCACGGCCGGCTGCGGATGGCGGATCTCGATCCTCACCTGCACTGTTCGGTGATCGGCACCTGCCTGTCGCGCCTGGAGCTTCGCAAGCTGATGGCGCGGCTGATGGACATCGACGGATGCAGCGACCTCGAGCTGCACCACGAGGCGGTCCGGCTGGCCGCCGAACGCCCCGACGTGGCGCGGCGCCTGCACAAGGCGCTGGACCGGCGGCACGAAGCCAGCGTGCAGCGCTTCGCGCGCGCGCACGCCGCATCCGAGCTCGCCGCCCTGTGGGACCAGGCCCTGAAGTCGGGCGAGGTTCCCGGCGCCTACTGGGCAGTGCTCACGCATCGCCGGACGACGCCCGAGCTGCGCCAGCAGGTGTTCGGCGACGTGCACATGCTGTCGCACCTGATGGGAGCCTCCAACCGCGCCGACATCCGGCGGCTGATGGCGCTGGAGCAGGAGAACGGCGAGCTGCGCGAGCGCCTCGACCGGAACCACGAGCGCGTGGCGCAGGTCGCGGCCGAGCGCGAGGTGTGCCGGGCCGAGCGCGACGCGCTGCGGCTGCGCGTCGCCGAGCTGGAAAGCGCATCGCGACCGGACGCCGCCGAACGGCAGGCTGCCCGGCAGGCCGAAGCCCTCGCCTCGGCCGTGGCGCTCCAGACCCAGCGGCGGGAAGACGCCGAGCGCAGCTCGCAGGCCCTGGCCGCCGGCCTGCGGCGCCAGGAGGAAGCGCTGTCCCAGACCCAGCGGAAGCTGGCCGAGATCCAGCGCGAGCTCGCCGCCGCCGAAGCCGAGCTGCGCCGCGCCTTCGCCGAGGACGACTCGAGTTCCGTCCTGGCCGACGTCCTCGCCGGCCGCAGGCTGCTCTACGTCGGCGGACGCCCGAGCTCGAGCGCGGCGATCCGCAACCTCGTCGCGCGCCACGGCGGCGAATACCAGCGGCACGACGGCGGGGTCGAGGATCGCAAGGGCCTGCTGGCGGCTGCGCTGGCGTGGGCCGACGTGGTCGCGTTCCCGGTCGACTGCGTGGACCACGACTCCGCCCTGGCGCTCAAGCGTCGCTGCCTTCGCGCCGGCACGCGCTTCGTGCCGCTGCGCAACGCGAGCGTGGCCAGCTTCGCGGCCGCGATGACCGGGCTGCCGGCTCCGCCCGGCTAGGCGAGCGTGTTCTTGTGCACCACCCCGTCCTTGACGATCAGCGCGAAGTGCTCGCCCTGCCCGGCCAGCAGGCCGATGTCCTCCAGCGGGTTCCCGTCGACCGCCAGCAGGTCCGCGAACGCCCCTTCGGCGATCGTCCCGATCCGTCCCGGCAGGCGCAGCGCCTGCGCGGCGACCGCCGTGGCGCTGCGGATGTTCTCCCAGGCCGGCATCACCTTCGAGCGGTTGAGGAACTCCTCGCCGGCCCGCTCCTGGAAGCGCGACATGTCGGAGCCGAAGCAGATCTTCACCCCGCGGCGCAGCGCCAGCTCGAGCAGCTCATGCACGCGCCCCGCGACCATCGCGGCCTTCTCCATGCTGGCCGCCGTATAGTGGTTCCGCACCCCTTCCTCCACGATGATCAGCGGGGTGCTGATGTTGGGGGTCAGGTAGGTGCCCGAAGCCGCGAGCGCCTGCATGCCGGCGTCGTCGAGCAGGTAGCCGTGCTCGATGCTGCGCACGCCGGCGGCGATGCAGCGCTCGGCCCCTTCGGTGGTGAACACGTGCGCCATGACGTACTTGTGCGAGCGCCGGGCCTCGTCGCAGATCGCCGCGAGCTCCTCGTCGGAATACTGCAGCTGGTCGATCGGGTCGGCTTCGGACGCGATCCCGCCGCCGGCCATCACCTTGATCTGGTCGGCGCCCATCCTGATCTCGTCGCGCACCGCCCTGCGCACCTCCGGCACTCCGTCCGCGACCCGCCCCATGCCCGCCTCGAGCAGGCTGCAGCCGCACACCGGCACCAGGTCGGCCGGCGAGCGGGGATCGCCGTGTCCGCCGGTCTGGCTGATCGCCCGGCCCGACACCAGGAGCCGCGGGCCGGTGAAATAGCCCGCCTCGACCGCCTTGCGGTGCCCGGCATCGGCCCCGCCCGCGTCGCGCACGGTCGTGAACCCGCGCATCAGCATCCCTTTCAGCGTCGCCCCCGCCTTTGCCGTCATGAACGACGGGAGGACCACCGGATGCATCGGCAGAATCCACGCGTTGATGTGGACGTGGCAGTCGATCAGGCCGGGCATCAGCACCCGCCCGCCGAGGTCGATCTCCTCGACGCCCGGCGCGGCCGCCACCGTCCGGTCCAGCCGGACGATCGTGTCGCCGCGGATCAGCAGCCGGCAGCCGCTCCTGAGCGTTCTCGCGTCGACGTCCAGCAGCTCGAAGTTCCGCAGCAGGATCTCGCGCACCGGAGCGTCACTCGAGCTTCAGGTTGACGCGGGCGGCGAGCGCGCGATACCGCGCCGACTCGGCCTTGATGAACGCCCCGAACCGCGCGGGCGTGCTGCCGACCGCGATCAGGTCGAGCTCGTCGAACGAGCGCGTGATCTCGGGCGACTTCAGCGCCGCGACCACCGCGGCCTGCAGGCGCTCGACGATCGCGTCCGGCGTCCCGGCCGGCGCCAGCAATCCGGTCCAGGTCCCGGCCACGAAATCCGGCATGCCGGCCTCCGCCATCGTCGGCACGCCGGGCATCCGCGGCAGGCGGCGCTCGGTCGCCACCGCGATGGCCTTCAACTTGCCGGCCTCGACGTGCTTGCGGGTGATCGCGGGCACCTCGAACAGGTACTGGATCTGGCCGCCGAGCAGGTCCACGAGGGCCGGCCCGCTGCCCTTGTACGGCACCTGCACCGTATCGATGCCGGCCGCCAGGTTCAGCTGGATGCCGCTGAGATGGTTGCTCGTGCCGATCCCGGCCGTGCCGGCGCTGACCTTGCCCGGATTGGCCTTCGCGTAGGCGACCAGCTCCGACAGCGAGTTCGGCGGAAACCCGGCGGCCACCACCAGCACGTGCGGCGAGGTCGAGACGTAGGAAACCGGCTTCAGGTCCCGCGCCACGTCGTAACTGAGAGAGGGCATGATCGCGGGCGCGATCGCCATGTCGGTGAGCGTCCCCAGCAGGAACGTGTAGCCGTCCGGCTGCGCGCGGATCACGGTCTCGACGCCGATCTTGCCGGTGGCCCCCGGCCGGTTCTCGACGATCACCGATTGGCCCAGCGTCTTCGACAGCTGCTCGGACAGCAGTCGCGCGACCGTGTCCGAACTGCCCCCCGCCGACCAGGGCACCACGATCTTCACCGGCCGCGCCGGCCACGACTGCGCGCCGCCGTCGGACTGGGCGATCGCGCCGGACGGCACGACCAGCAGGCCGCCCGACAGGCCCAGGAACAGGCCGAGCAACCGGCGGCGCAGGCCGGCTTTCCTCACGGTGATGACATCGTCTTGCTTGCCCTGCACGATCGAGACTCCCTTCGTCGATGGAAACCAGCTCGCCGTCGCGTCCGCATGGACGCAGCGGCCCGTTCGAACGACCGCGCCGCGAGCGCGGACCGGAGCGCGCGATGCGCGCCGGCCCGCCACGGCGCGACCGATTATCCGGAAGCCCCGACACGTTGGGAATCACTCGATTCGGTGCATCTTCTCGATGCGTCCGCGAGCGCTGCGCACGAAGCGCGGGCCCCGCGTGCAGGCGGCGCGCGACTCGAATCGAAGCGATAATCCCGGCTGCAGACCCGACTGCAGGCTGCCCGCGCGTGGTCAGTCCTGCTGCGCATTCCCGGCGTCGACCGCATCGCCTGCGGCGACGCCGCGCCGATCGACCGAGACGCACCGACGCCATGACCAGACTCCTGATCGGAGCCATCGCCGACGATTTCACGGGCGCCACCGACCTCGCGAACAACTTCGTCCGTGCCGGCATGCCCACCGTCCAGACCATCGGGGTGCCGGCCGGCGGCCCGCCCGTCGATGCAGCCTGCTGCGTCGTGGCGTTGAAATCGCGCACCGTTGCCCCCGAGATCGCGATCGCGCGGAGCCTGGAGGCCGCGACATGGCTGCGCGCGCAAGGCGCCGGCCAGATCTATTTCAAGTACTGCTCCACCTTCGACTCGACGCCGCGTGGCAACATCGGCCCCGTGACCGAGGCGCTGATGGATGCCCTCGACTGCGACTTCACCATCGCCACGCCGGCCTTCCCCGACAACGGCCGGACCGTCTACAAGGGCCACCTGTTCGTCGGCGACGTGCCGCTCGGCGAGAGCAGCATGCGCGACCATCCGCTCACGCCGATGCGCGACGCCAACCTGGTGCGGGTGCTGCAGGCTCAGTGTCGCCGGCGCGTGGGCCTGATCGAGCAGAGCGTGGTAGCGGCGGGCGAATCCGCGCTCCGCGAGCGCATCGCCGCGCTGCGCGCCTGCGGCGTCGGCATCGCGATCGTCGATGCGATCCGCAACGACGACCTGCGCGTCCTCGCCGCCGCGGTGCGAGACCTGCGGCTGGTCACCGCGGGCTCGGGACTCGCGATCGGCCTGCCCGCGAACTTCGGCGCCGCCCTTTCCGCCGCGGCCTCCGCAGCGGCCTCCGCAGCGGCCTCTGTTCTCCCGGCCTCGTCGGGACAGCGGGCGGTCGTCGCCGGCAGCTGCTCGGCAGCGACTCAGCGCCAGGTACGCTACGCCCGCGAGGCCGGCTGGCCGTCGATCGCGCTCGACCCGCGCGCGCTGGCCCGCCTCGAGGCCGACGGCATCGATCCGGCGGCGACGCTGCTGGCGCAGGCGCAGCCGCTGCTGCGCGAGGACGTCCCGCTGCTGGTCTACTCGAGCGCCGACGCCGCGACCGTCTCGTCGGCGCAGCGGGATCTCGGCGCCGCGGCGGCCGGCGCCCTGGTCGAACGCAGCATCGCGGACGTCGCGCGCGGCCTCGTCGCGCGCGGCGTGCGGCGCCTCGTGGTCGCCGGCGGCGAGACCTCCGGCGCAGTGGTGCAGGCACTGGGCGTGCCGCAGCTGCGCATCGGGCCGCAGATCGCACCCGGAGTGCCGTGGTGCCATGGCCGCGCCGCCGCCATCGAAGGCGCGCCGGCCCTGCACGTCGCCCTGAAGTCGGGCAACTTCGGCGGCGACGATTTCTTCGTGCGCGCGTTCGCGGAGCTGGCATGAACGAGCACTCGGCGCGCGACGAGATCTGCCGCATCGGCGCATCCCTGCATGCGCGCGGCTACGTGCATTCGACCGCCGGGAACATCAGCGTCCGGCTCGACGACGGATTCCTGGTCACTCCCACCGATGCCTGCCTCGGCCGGCTCGATCCGGGCCGCCTCGCCCGCCTCGACCTCGAGGGCCGGCAGACCGGCGGCGACCGCGCCAGCAAGGCGATCGTCCTGCACCGCGCGATCTACGCCGCGGCCTGCCGTTTCGACCCCGGCACGCGCTGCATCCTGCACACGCACAGCACGCACTGCGTCGCGCTGACGCTGGCCGAGACCCGGCCGGAGCTGCTGCCCGCCCTCACGCCCTACTTCGTCATGAAGGTCGGGCACGTGCCGCTGATCGCCTACGAGCGCCCCGGTGCGCCGGAAGCCGCGCACGCCGCCGCTCGCGCCATCGATCGATTCGGCGCGCAAGGCACGCCGATCCGCGCGATCGTGCTCGAGCGGCTCGGGCCGGTGGTCTGGCACGACGGCCCCGGGGCCGCCGCGGCCGTCCTCGAGGAGCTCGAGGAGACCGCGCGGCTGCGCGTCCTTCGGCCCGACGCGCCGCCGCTGCCCGAGCCGGCGATCGAGGTCCTGCGCCGCAGCTTCGGCGCGCGCTGGTGATGCGCCGGCCGCGGGCCGCGGTTCAGGCGCCGCGCAGCAGCCGGTCGACGAACTCGCGCGCCGGCATGCCCACCGCGCCGCCGCGCCGGATGGCCGCCTCGTTCAGGCGCGAGATCACGCCGTCCTCGTAGGTCGAGCGCGCATCGCCGATGCGCGCCGACGCGGCCGACACCGTCGCGCCGGGAATCCCGCGCGCCTGCAGGACCGGCAGGCGCGCCACGCCCGCCTCGTCGACACCGACACCGGCATCGTTGTAGACCGCGGCCATCGCCTCGACCCGCAACGCGTACTCGGGCGGGCCGCCGCCGTGAGAGCCGGTCAGGATGATGGCGCCTCGATCCGCGGCAACGGTGAGCGAGATCGAGTCGAGCAGCAGCACATCGACGCCCCCGCGCGCGAACAGCCGCTCGCGGCGCTCCTTGGGCGAAGCCAGGCCTCCGGGCCGCACCAGCGGCGCCGACCGCAGGCGTTCGGCCGCCTCGCGGCAGCTCTGGCCCGGCCGCACGCCTGCCGCCGCCGCGACCTCGTTCGCGCGGCTGATGCGGCCTCGCCTCCAGGCATCCGCCGCGTCGCCGATGCGCGCCGAGTCGTGCGCGGTCGCGGCGGCCGCGATCCCGAGCCCGCCGAGGTACGCCAGCCCGCTCACCCCGGCATCGTCCCTGCCGAGCCCCGCATCGTTGAAGACGCAGGCGCGCAGACCGCTGATGGCGACGAAATGCGCCGAGGACAGGCCGCCGTGGGACGCGCTGACGCAGACGGCGCCGACATGCTCCGGCAGGATCCGGGTCACGCTGTCGAGCAGCACCACGCCCGGCGCCGGCGCCTCGCGCCCCGGGGCGCCGCGGCTACTCGAGCTCAATCTTCGCCCGCCTGGCGACCTCGCGCCACTTCTTCAGCTCCGCATCGACGAAGCGGTCGAAGTCCGCCGGCGATCCGCCCCGCGGCTCGGCTCCGCGCTGGCCCAGGAACTGGACCACCTCGGGCTCCCGGAGCCACTGGTTGAGCTCGCGGTTCAGGCGCTCGACGATCGCGTCGGGCGTGCCCGCGGGCGCCGACAGGCCGAAGAACGCGGCGACCTCGTAGCCGTCGAGCCCGAGCGCGGCGCCCGCCTCGGAGATCGACGGCACCTCGGGCAGCTCGGGAGCGCGCGCCTTCGAGGTCACTCCGAGCGCCCGCAGCTTGCCGGACCGTATCAGCGGCAGCGCGTTGGAGATGTTGTCGAAGTAGTAGTCGGTATGCCCGCCGACCACCGCGGTCAGCGCCTGCGCCGCGCCCATGTACGGAACGTGCGTCAGGTCGATCCCGGCCATCGCCTTGAACAGCTCGCCCGACATGTGCAGCGAGCTGCCCACCCCGGTGGAAGCGAAGGTGTGCCTGCCCGGAGCGGCCTTCGCCAGTTCGACCAGCTGGGCGATCGAGGTCACCGGTGAATCGGCGCGCACCACCAGGACGTTGGCGATCGTCGCGATCAGCATCACCTGGCGGAAGTCGCGCACCGGATCGAAGGACAGGTTCTTGTACACGCTGGGCGCGATCCCGTGCGAGGCGGTCTGGCTCAGCAGCAGGGTGTAGCCATCCGGCTTGGCTCGCGCCACGTAGGCGGAAGCGATGTTGCTGCCCGCGCCGACCCGGTTCTCGACCACGACCGGCTGGCCCAGCCGCGGCCCGACGATCCGCGCGATCGACCGGGCGATGAGATCGACCGATCCGCCCGCGGCGAAGCCCGAAACGATCGTGACCGGCCGCTCGGGCCAGGCCGGCGCCGCGAATGCCTGCGCCGCGACGCCCAGCGGCAGCGCCGCCAGGAGCAGGCGCCCGAAACTTCTACGAGTAAGCATCGACCGAACCTCCTTGCTTTCCGATGTCATGGGAATCTCAACCTGCCGTCAGGCCGCCGCAGACATAGACGACCTGGCCGGAAATGAACGCGCTGCGCTCGTCGAGAAAGAAGGCGACCGCCTGCGCCACGTCCTGGGTCGTGCCCATCCGGCCGGCCGGGATCGCGTCGAGGATCGCCTTGGTGCGGGGCGAGTCCGCCGGGTTGTTCTGGCGGAACAGCGAAGTCTCGATCGAGCCCGGCCCCACCACGTTGGCCGTGATGCCGTCGCGGCCCAGCTCCAGCGCCCAGGTCATCGCCAGACCGTGCATCGCCGCCTTGCTCGCCGCGTAGTTCGTCCGCAGCGCCTTGCCGCGCGCCGAGCGACTCGAGACGTTGACGATGCGGCCGAACCGCGCGGTCCGCATCGCCGGAAGCAGCGCCTTGGTGCACTGGATCGCGCAGCGCACGTTCACCGCCATCACCGCGTCGAAGTCGTCGAGGCCCGATTCGTCGACGCTGGCCGGCCGCACGATGCCGACGTTGTTCACGATGCTGGTGACCGCAGGCCCGGCAAGCACCTGGTCCAGCGCGCGCGCGGTCGCCCCGGTATCGGCGAGGTCGACCTGGAAGAATCGCCCCTCGAAGCGCCAGTCGGGCTCGACCACGTCGAAGATCACCGCAGCCATGCCGTCGGCATTGATGCGCTCCACGATGGCGCGCCCGATGTTGCGTCCGCCGCCCGTCACGAGTACCTGCCTCAAGGCGCCACCTCGTTGGTATCGATTGGTTTTGATAACGTTATCATTGTAGCCGGACGAAGCTTGCCGACCTCGATCAGGGTTTACCCCTAATCACCGTTTCCGCACGGTTCCCCGGCCCGCGCCGGCGACCGTGCGCGCGATCGCGCCGATCCGGGGCCCGATCCGCGGACGCCGCTGCTCAGGCGCTCTCGCGACGCAGGATCGTCGCCGCCAGCTCGATCCGCGACGCGGTCTCGCTCACGCCGGCGCATCGGTCGAGCACCATGCGGGCGGCGATGCGGCCGATCTCGTAGCGCGGCGTGAGCGTCGTGGTGAGCGGCGGATTGACGTGCTCCGAGATATCGAGGCCGTTGAAGCCGGCCACGGCCACCTGCGCCGGCACCGACACCCCGAGCCGCTGGAACTCGAGCAGCGCGCCCACCGCGAGCACGTCGTTCGCGAAATAGAGCGCATCGGCCGGCAGGCCACGCTGCGCGAAGGCGCGCGCATGGCGGGCACCGACGCCGTAGCTGGCCGCCTCGCCCAGGTCGTCCTCGAGCGCCGGCTGCCAGCCGTGCTCGGCCAGTGCGGCGCGGAACCCCTCGCGCCGTCGCAGGGCCCGGTGATCCTGCGCGATCCGCGCGCTGACGTAGCCGATCCGCCGGTAGCCGCGCCCGCACAGGTAGCGCGTCATGTCGCGGCCGACGTCGAAGTGCGAAAGCCCGACGTTGAGATCGATCGGATCGGCGGCGGTCTCCATCATCTCGACCACCGGAATCGGCATCTGCCGGAGCAGCTGCACCGTCCCCTCGGCATGCGTCGTGCCCGCCACGATCACCGCCTCGGGCCCCCACTGCAGGAAGGTGCGGATGCGGCGCTCCTCGACATCGAGGTCGTAGTCGGTGTTGCCGAACAGGACCTCGAAGCCGTGCGGGGTCAGCACGTCGGCGACGCCCCGCGCCACTTCGGTGAACACCGGGTTCGAGATCGACGGGACGATGACCACGACGATGTGCGAACGCAGGTTGCGCAATCCCCGCGCCAGCCGGTTCGGGATATAGCCGCACTCGGCGATCGCCGCCTCGACGCGGGCGCGCGTCGCCGGTGACACGGCAGCGGGGTCGCGCAGCGCCCGCGACACCGTCATCCAGCCCACGCCCGCGCGGGCGGCGACGTCCTTGATGGTCGCCTTCGACCGCCCGCGCCGCCTCGAATCCGAAGCATCCTGACCGACCATCGCTCTCCGCTCCCTGCGCACGCCCGCGCACCTGGGCGCGCGCGGCACTGCAATGGTACGGGAGCGGCCGCGCGGGAAGCTCAGGATGCGGGAAGCGGCGGCATGCCGTGGATGTCGATCGTCAGTTCGCCCGCGTCGATGCGCGCCCGGACCACGCGTTCGCGCGCGGCGAGCGCGCGGCAGCCCTCGAGCACCTCGGCCATCCGTTCGCGCGGCACGACCACCACGCCGTCGTCGTCGCCGACGACCAGGTCGCCCGGCGCAACCGACAGCCCTCCGCACTGCACCACGGTATTGACCTCCCCGTGGTTCAGGCGCACCGGGCCGGTCGGCACCGCCCCGCACGCGAACACCGCGAGCGCGCCGTCGCGCAGTTCGCCGAGGTCGCGCACACAACCGTCGGTCACCGCCCCCGCAAGGCCGCGCGCCTGCGCCGCATGATTGACGATCCCGCCCCACGAGGCGGACCCCTGGAAGCCGTCGACTGCGACCACCGCCACGGCCCCCGGCCAGCCCAGCGCCACGCCGTAGTGCAACACCGAGTTGTCGCCCGGCGGCATCCGGATGGTCAGCGCCTGCCCCACCACCCTCATGCCCGGACGCACCGGCTTGATCGCCGCATGCATCGCGCCGCGCCGGTTCAACTGGTCGCTGATGAACGCGGTCGGCACCTGATGCCACGGCGCCAGCTGTTCGGCCGTCAGGCGCCCGGCCTCGAATCGATGGAGCGAAACGCCCACGGTGTGCCCCCCTCGGGTGGCCGATCCGGCCTCGACCGGGCGATGCCCGGTTCCGGCGGCTACCGGCCGAAGAAACGAGATACGAGAAAGTAGAAGAAAGAAGATACGCAGATGGTAATGTTACCATCGATATATAGAGCAGACGTTGACCGAGGTTTCGCGAAGATCGCGCTTCAGCCCCGGTCCCGGGAGTCTTCGCCCCAGCGCATCGCCGCGAACGCGTCGACGAACGCCGCCAGGCGCTGCGCGGGCAGGCGATCGATCCCGCCGGCCCGCGCGCG
>JBDHRX010000036.1:0-25903 GCA_039807785.1 Burkholderiaceae bacterium
GCCAGCGGCTGAGCCGGCGGTGCTGCAGGGACTCGCGCCGGTGGCGGGCCGGGCGTCGCGGCTGCTGGTGCTCGGCAGCTTCCCCGGCGCCGCATCGCTGGCGGCCGGGCACTACTACGCCCATCCGCGCAACCAGTTCTGGCCGATCCTGGCGCGCGCGCTCGGCCAGCCGCTGGCCGACTGGCCGTTCGAGCGGCGCTATCGGGCGGTGGTGCGGGCCGGCCTGGCGATCTGGGACGTCTATGGCGGCTGCCGCCGCGAGGGCAGCCTGGACAGCAGCATCCGCGATGCGGCCGCGAACGACTTCGAGCTGCTGCTGGCGCGCGTGCCGCGGCTGCGCGCGGTGGTGTTCAACGGCCGTACCGCAGGGCGCTACGAGCCGTGGTTCTCGGCGCGCGGCCTGGCCACGCGCGTGCTGCCCTCGACCAGTCCGGCCTACGCGGGGATGAGCGCCGCCGACAAGTCGCGGCACTGGTGCGAGGCGATCGAGGCGCTGCGATGAGGCGCGGCCCGGCTCGAGCGGGCACGGCCTCCGGTGCCCCCGGGGCGCGGGTCGGGGGCGGCCGGCGCCGCGACGTGTCCGACGCCGCGATCACCCTGTCCGAGGAAGACGGGGTGCGCTACCTGCACTTCGGGTCGCCGTGGATCCAGGGCGCGATGCGCGTCGCGCGCCCGTTCGCGATCGAGATCGACTACGTGCGCGACATGATGGCGTGGCTGCTGTTCCTTGCGCCGCCGCCGCGGATCCTCCAGCTCGGGCTGGGCGCCGCCGCCCTGACCAAGTACTGCTGGCGCCGCCTGCCGCAGACGCGCGTGGTGGCGGTCGAGCGCAGCGCGGGGGTGATCGCCTGCGCCCGCCGCGATTTCGCGCTGCCGCCCGACGATGCGCGGCTCGCGGTCGCGCACGATGACGCCGGCGCCTTCGTGGCCCGGGCCGCGCAGCGGGGCCGCTACGGCGTGGTCCAGGTCGACCTGTACGACCGTCATGCCCGCGGGCCGGTGCTCGAGAGCCTCGCGTTCTACCGGCAGTGCCGGCGCGCGCTGGCGCCGTCGGGGATGCTCGCGGTGAACCTGTTCGGCGAGCACGATTCCTACCTGCGCAACCGGCGCCGCGTCGCCGACGCGTTCGAGGGCCGGGTGATCGCGCTGCCGCCGTCCTCGGGCGGCAACGTGGTGCTGCTGGCGTTTCATGGCGCGCCGCTGCGGGTCGGGTGGCCGGCGCTCGAGCGCCGGGCCGCCCGGATCGAGCGCACCGGGCTGCCGGCGCGGGCCTGGCTCGGGGCGCTGCGCGGATTGCAGGGCCGCTTCCCGGAGTTCGCGATCTAGGGGCCGGTCGCGGCACGGGAAGGGGGCGCGACGCTCGCCGCCGCGCCGGTCGTCCGTTTCGACCGTTCATCCGTCGTCTCCGGCCGGCCGCGTCCCCGGCTGCTAGCCTGCCCGCATGAACGCGCGTACCGATCCGGCTCCGGCCCTGGCTCCCGCCCCGGCAACCGCGCCGGCGACGCCCGCGGCGCTGCCGCCGCTGGGCCAGCCGGGGCGACGGGTCGCGGTCGAGGACCTGCTGCCGGCGCTGGTGGCCGACGGCCTGCTGGCGCAGTCCGATGCCGACGAGGTCGGGCGCTACGCCCGGCTGTCGAACGCCGACCAGCACGCGCTGGTGGCGCTGGCGCGTCGCAAGCTGAAGTCTCCCGGCAGTCACCGGACGCTGGACCTCGACGTGCTGTGCCCGTGGTTCGCGCGGCGGGTCGGGTTGCCGTACGTCCATGTCGATCCGCTGAAGGTCGACCTGTCCCGCGTCGCGGAGGTGATGTCGAGCCAGTACGCGACCCGCTTCAAGATCCTGCCGCTGGACGTGAAGAGCGGCGAGATCACGATCGCGACCGCCGAGCCGTTCGTCACCGACTGGGTCGACGAGTTGCGCGGCCTGCTCAAGCGCGACATCCGCCGCGTCATCGCCAACCCGCAGGACATCACCCGGTACATCGCCGAGTTCTTCACGCTCGCGCGCACCGTGCGCGGGGCGCAGAAGAACGGGCCGGTCGGCCAGCAGAGCAACTTCGAGCAGCTGGTCGAGCTGGGCCGCTCGGGGCGCAGCCTCGACGCCAACGACCAGCACGTGGTGACGATCGTCGACTGGCTCTGGCAGTACGCCTTCGAGCAGCGCGCGAGCGACATCCACATGGAGCCGCGGCGCGAGGCCGGCTCGATCCGCTTCCGCATCGACGGCGTGCTGCACAACGTCTACCAGGTGCCGGCCTCGGTGTTCGCCGCGATGACCAGCCGCATCAAGCTGCTGGGGCGGATGGACGTGATCGAGAAGCGCCGGCCGCAGGACGGGCGCATCAAGACCCGCAACGCGGATGGGCGCGAGATCGAGCTGCGCCTGTCCACGCTGCCGACCGCGTTCGGCGAGAAACTGGTGATGCGGGTCTTCGACCCCGAGGTCCTGGTGCGCGACTTCGCCGAGCTGGGCTTCGGCGACGACGACCTCGAGACCTGGGAGGCGATGACCTCGCGCCCCAACGGGATCGTGCTGGTGACCGGGCCGACCGGATCGGGCAAGACGACGACGCTGTACACGACGCTCAAGCAGCTCGCCACCGACGAGGTGAACGTGTGCACGGTCGAGGATCCGATCGAGATGGTGGAGCCGCGCTTCAACCAGATGCAGATCCAGCACGGCATCGACCTGAGCTTCGCCGACGGCATCCGGGCGCTGATGCGCCAGGACCCGGACATCATCATGGTCGGGGAGATCCGCGACCTGGAGACCGCCGAGATGGCGATCCAGGCCGCGCTGACCGGGCACCTGGTGCTCTCGACGTTGCATACCAACGATGCCCCCGCGGCGATCACGCGGCTGCTCGACCTCGGCGTGCCGCCGTACCTGCTCAACGCGACCCTGATCGGGGTGATGGCGCAGCGCCTGGTGCGCACGCTGTGCGAGTCGTGCAAGCAGCCGGCCGAGGAGTTGCCCGACGAGGAGTGGAACGCGCTGATCGCGCCGTTCCGGGCCGCGAAGCCGCGCCGCATCTACCGGCCGGTGGGCTGCCTGGAGTGCCGGATGACCGGCTACCGCGGCCGCAGCGGCCTCTACGAGCTGCTGGTGCTCGACGCCGGGCTCAGGCAGCTGGTCAACGAGAAGCCGGACCTCGGGGCCCTGAGGCGCCGCGCCATCCGGGGCGGGCTCAAGCCGCTGCGGCTGGCGGGCGCGCAGCGCATCGCCGCCGGCGCGACCACCTGCGAGGAAGTCCTCAAGGCGGCGCCGCCGATCGCCGACTGAGGCGCCGGGAATCGCCGTCCGGGGCGGCCGCCGGGCCGGCACAAGGGCTGGCCAAGAGCCGGCCAAGGACCGGCCAAGGGCTGGTCGAGCGCGGCCGCGGCCGCAGACCCCGACGCTCGCGCGGGGGAATTCCCGCGTGTCATAATCCGCGCGCTGCGGGTGCCGGGCGCGTCGCCGCCGGCGTCCGGCGATCCTTGCATTTCCCGATCCCGATCCTTCAGGAGAAGCCAGATGTCGCTCGTATCCCGGATTCCGGCATTGGCGGCGGGCCTCGCCGTCGCCTTCGGCCTGGCTGCCCCCGCGGCCGCGCAGACCGAGGTCAAGCTCGCCTATGCGCTGGCGGTGAACTCGCACTACGGGGCCGGGGCCGCGGCCTGGGCCGAGACCGCCGAACGGCTCAGCAACGGCAAGCTGAAGTTCAAGCAGTTCCCGTCCAGCGCCCTGGGCGGCGAGCGCGAGACGGTCGAGAGCCTGCAGCTCGGCACGCTCGAGGCGGTCATCGTCTCCAGCGGCACGCTGAGCAACTTCGTGCCCGAGGTGGGCGTGACCGACATCCCGTTCCTGTTCCGCGACCTCGCCCACGCGCGCTCGGTGCTCGACGGCAAGGTCGGCCAGGACCTGCTGGCGAAGTTCCCGTCGCGCAACCTGATCGCGCTCGCCTGGGGCGAGCAGGGCTTTCGCCACCTCACCAACAGCAAGCATGCGGTGCAGAAGCCCGACGACATGAAGGGGCTGAAGATCCGCACGATGGAGAACCCGGTGCACATCACCGCGTTCAAGACGCTCGGCGCGGCGCCCACGCCGATGGCCTGGCCGGAGGTGATCGGCGCGCTGCAGCAGGGCACCATCGACGGCCAGGAGAACCCGATGTCGGTGATCGTGTCGGCCAAGCTGCCCCAGGTGCAGAAGTACCTCACGCTGACCGGCCACGTGTACTCGCCGGCGGCGCTGATCGTCTCGCCGAAGTTCTGGAACAGCCTCGACGCCGAGGGCAAGAAGGCGCTCACCGAGGGCGCCAAGGCCGGCGTGGTCGCGATGCGCCGTTTCGTCGACGAGGTCGAGCGCAAGGGCGTGGCCGACGTGAAGGCCGCCGGGATGCAGGTGGTCGAGCTCGACGACGGCTCGAAGGCGGCGTTCCAGAAGGCGCTGGCCCCGGCCTACAAGCAGTACGAGAGCCGCTACACGAAGGCGCTGATCGACGGCATCGCCAACGCGAAGTAGCGCGCCGGGGCGCCCGATGCAGGCGTTCGAGCGCGGGTTCGTCGCCGTCAACCGCTGGCTGCTGATCCTGCTGCTGGCGGCGACGGCCTGCATCGTGTTCGCCAACGTCCTGCTGCGCTACCTGACCAACGATTCGCTGGTCTGGGCCGAGGAGGTCGCCCGCCACCTGATGATCTGGCTCGCGTTCCTCGGCGCCGGGCCGGTGCTGCGCTTCGGCGGCCACATCGCGATCGAGAACCTGCACGACCGGCTGCCCGGCCGGGCGGGCCGCCTGCTGCGCGCCCTGATCGCCGTGGCGCTGCTCGCGTTCTTCGCGCTGATGCTGTGGCAGGGCGCGTCGTACACCAGCGTGATGCGTTTCCAGACCACCGCGGCCACCGGCATCTCGTTCGCGTGGGCCTACCTCGCGATGCCGGTCGGGTTCGCGCTGCTGATCGTGCACCTGCTGCTGGTGGTGCGCGGATACGTGGTCGAGCGGCGCCTGGTGGCGTCCGACGAGATCGACGCCGAGACCGCGGCGAGCCTCTGAGCACGCCGCGCATCGCCCGGACGGACTGGCAGACTTGGCCCTCACGCTCTTCGTCGCCGCAGTCGTCCTGATGGCGATCGGGGTTCCGATCGCGTTCGCCCTCGCGATGGCGGCATCGATCGCGGTCTTCGCCGGCGGCCGCTACCCGCAGGTGGTGGTGCTCAAGGAGATGTTCACCGGGCTCGACAGCTTTCCGCTGATGGCGGTGCCGTTCTTCATCCTGGCGGCCGAGCTGATGAGCGGCGGGGCGCTGACCACGGTGCTGCTGCGCTTCGCCGCGCAGTTCGTCGGGCACCTGCGCGGGGGCCTGGGCTACGCGAACGTGCTGTCGCTGACGCTGTTCTCGGGCATCTCGGGCTCGGCGATGGCCGACGTGGCCGGCCCGGGGGCGATGATGTCACGGATGATGGAGAAGGCCGGCTACGAGCGCAGCTACGCGGCTGCGCTGACCGCCAGCACCGCGATCATCGGGCCGATCATCCCGCCGTCGATCATCATGATCATCTACGCGCTGCAGGACGAGAACGTCTCGGTGGGCGCGCTGTTCATGGCGGGGTTCGTTCCCGGAGCGCTGATCGCGCTGGCGATGGCCGCGGTCAACGGCTGGGTATGCCGGCGCCGGAACTGGGCCGCGACCGGCGTTCGCCCGCCCTGGCGCGAGATGCTGCGCAACACCTGGCTGGCGCTGCCGGCGCTGTTCCTGATCGTGCTGATCCTGGTGGGGATCCGCTTCGGCGTGTTCACGCCGACCGAGGCCTCGGTCGTGGCCGTCTTCTACGCGCTGGTCTGCGGCAAGTGGATGTACCGGACGCTGCGCTGGAGCGCGCTGCCGGCGATCCTGTCGCGCGCCGCGCTGCTCACCGCCGCGGTGCTGCTGATCGTGGGGGCGTCGGCGGCGTTCGCGTGGGTCCTGACGATCGAGCGCATCCCGCAGACGATGGCCGAGATCCTGGTCGGCTGGAACCTGTCGCCGCTCGCCTTCCTGCTCGCGGTCAACGTGCTGCTGCTGCTGTTCGGGATCTTCCTCGAGCCGCTGCCCGGCGTGATGATCCTGGTCCCGATCCTGGCCCCGATCGCCGCGTCGCTGGGCATCGATCCGCTGCACTTCGCGATCGTGGTGATCGTGAACCTCACGCTCGGGATGATCACCCCGCCGGTGGGCGGGCTGTTGTTCGTGACCTCGGTGACGGTCAAGGTGAGCGTGCCGGCGCTGGTGCGCGAGCTGCCGCCGTTCCTGGTCGCGCACCTCGCGGTGCTGGCGCTGCTCACGCTGTTCCCGGCGCTGTCGACCTGGTTGCCGCACGCCCTCGGCTTCCGCTGAGGACGGGGCGGGCGAGGTTCTTCGCCGACTGCCGGGGCGGCTTGACCTTGCGTCGGGTGTATTGTATACATCCAGTTGTCGACAATAGTACAGTGCACAATGATCATCAAATCCGAGGTAGCCGGCACGGTGTGGGCGGTCGAAGTGGCGGTTGGCGCCGAAGTGCGCGAGGGCGACACCATCGTCATCGTCGAATCAATGAAGATGGAGATCCCGATCTGCGCCCCCGCCGGTGGAACGGTGAAGGAGATCCTCGTGCTTCAAGGCGAGATCGTCTCCGATTCCCAGCCCGTTGCCGTGATCGCCTGATCCCGACTCCGATAGGTACGCCGATGAAACGCGAGAACGTCGATGCGGAATTGCTGTCGCGGTGGGAAGGGGCAGTCGCTTTCCGCCTGTTCAGTGCCAATAACGGGCCGACGCTCACGGTGCCCGAGCAGATCGCCGCGCAGGTGGGTGAACGGATTATCGACGAGCGTCTTGCGCCGGGAGCCCGTATCGGGGAGCAGGCGCTCGCGAGCGAGTTTCAGGTCAGCCGTAGCCCGGTCCGCGAGGCGATTCGAATTCTGGAACGAGAGGGGCTGGTAAGCATCAACCCGCGACGCGGCGCGTTCGTCACGGCGCTGAGCTACAGAGAGCAGCGCGAGCTTTTCGAGGTTCGCGGAGCGTTGCTGGAGCTGGTGGCCCGTCTCACCGCGGCACGTCGGGACCCGGAGTTCCTGGTGGTCTTGCGTGCGGGGATCGGCCGACTGGATGAGCTGGCGCGGCTCGCCGACGACGACGGACGCTACGCGGACACGACGTACCGCTTGGTCCTCATCGCCGCGCGGATGTGCGGCAACGAAAGAGCGTACCGAATGCTGACCGCCGTGTCGCTTCAGACGCTTCGATACTCGAAGCTGGGTCTCGCCACCGCGGCTCGTCGCCGGGCCTCCGTTGCGTCCTGGCGTCGCGGATACGAAGCGCTCGAGCAGGGCGACGGAGAGACCTATGTGAATCTCACGCGGCAACGCATCGATGCGTCCGGAAGCGAAGCGGCGCGGCAACTCGGCGAGAAGTCGATCTTCGATCCGGGGCAATCGGTGAGTCGAGCCAAGCGCGGAAGAGCGTCGAGGAACTCGTAATGAGCGGACCGCTGTCCGGCGTGACGGTTCTGGAGATGTGCAACACGATCGCCGGTCCCGCCTGCGGCCGCTTGCTCGCGGATTTTGGCGCGAACGTCATCAAGCTCGAACCGCCCGAGGGGGATTCGGTTCGGCAACTCGGGGATCACATCGACGACGTTTCGCTCTACGCGGCATCGATCCTGCGGAACAAGCGTTCGGTCGCGATCGACCTCAAGACCCGGGAGGGTCGAGAGCTCGGGATTGCACTGGCGAGCAAGGTCGACGTTCTCATCGAGAACAACAGACCGGGCGTCCTGGAGCGGCTGGGTTTCGATTTCGAGGAATTGTCGCAGGCGAATCGAGGGCTTGTGCTCGTCCGCATCAGCGGCTACGGGCAGAGTGGACCCTATTCGGACCGGCCGGGGTATGGGGCGATATGCGAGGCGGTCGGAGGCGTGCGCCACATGACCGGTCGACCGGATCTCCCTCCGGATCGAGTGGCGCTGGCGACGACCGACTACCTCACTTCGGTCTACGCGGCGTTCGGAGCGTTGGCGGCTCTCCGCGCGCGCGAGCAAACGGGGAGGGGGCAGATCGTCGATGTCGCGCTATACGAAACGGCCTTCACCCAAATGGAGCCGGTCGTACCGGCATACGACAAGCTGAAGATCGTCCCGTCACGGCAGGGGCCGAACCTGCCGTCGATGGCGCCCAACAGCCTGTACCCGACGCGCGACGGGAAATGGGTATTGATCGCGGCGAATAGCGATCGAACATTCCATCGCCTTGCGGAGGCCATGGGGGCGCCGGAACTCCTTGGCGACGAACGATTCTCGTCGATCGTCGCTCGAGGCAAGCATGAGAACGCGCGCGCACTCGACGGCATCATCGGCGCATGGACGAGTGGTCTCGATGCGGTCGACGCCGAACGGGTCGTCCGGGAGGCCGGAGTCCCCAGCTCTCGCGTCTACACCATCGCAGACATCTGGGACGACCCTCAGTACGCGGCGCGCGGCATGCTGCTGGATGTGCCGCATATGCGCCTGGGATCGATCAAGCAGATCGGGATCGTTCCGAAGCTTTCGTCCACACCCGGAAGCGTGCGTTTTGCCGGACCCGAGCTCGGCGCCGACACCTTCGAGGTGCTTCGCGAGCTGGCCGAGGTTCCGGAGGAGCGGCTGCGCTCGTTGGCAAGCAGGGGCGTGATAAAGGCGGGCGAAGACGCGCATGGCTCGATGCGCATCCCGGAGGTTCCCGAGGCGGGTACCGCCTAGCCGAAGCGCCGCCGCCCGCGGATTCAATCGATCGGAAAATAAGAGGAGCGAGACATGACACTGTTCTGCGATCGAAGGCAAGCTATCCAGTTCCTGATCGGCATCGCGGCCGCCGGGAATCTTCGGGCCCAGAACTCGTCTTATCCGGTTCGTCCGATCAGGATCGTCGTCCCGTACCCTCCCGCTGGAACGGCCGATAGCCTGGCGCGCACGATCTCGAAAGGAATAACGTCCAGCCTGGGGCAACCGGCCGTCGTCGAGAATCACCCCGGCGCGGGCAGCAACATCGGCACGGCGCTGGTCGCCAAGGCGCCAGCGGACGGCTACACGCTCTTGCTGACCACGAACGTCATCACGATCAACCCTCACATCTATCGGTCGCTGCCTTTCGTACCCAGCAGAGACTTCACGCCGATCGCCGTTCTGGCACAGAACCTCATGTGCCTTGCCGTTCATCCGTCGGTGCCCGTGAACAACATCGCGGAGTTCATCGAGTATGCGAAGGGGCAGCCGAATGGGTTGGCTTTCGCGAGCTCCGGTGCAGGGTCGCCTCATCACCTCGCCGGCGAGATGTTCGGCCAGATGGCGGGGGTGCGGATGGTTCACGTCGCGTACAAGGGCGGCCCGCCGGCGGTGATGGACACCGTCGCCGGACACGTGAAAGCCGGATTCCTGAGCCTGGGAAATGCCTGGCCCTTCATCCAGAAGAATCAGCTGCGCGTGATTGCTGTCGTGGAGAGCGCGAGAGCGCCTCAGTTGCCTGATGTTCCGACGGTCGCGGAGACGCTGAAGGGTTTCGAGGTCTCCGCCTGGATCGGCCTTCTTGCTCCGGCGGGAACGCCGCCTGATGTGATTCGCGTACTGAACGAGGTCTCGAACCGGGCGATCAATGCCAAGGAGATCAAGGATTCCCTGGAAACACAGGGAGTCGCGATCCTGGGAGGGACCTCGGAGGAGTTCCGGAACCGGCTCGCGGCTGACGATACGCGCTGGGCGAAACTGACCAGATCCTTGAATCTGAAGCTCGACTGACGCCCGGTCGAGATGCTCGACAGTGAACTGAAAATGCGTGCACCACTTCGCATACTGGTGGCGAAACCGGGGCTCGACGGGCACGACAGAGGCGCGATCATCCTCACGATGGGGCTTCGCGATGCGGGGTTCGAGGTGATCTACACCGGCTTGAGGCAGAGCGCCGAGAACATCGTGCGGGCCTGCATACAGGAAGACGTCGACGTCCTTGCCTTGAGCAGCCTTGCCGGAGGCCACCTCCACTATCTGCCCAGCGTGATGACCCTGCTTCGCGAGTCATCGATGGCCGATATCCTCGTCCTCGCCGGAGGCGTCATACCCCGCGAGGATGTCGAGCACCTTAAGCAGTGCGGCATTCGGGAAGTGTTCGGGCCGGGAACGAAGATCGACCATATTTCGTCTTATATCCGCGCGAACGCGACGCCGCGATAGGGGCGAGCGTGGATACGGCAACGGAGCAGCAGTTCACTGCGATGCTCGAAGGCAACGAGGCGGCGCTCGGGCGCCTGATCTCCCTGGCGGAACACGGCCGGGCCGGTGTCGCGGCGCATGCGCGGAAGCTGGTGGCTGAAAAGAGCGTTCCCGCGTATCGGGTGGGCGTGACGGGTGCGGCCGGGGTCGGCAAGAGCACGCTGGTCAGTGAATTGACGTCTGCGTATCGAAGGAAGTCCGAGAGCGTCGGCGTCGTGTCGATCGACCCCAGCAGCGTCGGCACGAGGGGCGCGGTGCTTGGCGACCGCGTCCGGATGCAAGGGCATCTCGGCGATCGTGGCGTCTTCATTCGCAGCATGGCCACCAGGAACTGTGCCGGCGGGTTGGCCGACGCCGCTACCGCGGCCCTCGATCTGCTGGACGCCTCCGGCAAGCAGCTCCTGATTCTCGAGTCGACGGGCGTCGGTCAGTCGGAGATCGCCATCGCCGGTGCCGTCGATGTCGTCGTTCTGGTGCTGGTGCCGGAATCCGGGGACTGCATCCAGTTCATGAAATCCGGAGTGATGGAGATCGCGGACGTCATCGTGGTGAACAAGGCGGACCGTCTCGGAGCGGATGCAATGGTCGGCGACCTGAAGAGCCTGCTTGGGTCGAGATCGAAAAGCGCCGCGCCGACCGTTCTCCAGACCGATGCCCTGCGCTCGAAGGGCATCGAGGAACTCCGTATCGAGCTCGACCGTCGGCGGCCGGACCGTTCCGATCGGCACTAACAGGATATCGATGATGGGAGACGGCATCAAAGATCGGCGGAGAAGGTGGGAAGAGACGACGCTTCGCGACTACGTCCGGTCCCATCCGGAACGGAAGATCCTGTCGGAGCCGCAGCGCAAGAGGTTGTATACGCCGGAGGACCTCGAAGACTTCGACTATCTGGAAGACCTCGGGTTCCCGGGCGAGGAACCTTATACGCGCGGCAAGTTTCCGACGATGTATCGGAGCCGTTTCTGGACCGAAGGGCTCTATTCCGGATATGGAAGACCCGAGGATGCGAACAAGCGCTTGAAGTATCTCCTGGGCCAGGGCGACAACACGATTCGTCTTGCCTACGACCTTCCGACGCAACTCGGTTTCGACGCCGATCACTCCATGGCGGTTGCCGAGGTGGGACAGATCGGCGTGTCCTGCTCGTCGCTGAAAGACATCGAGATGCTTTTCGACGGCATCCCGATGAACAGGGTTCCGATCATGGGATCCATCAACAATCCGCACATCGTCGTGTGGGCCATGTACGTCGCAGCCGCGGAGAAGCAGGGCCTGGGTGCGGGTGAACTCAGCGGCCAGGTGGTCACGGACTTCATACAGGAATACATCGGTCGCGGCACGTATATCTTCGACTCGCCGGGATGCCAGCGGTTGAGCCTCGATTTCATCGAATATGCCACCGAGCATATTCCGGGCCTGATTTTCGAGATCAATGCCTATACGGTCCGAGAGAAAGGATCCACCGCCGTCCAGGAAGCCGCATACGCCATCGCGACCGGGTTGTTCTTCGTGGAGGCGGCGTTACAGCGCGGAATGAAGGTCGACGATATCAAGCTTCAGAACTGGGAGTTCCATCTCGCGGTTCATATGGATTTCTTCGAGGAGATCGCGAAATGTCGCGCGATCCGTCGCTTGTGGGCCAGGATCATCAGGCAGCGCTATGCGCCCGAGAACCCGGAGTCACTGGCAATACGGATCGGCCCGACCAGCGGCGGATCGACACTGACTGCGCAGCAGCCCGAGAACAACATCGTGCGGGTGGCGATACAGCTGCTGGCCACGGTGCTCGGCGGCGCGAACTTCACGAAGACCTCGTGCTACGACGAGGCGCTTGCCATTCCCACGCCGAAATCTCACCGTATCTCGCTGATGACCCAGCATATCGTGGCCCACGAGAGCGGAATCGCCGACGTCGTCGATCCGTTGGGCGGTTCGTATTTCGTCGAGAGCCTCACGACCGAGATGGAGAAGCGCATCCTGGCCTACGTGGAGGAGATCGAGCAGCGCGGCGGGGTGCTGAAAGCGACGGAATCCGGCTGGCTTCAGGGCGAGATCGCTCGTGCCGCGTACGCGCGTCAGCGGGAGGTCGATTCCGGCGAGCGGGTGATCGTCGGCGTGAACAAGTTCGTGGTGGATGAAGATCTGGATATCGAGGTACACCGTGCGGATCCGTTCGTGGCCCAGGACATGAGTCGACGTCTGGGCGAGCTTCGCCAGCAGCGGGACGACCAGGCGGTGCGAGATGCGCTGACGGCCCTGGAGACGGCGGCGCGCGGCAAGGACAACTTGTTTCCATCGGTCCTGCACGCGGTGAAGTGCTACGCGACGCTCGGAGAGATCTGCGACGTGTTCCGAGCGGTATTCGGCGAGTACCGGCACCCTACGCGCCTTTGAGCCCGTCGACTCGAGAACGCCATGCGCATCAACGAAACCTCGCAGTGGAGCGATGAGCTCGACGAACTGGAACGTCGGCGGCAGTTGGCCCGAGCCATGGGTGGGGAAGAGGCGGTGGCGAAGAGCCGCAGCCTCGGATTCCTGGATGCCAGGGCGCGGATCGAGCATCTGATCGATGACGGTACGTTCGAGGAAATGGGGATGCTGGCCGGGCGGGGACGCTATGGGCCGGGTGGCGGCCTCGACGGCTTCACGCCTTCGACCCAGGTCCTTGGATTGGCGCGGATAGCCGGTCGCCGGTCGGTCGTCATCTCCGACGACTTCACGATTCGCGGCGGGTCGTCGGAGGCGTCGGTGGCCGAGAAATGGATCTACGCCGATCGATATGCCTTCGAGTATCGCCTGCCGCTGGTGCGCCTCGTTCATAGCGGAGGCGGCAGCGTCAAGTTGTTGGATCGCACGGGCTTCACGAAAATACCCGGTTACGCACAATGGCCGTATTCGGCTTTGCTGGGCATGGTCCCGGTGGTCGGGGTCGCCCTGGGCCCTGCCGCGGGCCTGGGGGCGATCCGGGTATGCGCTTCGCACTTCTCCGTGATGGTGCGCGGGAGCAGCCAGGTGTTCGCCGGCGGGCCGCCCGTCGTGAAGCAGGCGATCGGGTTGGAGATCGACAAGGAGTCCCTCGGCGGTCACCAGGTTCATCGTTCGAGTGGAGCGGTGTCCAATTTCGCCGCAACCGAGCTCGATGCCATCGACCAGGCGCGGCGCTTTCTGTCGTTTCTCCCGCAGAATGTGTGGGTGCAGCCGTCCCGATGCCCGACGGAAGACGATCCGGGTCGTGCCGATGACTGGTTGAACGAGGCGATCCCGAAGAATCGGCGCAGGGTGTTCGATGCTCGTCGAGTCATCGAGGCGATCTTCGATGCCGGCTCGGTCTTCGAGATCTCGCCATCCTATGGCGGCTCCACGATCACGGCTTTCGCGAGAGCGAACGGCTATTCGGTGGGTGTCATCAGTAACGACCCGCGGGTAGCCGGCGGGGCCATGACGCGCGCGGCAGCCAGGAAGTTCGCGCGTTTCGTCGACCTTTGCGACACCTTTCATCTTCCGATCGTCCACTTGCCCGATCAACCGGGCACGATGACAGGCCCTGACGCCGAGAGAGAGGGAACTCTCACGGCGGTGCTCGAAGCGAGCGCGGCGATCGAGCAGTCATCCGTGCCGTGGCTCGGTGTCGTGCTTCGCCGGTGTTTCGGGTTGGCTGGAGGAATGATCGGACCGTGGGTGGGGCCATCCGGCATGGGCCTGCCGCACCGCTTCGCGTGGCCTTCCGCACGATGGGGATCCATTCCGATCGAGGGCGGCGTCGCCGCTGCTTTTCGTAAGGAGATAGAGGGCGCCGAGGATCCTGCGGCGAAGCAGTTGGAGCTGGAAGCCCGGTATCACGGCATCGGATCCCCGTTCCGCACGGCCGAGCGCTTCGGAGTCGTCGATATCATCGAGCCGAGGCAGACCAGGCGCCTGGTATGCAACTGGGTCGAAGACGCGTACGCCGCGGCTTCCACAAGGGGTTTCGGCCCCAAGTCCAGGACAATGCGTTGATCGCTTCGGACTCATTGCCGGGGCTCGCGACGGGGCTCGGAACAGAGGAAATCGTCCACCTCGTCACCGAAAGCGCGTATTCGGCCTTGCCGACCCCGGTGGTGGAGGAGGCCAAGCGAGGGGTGCTCGACTGGTTGGGAGTCACGATCGCCGGGATGGGCGAACCCGCGGTGGAGTTGGCAATCGAGCATGTACGCGACTCGACCGGATCGACCGACGCCGCAATCCTGGGCCGCGGTCGTCGAACGGTGCCGGAGTACGCAGCGTGGGTAAACGGCATCTCGGGGCATGCGCTCGACTTCGACGATACCTTTCCCGCTTCCCTCGGGTGGAACTTCCATCCCTCCGTCCCTGTCCTGGCCGCCATTTTTTCCCTCGCGGATCGTGTCCCCGTAGCCGGAACGGATGTCCTCGTTGCCTACGCGGTTGGAGTTCAGACCGAAATGCTGATCGGAGCGGCGATTGGTCGGGCAAGTAGCGATGCGGGTTGGCACACGATGTCCACGATCGGGGCCGTTGGCGCCGCTGCCGCATGCTCCCGGGCTCTTGCGCTGGATTCCAGGCGGACGGCTCACGCTCTCGGGATCTCTGCTTCCTTCGCGGGAGGCCTGCGCGCAAACCTCGGAACCATGTCGAAGTGCCTGCAAGCGGGCAACGCGGCCCGTGCCGGAGTCGTGTCGGCGCTTCTGGCGCAAAAGGGTTTCACGGCCAATCCTCGTGTTCTCGAGGCGGAAGCCGGCTTCCTGACGGTATTCGGAAGTGGAGGTCGCGACACCGTCGTGCGCGACACCGGGGATCGGCCTGGTTGGGCCCTGCAATATCCGGGGCTCTCGTTCAAGCCCTATCCGTCTTGCAGGGCCACGCACGCGAGCATCGATGCGGCCATCGAGCTCTTTCGCGAAGAAAGCGTCGGCGCCGCGCGTATCGAGCGAATCGTCTGCAGGACGACCCGCTTCAATCGTCGGTTCGCGGCATACGATGCGCCGACGTGCGGCAGCGAAGCGAAGTTCAGCATCCCGTACTGCGTGGCGGTCGCGTTGCTGCGCGGGCGCCTGACAGTGGCCGATTTTCAGGACGCGCGCCTCGCGGATCCGGCCGTTCGTGCGCTCATGAACCGCACCGCAGTCGCGGATCTATCGTCGGCATCCGCCGCTACGCTGGATTTTTCGTCCGAGGTCGAGATGACGACCCGTGAAGGTGCCGTCCTGCGGCGCCATGTCGTCAATCCGACCGGCGAGCCCGACCGCCGCATGACGGCAGACGAGCTATCGAGCAAATTCCTCGATGTGGTCTCGGCGTTCCTCTCGCCGGCTCAGTCGGACGAGCTTCGCGGGATCGTGGAGGCGTTGGAGCGTGTTCCCGACGTGTCGGCCCTCGCGGCGCGGGCGTTTTCGGGTGCCATCGGGCGCCGGATCATTTCGACAGCTCCCGCATCGCCCGCTCCAGGCCCTGCAGCGTGACCGGGTACATCCGGTTCTGCATCACCTGCCGGATCACCGCGATCGACTGCCGGTACTCCCAGACGCCCTCGGGCTCGGGGTTGAGCCAGGCGAACTTCGGGAAGCGCTCGACCAGCCGGCGCAGCCACACGGCGCCGGCTTCCTCGTTGTTGTACTCGACCGATCCGCCGGGCTGCAGGATCTCGTAGGGGCTCATCGTCGCGTCGCCGACCAGGATCAGCCGGTAGTCGGGGTTGTACTTGCGGATGATGTCCCAGGTGTCGAAGCGCTCGGCATGACGCCGGCGGTTGTTCTTCCACAGGAAGTCGTAGACGCAGTTGTGGAAGTAATAGAACTCGAGGTGCTTGAACTCGCTCTTGGCGGCCGAGAACAGCTCCTCGGTCTGCCGGATGTGGTCGTCCATCGTGCCGCCGACGTCGAGCAGCATCAGCACCTTGATCGTGTTGTGCCGCTCGGGAACCATGCGGATGTCGAGCCAGCCGGCGTTGCGCGCGGTGCTGGCGATGGTGTCGTCGAGGTCGAGCTCCTCCTCGGCGCCCTCGCGCGCGAACTTGCGCAGCCGGCGCAGCGCCACCTTGATGTTGCGCGTGCCCAGCTCGAGCTGGTCGTCGTAGTCGCGGTACGCGCGCTGCTCCCAGACCTTGACCGCGGTGCGGTTGCCCGCCGACGGCCCGCCGATGCGGATGCCCTCGGGGTTGTAGCCGCCGTTGCCGAACGGCGAGGTGCCGCCGGTGCCGATCCACTTGCTGCCGCCCTGGTGGCGCTCCTTCTGCTCCTCGAGCAGCTCGCGCAACCGCTCGAGCAGCTTGTCCAGGCCGCCCATCGCCTGAATCGCCGCTTTTTCCTCGGCGGTGAACTCGCGCTGCAGCTGGCGCTTGAGCCACTCCATCGGCAGGTCGACGTCGATGCCGGGAATCGCCTGCACGCCCTTGAAGTAGGCGCCGAAGGCGCGGTCGAACTTGTCGAAGTTACGCTCGTCCTTGACCAGCGCAGCGCGCGACAGGTGGTAGAACTCGTCGATCGACGGACCGATCACGTGCTCGCGCATCGCCTCGAGCAGCAGCAGGTACTCCTTGATCGAGACCGGCAGCTTCGCGTGCCGCAGGTGCAGGAAGAAGTCGATCAGCATGGTGTCATCGCCTCACAGGGCGGCCGGTTCAGCGCCGCGCGGCCGGCGCAGCTGCCATTCGAGGTTGGCGCGCACCGCCGGCCACTCGGCGGCGGTGATGCTGTAGACCGCGGTGTCGCGCAGCGACCCGTTGGGCATGCGCATGTGGCTGCGCAGCACGCCGTCGAGCTTGGCGCCGAGCCGCTCGATTGCCCGGCGGCTCTGCAGGTTCATGCAATGCGTGCGGAACTCGACCGCGATGCACTCGAGCGGCTCGAAGGCATGGCGCAGCAGCATCGCCTTGCATTCGGTGTTCAGCGCGCTGCGCTGCACGCCGGCGGCGTACCAGGTCGAGCCGATCTCGACGCGGCGCTGCGCCGCGTCGACGTTCATGTACGTGGTCATGCCGACGAGCCGGGCGCTGGCGTTGTGCCGCACCGAGAACGGCAGCATCGCGCCAGCCTGCTGCAGCCCGAGCCGGCGGGCGATCTCGGCGTCCATCGCCTCCGGGCTTGGCACGCTGGTGTACCACAGCTCCCACAGCCGCCCGTCGGCGCAGGCCTCGGCGAGCGCCGACGCGTGCGCGGCGGCGAGCGGCTCGAGCGTGGCGTGCTCGCCGGCGAGCGTGACGGGCTCGAGCCAGGCCATGGCGCCGGACGGCTCAGCGGTTGTGGCGCGCCATGAAGATCAGGCGCTCGAACAGGTGCACGTCCTGCTCGTTCTTCAGCAGCGCGCCGTGCAGCGGCGGGATCACGTTCTTGTTGTCCTGCGAGCGCAGCGCCTCGGGCGGGATGTCCTCGGCCACCAGCAGCTTGAGCCAGTCGAGCAGCTCGGAAGTGGAGGGCTTCTTCTTCAGGCCGGGCAGCTCGCGGATCTGGAAGAAGGCTTCGAGCGCCTCCTTGAGCAGCGTCTTCTTCAGGTTCGGGAAGTGCACGTCGACGATCGCCTGCATCGTCTCCTTGTCCGGGAACTTGATGTAGTGGAAGAAGCAGCGGCGCAGGAAGGCGTCGGGCAGCTCCTTCTCGTTGTTCGACGTGATCATCACCACCGGGCGGTGGCGGGCGCGGATCAGCTGGCGCGTCTCGTAGACGTAGAACTCCATCCGGTCGAGCTCGCGCAGCAGGTCGTTGGGGAACTCGATGTCGGCCTTGTCGATCTCGTCGATCAGCAGCACCACCGGGCGATCGGAGTCGAACGCCTGCCACAGCACGCCCTTGACGATGTAGTTGTGGATGTCCTTCACGCGCTCGTCGCCGAGCTGCGAATCGCGCAGCCGCGACACCGCGTCGTATTCGTACAGCCCCTGCTGCGCCTTGGTGGTCGACTTGATGTGCCACTGCAGCAGCGGCATGTCCAGCGCCGCGGCGACTTCCTCGGCGAGCATGGTCTTGCCGGTGCCGGGCTCACCCTTGATCAGCAGCGGCCGCTGCAGCTGGATCGCGGCGTTGACCGCGAGCTTCAGGTCGTCGGTGGCGACGTAGGAATCGGTGCCCTGGAAGCGCATGGTGGCGGGTTCGTCCGGATTTCGGGTTGGAAGCGCATCGAGTATACGGGAAGCCTCCTGCGCGCCGACGCCGGCCAACCCTTCGCTGGACGTCGGCGTACCCGCTCCGATAGAATCGGCGTTTACACTTACGGAACAAGAACTTCGGGTGCCCGGAACAGACATGTCCATGAAGATCCTGATCGCCGCCGGCCTCGCGGCCGCGCTGACATCCCCGGCGGCCGTGGCCGAGGGCAACGCGGAGGCCGGCAAGGCGAAGAACGCGATGTGCATCGGCTGTCACGCGATTCCCGGCTACAAGTCATCGTTCCCCACCGTCTACCAGGTGCCGATGATCAAGGGGCAGAGCGCCAAGTACATCGAGCTGGCGCTGCAGGCGTACCGCAAGGGCGATCGCAGCCATCCGACGATGCGCGGCATCGCCGCCAGCCTCAGCGACCAGGACATCGCCGACCTCGCGGCGTACTACGGCACCAAGTGACCAGCATGAGCCACGATCCGCTTTCCCGCGCCCGCCGCGCCGGCGCCCTCGGCCGCCTTCCGGTGAACGCTCTCCTGGGCGCCGCGCTCGCCCTGCTCGCTGCGGGCGGCGCCCATGCCGCCGATATCGCCAAGGGCAAGGAGAAGGCCGAACAGATCTGCGCCGCCTGTCACGGCAAGGACGGCAATACGCCGATCGATCCCTCTTACCCGCGGCTGGGCGGGCAGCACGACGACTACCTGCGCCGGGCGCTGCTCGACTACCAGAGCGACCAGCGCAAGAACGCGATCATGGGCGCACAGGCCAAGCAGCTCTCGCGCGCCGACATCCAGAACCTGGCGGCCTACTACGCCAGCCTGCCGGGCCCGCTCAGCCACCAGCGCTGAAGGCCCGCGCCGCCGCCCCGGCCGCAGGGGCGGCGCCCCGGCCCCGGCGACGTGCCGGCGCCGCTTCCCGTCGCCAGTGTGCCGCCATCCGTCGTCGCGGCGTGGAGCGCTCCGGAGCCGCCGCCCTATAGTGCGCCGTCCCTTTCCCCATTGGTCAGGCCGGTACCCCCCGATGTGCCCCGATCACCCGACGCGCGCGCGACGCCCGCAACGAGGCGTGACGGCGATCGAGGTGGCGATCGTGATGGCCCTGGGCGCGACGCTCGTCGCGACGGCGGTGCCCGACTTCTCCGGAATCGTGGCCGACGCCCAGTTGCGGGCGGCTTCGGACAGCCTGCGCAGCGGCCTGCGCCTGGCGCAGATCGAGGCGATCAAGCGCCAGACCCTGGTCGAGCTGGTGCTCACCGAGGATGCGCCGGGCAGCCCGACGGTGCGGCCGATGAGCGATGGCCGCAACTGGGTGATTCGCATCCCGTCGCCGCCGGGCGGCTACGAGCTGCTCCAGTCGCTTGCCGGGACGAGCCAGGCACCCCGGGTCCGGGTCGAGGCCGACCGCGGCGTGTTCGCCTTCGACACCTTCGGGCGCCTGCGAGCCGATTCGCTCGGCAACGCCGCGCCGGGCGGCGACCTGCGGGTCGACCTGAGCGACCGCGAGGCGCGCGGCCGCCCGCTGCGGGTGCTGATCCGGCCCAGCGGCAGCAGCCTGAACTGCGATCCGCATGCCCGCGGGGGCGATTCCTTCGGCTGCAGCTAGGCGCTCAGCCCTCGAGCAGGCTGCGCAGCATCCAGGCAGTCTTCTCGTGGACCTCGAGGCGCTGCGTCAGCAGGTCGGCGGTGGGCTCGTCGCTGGCCGCTTCCACGACCGGGAACAGCTTCCGGGCAGTGCGCGCCGTCGCTTCCTGCGCGGCGACCAGGTGGCGCACCATGTCGGTCGCCTGCGGGACGCCCTCGACCTCCTTGATCGACGCCAGCGCGACGAACTCGCGATAGGTGCCGGGCGCCGGGTAGCCGAGCGCACGAATGCGCTCGGCGATCAGGTCGAGCGCGTTCCACTGCTCGGTGTACTGCTCCATGAACATCAGGTGCAGGCTGTTGAACAGCGGGCCCTTGACGTTCCAGTGGAAGTTGTGGGTCATCAGGTACAGGGTGTAGCTGTCCGCCAGCAGCGCGGACAGGCCCTTGACGATCTTGGCGCGATCGCCGCTCTTGATGCCGATGTCGATCTCGGGTGCCGCGGGAGTTTTCGCCGGGCTCTTCCTGGTTGCCATGTCACCTCCTCGGAACGGACTGCGAAGGAAACGCCGATTCCGGATTGTCGCATGGGCCGCCGTGCCGCTCGCATCGCGGCACAGCGGCGCAGCGGCGCAGCGGCCAGCGGCCTCGCGGGCCGCGCCGGTGACGGCTCCGGCCTGTGCGATGATCCGTGTCGCGCCCAGCACCGAACCGCGCGAGGAACCGACATGCCGCCCGCCGCTCCCGTCCCGAACCCGATCCCGGCCACGACCGATCTCTGCGACAACCACGAGGAGCGTCTCCTCTCGGGCGAGCTGCGCGTGCTGCACCCGGCCTTCCGGGCCTTCGGCCGCCGGGTGCGCTTTTCCGGGCCGGTCGCGACGGTGCGCTGTTTCGAGGACAACTCGATGGTGCGGGCCGCGCTCGAGACGCCCGGCGCAGGCCGGGTGCTGGTGGTCGACGGCGGCGGCAGCCTGCGCTGCGCGCTGGTCGGCGGGAACCTGGCCCGGCTGGCGAGCACCAACGGCTGGGCGGGCGTGATCGTCAACGGCTGCGTGCGCGACGTGGCCGAGATCAACGACTGCGACGTCGGCGTGCGCGCGCTGGCGGCGCATCCGCGTCGCAGCGACCGGCGCGGCAACGGCGCCCGCGACCGGGTGGTCGAGATCGGCGGAGTCCGGGTGGCGCCGGACGACTGGTGCTATGTCGACGACGACGGCATCCTGATCAGCGACCACCGGCTCGACGCCGGCTGATCCGGCGAAGGCCAGGGCCTTCGCGCGGCGATCGCGGGAACGGTCGTCGCGCCGGCCGGCCCTAGACCAGCCCTTCGAAGGCGATGCAGTCGACCGGGTCGCCGGCGGCGACCGGTCCCTGGTCGTGATGCAGCACGATCACGCAGTTGGCTTCCGACATCGATCGCAGCACGCTCGAGCTCTGGCTGCCGAAACTGCGCACCGACATGCCGCCGTCGGGCTCGTGCACGAGGCGCGCGCGCTGGTATTCGGTGCGCCCGGGGCGCTTGCGCAGCGCCGAGAGCGAGCGCGCCCGGACGAACGGGAGCGGCTCCGGCGCGGCGCCCATCTGCCGCAGCAGCGCGTCGCGCGCGAAGAAATAGAAGGTGATCATCACGGCGACCGGGTTGCCCGGCAGGCCGAAGTAGCTGGTGGTGCCGATGCGGCCGAAGGCGAGCGGCCGGCCCGGCCGCATCGCGACCGACCAGAACGCGACCTCGCCGAGCCGCGCCATGACCTGCCGCGTGAAGTCGGCGTCGCCGACCGACACGCCGCCGGACGACACGACCGCGTCGGCGTTCAGCGCCGCGCTGCGCATCGCGCGCTCGAGCGAGGCCGGGTCGTCGCGCACCACGCCCATGTCGATCAGGTCGACGCCGAGGCGCGCGAGCATTCCGTACAGCGTGTAGCGGTTGCTGTCGTACAGCGTGCCCGGCTCCAGCGGCTGCCCGACGCTGCGCAGCTCGTCGCCGGTCGAGAAGAAGGCCACGCGCAGGCGCCGCCGGACCGGCACCTCGGCGCAGCCGAGCGAGGCCAGCAGCCCGAGGTCGGCCGGCGTGATGCGGCGTCCGGCGAGCAGGGCCGGCTTGCCGGCGGCGAGATCCTCGCCGCGCAGCCGCCGGTGCTGGCCGGCCTGCTGCCCGGGCGGCACCACGAGGCGTTCGCCGTCGACGGTCGCCACCTCCTGCATCACCACGGTGTCGAGGCCGGCCGGCATCATCGCGCCGGTGGTCACGCGGACCGCTTCGCCGGGAGCGGCGGCGCCGCCGAACGGCCGCCCGGCGAGCGCGGTGCCGACGATCCGCAGGGTGGCCGGGCCGCCGGCGCCGAGGTCGGCGCTGCGCACCGCATAGCCGTCCATCGCCGAGTTGTCGTGGGCCGGAACGTCGATCGGCGAGGCGATGTCGGCTGCGAGCACGCGCCCGAGGGCGCTGCGCAGCGCCACCTGCTCGACCGCGCGGACCGGGACGACCACGCGGTCGACGATCTCGCGGACCTGCGCGACCGGCAGGGCGTCGGGGTCGTAGTCGGACAGGCAGTTGATCGCCTCGGCGAGGCTCTTCGGCGCGCTCATTGGGATTCCTGTTCGCCGAGCTCCTGCGGCGTGTTGATGTTGCGGAAGGCCGTCTCGTCGTCGAACGCGACCTCGACCGCGCCCAGGGGAGCGTACCAGGCATCGACCTTGCGCCCGCCGCCGGCGAGGAAGGCTTCGAGGGCCGGGAGCAGGGCGCGTTCGGCCAGCATGAAGACCGGATGGGTGCGGCTCGCGGTGCGTGCCACGGCGAGCCGCGCGCCGGGCGCGGCCGCGAGCGCGGCGCCGAGCCGGGCGACCAGGTCGGCCGGCAGGAACGGCGTGTCGCAGGGGACGGTGGCGGCGTAGCCGGTGCGCGTGGCGCGCAGGCCGGCATGCAGGCCCGCCAGCGGCCCCGCGAAGTCCGGGAACAGGTCGCCCACCACCGGCCAGCCGAAGTCGCGATAGCGTTCGGGATTGCGGTTGGCGCTGATCAGTACCGTCCCCACCTGCGGCGCGAATCGCTCCAGCACGTGCTGCACCAGCGGGCGCCCGCGCAGCGACTGCAGGCCCTTGTCGACTCCCTGGCCGTCGGCGCTCATGCGTCGTCCGAGGCCGCCGGCCAGGACGATCCCGGTGATCCGGTCGCGCTCGATGCCCGGCGCGCCGCATCCGGGCGGGGCGGCGGCCGCGCTCACGCGAGGGCGGTGACCGGCTGGCGCACGAGGCGCTCGCCGCCGGTGAAGACCAGATGGTGCCGGCCGCGGCAGCGGCCGATCGTGGTGAGTCCGGCCCGCAGGGCGGCTTCGCGGCCGCCCCGGGTGATGTCGGCGCGCGAGAGCAGGAACGGGATGCCCATCCGCGCGCACCGGACGACGACGTCCTCGGTGAGCGGCGCGCTGGTGAGGAGGACCACCTCGGCCGCATCGGGCGCCGCCGCGAGCCACATCCAGCCGCTCGCGGCATCGAGGGCGTTGTGGGGGCCGACGTCCTCGACCGCATACAGCGTGTCGCCGCGCGATGCGCCGGCGTTCGAGCACAGCGCGCAGGCGTGCACCGCCCCGGCGCCGGGCTCGTCACGCGGCAGGCGGGCGAGCCGTTCGAGCAGCGCGTGCAGCACGGCTTCGCTCAGCCGGGCGTGGGATCCGCCGGGCCGGTGATCGAAGCCGGCGAGGGGGTCGGTGAAGGCGGTAGCGAAGGGGTCGGCGGACGAGCTGGAACCGCCGGACGGAGAGGGCGCCGCGGGGCGGCCGGCCGCCCCCGGCGCGCTGCCGGGCGCCGTCCGCGACGTGATCCGGACCGTGCCCGTGTCGCGGTCGACCCGGACCTCGGCCAGCGCATCGGGCCCCGGGACCAGGCCTCGGCCGCGCAGCCAGCCGAGCGCGAGATGCGCCGGGGCGGTGCCCAGCGTCGTCAGCGTGGCGAGCAGGTGCCGGTCGAGCTCGATCCGCAGCGGGCGTTCGTCGGGGATCGCAGCGCGTACGGCGCGGCCATGCTCGTCGACCGCCTCGACGTCGAGGCGTCCGGGCCAGGGCCGGTCGTCGAGCGCGGGTCCGGTCATGCCAGGAACGCGGCTCAGCCGCCGATGTAGGACATCTCGATCCTGCGCAGGCCGGCGGTGTCGGCCGAGCGCAGCTCCGAGTAGCGATCGTCGCGGGCCGACCAGATCGCGCCGATCGCGGCACCGATCTGCGCGTCGTCGCAGCCGCCGCGCAGCAGCGCCCGGAGGTCCTGGCCGGCGGTGGCGAACAGGCAGGTGTAGAGCTTGCCCTCGGTGGACAGCCGGGCGCGCGTACAGCCGCCGCAGAACGGCTGGGTGACCGAGGAGATCAGGCCGATCTCGCCGGCGCCGTCGAGGTAGCGCCAGCGCTCGGCCACCTCGCCGTCGTAGTTCGGCGCCACCGGCTCGATCGGGAAGGCCGCAGCGATGCGCCGCGCCACCTCGGCGCTCGGCACCACGTCGTCCATGCGCCAGCCGTTCGAGGCGCCGACGTCCATGAACTCGATGAAGCGCACGATGTGCCCGCTGCCGCGGAAATGCCGCGCCAGCGGCACGATCTCGTGGTCGTTGACGCCGCGCTTGACCACCATGTTGACCTTGATCGGCTTCAGCCCCGCCGCATCAGCCGCCTCGATGCCGGCGAGCACGTCGGCGACCGGGAAGTCGACGTCGTTCATCGCGCGGAACACCGCGTCGTCGAGCGCGTCGAGGCTGACGGTGACGCGCTGCAGGCCCGCGTCGCGCAGCGCGCGCGCCTTGCGCGCGAGCAGCGAGCCGTTGGTGGTGAGGGTGAGGTCGATCGGCGACCCGGCTGGCGTGCGCAGCGGCGCGAGCATCGCCACCAGGCGTTCGACGTCTCGCCGGACCAGCGGTTCGCCGCCGGTCAGGCGGATCTTCTCGACCCCGTGGGCGATGAAGAGGCGCGCGAGCCGGGCGATCTCTTCGAAGCTCAGCAGCGAGGCCTGCGGCAGGAACGCGTAGTCGCTGCCGAACACCGCCTTCGGCATGCAATAGGTGCAGCGGAAGTTGCAGCGGTCGGTGACCGAGATGCGCAGGTCGTGCAGACGCCGTCCGCGCCGGTCGGCCAGCAGGCCGGTGGGCGCGAGCGGCCGCGCCGGGATCGCGGGGACCGGTGCGGCGTAGCGCTGGTCGGCGGCGGAGGCGCGGCGTTCGCTCATGACGATGGATTCGCGACCATGCCCCATGGTAACAATCCGGGCCGCAGTCGCCGGAGAAGCCGTCGGCGCGTCGAGACTATCGGACGCGCCGGGCGGCTTCGCCGGCTCCGGCAGCCGGCGCGGCCGGTGTCAGGCCTCTCCGTCGGGGCGCGTCTCCACCTGCTGCAGCGGCTCGGCGCTCGGCGCGGCACGCGGGCGACGCACGCGCGGCGCCCGGGGCGATGGCACGTGCGCCGGCGCCTCGGCGACCGGGCGTTCGGTGGTCTCGACCCACTGCAGGCCGGCGCCGGCCAGCATCCGCTCGATCTCGTCGCGCGGCGGCGGCTCCGGGGCGATCGGCTGGGCCGGGGCGATCGGTTGCGCCGGTGCCTCGACGGCGGCTGCCTCGGGTGCCGCGGCTTCCGGTGCCACGGCTTCCGGCGCAGCGCCTTCGGACGCCGCGGCCTGCCCGGACACCGGCTCGCTGCCGGCGCTGGCCGGCGCGGCGCCGGACGTGGCCGCGGTCGGCGCGGGCTGCGCGCTGTCGGCCTCGGTACGATCCGGGACGAAGGCTGGACCGGTCGCGGGAGCGTCGGCGGCTGCCGCGGCTGCGGCCGTGGTGAACGGCAGCGTGGTCTGGACTGCGGTGGGAGCGTTCGCCCCGGCCTGCGCCGCGTCCGAGGGTGCCTCGGAGCGCGTGCCGGACGACGCGTCGGGGAGGGGAGCCACGGCGGCGCCGGACGGCTCGGACGCGGCGGCTGCCGCGAGGTCGGCCGCGTCGCCCGACGCGCTGCCTTCCCGGTCGCCGCTGC
>JBDHRX010000037.1:0-25806 GCA_039807785.1 Burkholderiaceae bacterium
CCCGATGAAGGACGGCGTGATCGCCGACTTCACCGTCACCGAGCAGATGCTCAAGCAGTTCATCAAGATGGTGCACGAGTCGCGGCTGTTCTCGCCCAGCCCGCGCATCATCATCTGCGTGCCCTGCGGCTCCACGCAGGTCGAGCGGCGCGCGATCCGCGAGTCGGCGCTGGGCGCCGGCGCCTCGCAGGTGTTCCTGATCGAGGAGCCGATGGCCGCGGCGATCGGCGCCGGCCTGCCGGTGTCCGAGGCGGCCGGCTCGATGGTGGTCGACATCGGCGGCGGCACCACCGAGGTCGGCGTGATCTCGCTCGGCGGCATGGTCTACAAGGGCTCGGTGCGGGTCGGCGGCGACAAGTTCGACGAAGCGATCATCAACTACATCCGCCGCAACTACGGCATGCTGATCGGCGAGCCCACCGCCGAGGCGATCAAGAACACGATCGGCTCGGCCTTCCCCGGTTCCGAGATCCGCGAGATGGAGGTCAAGGGGCGCAACCTCTCCGAGGGCATCCCGCGCAGCTTCACGATCACCTCGAACGAGATCCTCGAGGCGCTCACCGATCCGCTGAACCAGATCGTCTCGGCGGTGAAGATCGGGCTCGAGCAGACCCCGCCCGAGCTGGGTGCCGACATCACCGAGCGCGGCATCATGCTCACCGGCGGCGGCGCGCTGCTGCGCGACCTCGACCGCCTGCTGATCGAGGAGACCGGGCTGCCGGTGCTGGTCGCCGAGGATCCGCTCACCTGCGTCGTGCGCGGCTGCGGCATGGCCCTCGAGCGCATGGAGAAGCTCGGCACCATCTTCACCAGCGAGTAGGGCCGGCACGGGCCCCGCCAACGTCCGCGAGGCACTCCGGGAGTGGACCGCAGCCCGCCGCCGTTCTTCAAGCAAGGCCCGTCTGCAAACGCCCGGCTGCTGTTCTTCTCGCTGTTCGCGATCACGCTGCTGGTCGTCGACGCCCGGCTCGACCTCCTCGGGCGCCTGCGCGAGGGCATCGCCACCGTCCTGTACCCGGTCCAGCGGACGCTGCTGGTGCCGCGCGACATGATCAATCTCGGCGCCGAGTACCTGGCCGACGTCAACCGCCTGCGCGCCGAGAACGCCGAGCTGCGCCGGCTCGAGATCGCCAATGCCAATGCGCTGCTGCAGACCGAGCGGCTGGCGGCCGAGAACCAGCAGCTGCGGCAGCTGCTGGCGATGCGCGAGCGCACCGCGATCCGCTCGACCGTCGCCGAGGTGCTCTACGACGCGCGCGACGCGTTCTCGCGCACGCTGGTGCTCGACAAGGGTCAGCAGAACGGCGTGGTCGCCGGACAGCCGGTGATCGACGCATCCGGCGTCGCGGGCCAGATCACCCGCGTCTACCCGCTCTCGAGCGAGGTGACCCTGGTCACCGACCGCCGGTCGACGATCCCGGTCGAGATCCGCCGCACCGGCGAGCGCTCGGTCGCCTTCGGGGGATCGCCCGACGGCACGGTCGAGCTGCGCTACCTGCGCACCAACGCCGACGTGCGCGACGGCGACGTGCTGGTCACCTCCGGCCTCGACGGCCTGTTCCCGCCCGGGCTGCCGGTCGGGACGGTGCGCGGAATCGAGACCGGCTCGTCGGCGTTCCTGCGCGTGACGGTCGAGCCCGCGGCCCATGCCGAGCGCACCAAGCTGCTGCTGGTCCTGCTGGTCGAGCCGCAGGCGCAGCCCGGCCTGCCGCCGCCCGAGGCGCCGGGCGTCGAGCAGCGCCGGCGCCGGCGCGGGGAGTGAGCCGATGCAGAGGCGTCCGCACTACCTGCTGCTGCCGGCGAACCGCGCGTTCATCACGTTCACGATCGCCTCGGCGTTCCTGCTGAACGTGCTGCCCTGGGGGCGCATGACCGGCGTCCCCGACTTCCTCGCGCTGGTGCTGGTGTTCTGGAACATCCACCAGCCCAGGATGGTCGGGATCGGCATCGCGTTCCTGTTCGGGCTGCTGATGGACGTGCACGACGCGGCGCTGCTCGGCGAGCATGCGCTCGCCTACACGCTGCTGTCGTACGGCGCGCTCAGCCTGCACCGGCGCGTGCCCTGGTTCCACCTCGCCGGCCAGATGGCGCACGTGCTGCCGCTGTTCCTGCTCACGCAGCTGGTCCTGCTGGTGGTGCGGATGGCGGTGGGCGGCGGGTTCCCCGGCTGGGCCTGGTTCCTGCAGAGCGTGAGCTGCACGCTGCTGTGGCCGCTCGCGCACTGGCTGCTGCTGGCCCCGCAGCGGCGCGCCGTCGATCGCGACGAGAACCGGCCGATCTGACCCGGCGCCGCCATGGTCGAAGTCCGCGACACCGAGCGAGACCTGCACCAGCTCCGGTTGCGGCTGGCGATCGCGATGGTGCTGGTCCTGGCCTGCTTCGGCGTCCTGGCGGCGCGCTTCGTCTACCTGCAGGTCTACCGCTATGCCGACTTCCACGCGCAGGCCGAGGAGAACCGGATCGCGCTGGTGCCCGCGCCGCCCGCGCGCGGGCTGATCTTCGACCGCAACGGCGTGCTGCTGGCCGAGAACGTCTCGGCGTACACGCTCGAGATCGCGCCGAAGCGGGTCGCGCGGCTCGACGACACCATCGCGGCGCTGTCGGAGATCGTCGAGATCACCGCGCGCGACCGGCAGCGCTTCCGCCGGCTGCTCGAGGACTCGCGCAGCTCCGACAGCGTGCCGCTGAAAGTGCGGCTCACCGACGAGGAAGTGGCCCGGCTCGCGGTCAACCGCTTCCGCTTCCCCGGGGTCGAGATCCGGGCGCGGCTGTTCCGCAACTACCCGCTCGGCGAGACCACCGCGCACGTGGTCGGGCACATCGGGCGCATCTCGGTCGACGACAAGCGCCGGTTCGAGGAGCAGGACCTGCTCTCGAACTACGCCGGGTCGACGCATACCGGCAAGATCGGCGTCGAGGCCTCGTACGAGTCGGCGCTGCACGGCCAGGTCGGCGCCGAGGAGGTCGAGGTCTCGGCGGGCGGGCGCATCGTGCGCACGCTCTCGCGCAAGCCGCCGGTGCCCGGGTCGAACCTCGTCCTGTCGATCGACATCCGGCTGCAGAAGCTCGCCGAGGAGCTCTACGGCGACCGCCGCGGCGCGCTGGTCGCGATCGAGCCGAAGACCGGCGACGTGCTGGCGATGGTCTCGCGCCCCTCGTTCGACCCGAACCTGTTCGTCGACGGCATCGACACGCAGAGCTGGCAGGCGCTCAACGAGGACCCCGACAAGCCGCTGCTGAACCGGCCGCTGCGCGGCACCTACCCGCCGGGCTCGACCTACAAGCCGTTCATGGCGCTGGCGGTGCTGATGTCGGGCACCCGCACCCCGCAGGACACGATCTCCGACCCCGGCTACTTCCAGCTCGGGAACCACCGCTTCCGCGACTCCAAGCCGTCGGGCAACGGCATCGTCGACCTGCGCAAGTCGATCGTCGTCTCGAGCGACACCTACTACTACAAGGCCGCCTACGAGATGGGCGTCGACCGGATCCACGACTTCATGCAGCCCTGGGGATTCGGCCAGCTCACCGGGATCGACCTCGACCACGAGACCGCCGGGATCCTGCCGTCGTCGCAATGGAAGCTGCGGCGCTACAAGCAGAAGTGGCTGCCGGGGGAAACGCCGTCGATCGGCATCGGCCAGGGCTACAACGCGTTCACCATGCTCCAGCTCGCCCACGCGACCGCGACGCTGGCCAACGACGGCATCGTGATGAAGCCGCACGTGGTCCAGACGATCGAGGACCCGGCCACCCACCAGCGCCGGCGCACCGTGCCGACCGAGAGCTACCGCATCCCCCTCAGGCAGGACTACGTCGACCTGGTCAAGGGCGCCATGGTCGACGTGAACCGGTTCGGGACGGGGCGGATCGCGTTCGCCGGCACCGAGTACGTCGCCGCCGGCAAGACCGGCACCGCGCAGGTGGTCGGGATCCGCCAGGGCGAGCGCTACGACGCGCGGCGCGTCGCCGAGCGCCATCGCGACCACTCGCTGTTCATGGCGTTCGCCCCGGCCGACGACCCGAAGATCGCGGTGGCGCTGATCGTCGAGAACGGCGGGTTCGGCGCCCAGGCCGCGGCCCCGATCGCGCGCAAGCTGTTCGACTTCCACCTGCTCGGCAAGCTCCCCAGGGACATCAGCGAAGACCTGCTGCCGAAGCTGCTCGACGAGGCCGAGATGCGCGACGTCCCGGAAAGCGTCGAGCCCGAGCAGGTGCCCGAGCCGGAGCCCAGGCGATGATCCACGAGCGGCCCTCGCTGTGGCAGCGCATCCGCCCGCACGTGCTGGTGTTCGATGCGCCGCTGCTCTTCTCGCTGGCCCTTCTGGTCACGATGAGCCTGGTGACCATGTACTCGGCGTCGCTCGACTACGACGGCCGCATGCAGGACCACGGCCGCAACCTGCTGATCTCGTTCGCGATCATGTGGGTCGCCGCCAACCTGCCGCTGCAGTGGATGCAGCGCTCCGCGGTGCCGATCTACCTGCTGGGGGTGGTCCTGCTGGTCGGGGTGGCGCTGTTCGGCGACATCTCGAAGGGCGCGCGGCGCTGGCTCGACCTCGGCGTCGTGCGGATCCAGCCGTCGGAGCTGATGAAGATCGCGATGCCGCTGATGCTCGCCTGGTACTTCCAGCACCGCGAGGGCGCGCGCGGCTGGGTCGATTTCGTGATCGCGGCCGTCCTGCTCGCGCTGCCGGTCTGGCTGATCGCGCGCCAGCCCGACCTGGGCACCTCGCTGCTGGTGTCGGCCGCCGGCATCTACGCGATCTGCTTCGCCGGCCTGAGCTGGAAAGTCATCATCGGCAGCGTCGTCGCGGGCATCGCGTCGCTGCCGGTGCTGTGGACGATGATGCACGACTACCAGCGGCACCGCGTGCTGATGATGATCGACCCGTCGTCGGACCCGCTCGGCAAGGGCTTCCACGTGATCCAGTCGACGATCGCGGTGGGCTCGGGCGGGATCTGGGGCAAGGGCTGGATGGCCGGCACCCAGGCGCACCTCGAGTTCATCCCCGAGCGCACCACCGACTTCATCTTCGCCGTGTTCTCCGAGGAGTTCGGGCTGGTGGGGAACCTGGCGCTGCTGTTCGTCTACCTGCTGCTGATCGGCCGCGGCCTGGTGATCGCGGCCAACGGCGCGAACATCTTCGCGCGCCTGCTGGCGGGGTCGATCACGCTGATCTTCTTCACCTACGCGTTCGTCAACATCGGCATGGTCTCGGGCATCCTGCCGGTGGTCGGCGTGCCGCTGCCGCTGATGTCGTACGGCGGCACCGCGATGGTGACGCTGGGCCTTGGCGCCGGGCTGCTGATGGCGATCAGCCGGCAGCGCAAGCTGGTCCAGACCTGAGGCCGGCGCCGCGCCGCGCGCGGCGGCGCCGACGCCTCGTCTGGCGGCCCGGCGGGCCTCGGCGCGCGGACGATCGTAGTGCGAACAGGGCCTAGTCGCCGGCCACGCGCAGCATGATCTTGCCGATGTGGCGCGACGACTCCATCAGCGCGTGCGCCTGCGCGGCATCGGGCAGGTCGAAGGTCGCGTGGATCACCGGCCGGACCTCGCCCGACGCGAGCAGCGGCCAGACCTGCTCGCGCAGCCCGGCCGCGATGTGCGCCTTGTCGGCGGCGCTGCGCGGCCGCAGCGTCGAGCCGGTCCAGGTCAGGCGCTTGACCATCAGCGGACCGAAGTCGATCTCGGCCTTGCGCCCGTTCAGGACCGCGATCTGCACCAGCCGGCCCTCGACCGCCAGCGCCTTGAAGTTGCGCACGACGTAGTCCCCGCCGACCATGTCGAGGATCAGGTCCACGCCGCGGCCTCCGGTCAGCTCGGCGATCCGCGCGACGAAGTCCTCGCGACGATAGTCGATCGCCGCGCGCGCCCCCGCGCGCTCGCAGGCCGCCGCCTTCTCCGGGCCGCCGACCGTCGCATAGACCGTCGCGCCGCGCGCGCGCGCCAGCTGGATCGCGGTCAGGCCGATGCCCGAGGAGCCGCCGTGCACCAGGAACGACTCGCCGGCCGCCAGCCGGCCGCGCTCGAACACGTTGGTCCAGACGGTGAAGAAGTTCTCGGGCAGCGCCGCCGCCTCGCACAGCGACATTCCGCCGGGGACCGGCAGCACCTGCCCCGCCGGCGCGACCGCGAACTCGGCATAGCCGCCGCCGTTGGTGAGCGCGCAGACCGCATCGCCGACCGAGAACGCGGTGACGCCCTCGCCCAGCGCGGCCACGTGCCCCGACACCTCCAGGCCGATCACCGGCGACGCGCCCGGGGGCGGGGGATAGTGACCCTGGCGCTGGGAGACGTCGGGCCGGTTGACGCCGGCCCAGGCCACGCGGATCAGCACCTCGCCGGCGGCCGGAACCGGCACCGGCATGCGCGCGGCGCGCAGCACCGAGGGCGGTCCGCCGTCGCCGTGATCGACGAAGGTCATCGTGTCGGGATTCTGGCTCATGTCTTGATCCGGATGCTTGCGCCGGCCGGCCGCGTCGCGCATAGTCGCCCGACCGGACCCGTCCTGGCTCTCGAGGATACCGCGGTGGCAAACATACACAATTCCGTCGGCGCGGACTACGCCTTCCTGGAAGGCCGGCCGGCCTTTTCCTCGGGCGTGATCGCGCTGCCCGGGTTCGAGATCGTGCGCGCCCGGTTCGCGCGCGTGCTGCCGATCGGCGAGGGCTTCGAGGCGATCGCGGCGCACCTGCGCGAACGCCACCGGCCGCTCACCGCGCTGTGCGCCGCCGAGCTGCGCTCGCCGGCGCCGTTCACCTCCGGCGGGTTCGACGACTTCAACCAGACCTGGGCCGCGGTGCTCAAGCGCTGGGGCCTGTACCGCGACGGCCTGAACCCGGTGGCGCGCAGCAACGTCTGCCCGGTCCACGACGCCCCGGTCGAGCCGGGGTTCCACGCGTTCAGCTATACCGTGCCCACCGGCGCCGCGCACGCCGGTTTCCTCACCACGTCGGACCACGCGGCCGACGCGCCCGGGCCGCGCAGCTTCGTCATCGCCGGCTACGCCGAGTGGGCCGAGGGCACGCCGTTCCCGGACGGGATCGTCGCCTACGGCGACACCTCTCCCGCCGGCCTGGCGCGCAAGGCCGCCTTCGTCCTCGACGGGCTGGTGCGCAACACCGCGGCGCTCGGCGGCGACTGGAGCGCGCTCACCGCGGTCCAGGTCTACGCCGCGCACGACATCGGCCCGCTGGTCGCCAGCGAGTTCGCGCCGCGCGGGCTGTTGCGCCTCGGCCTCGACTGGCACGTCTGCCGGCCGCCGGTGCAGGGGCTCGAGTTCGAGATCGACGTGCGCAGCGTGCGCCGCGAGCTGGTCATCGACTGACCGACACGCACCGGGAGACGACATGTCGGACATCAGCGGCGGCGAGCTGATCGCGCGCATGCTCCAGCAGGAAGGCGTCGAGAAGGTCTTCGGGATCATCGACGGCACCTACTTCGGCTTCTACTCGGCGCTGCACCGGCTCGGCATCGAGATCGTGACGCCGCGCCACGAGACCAGCGCCGCGCACATGGCCGGCGCCTACGCGCGCCTGACCGGCCGCCTCGGCGTCTGCATGGCGAGCAACGGCCCCGGCGTCGCGAACCTGCTGCCCGGCCTCGTGGTCGAGCAGGCCGAGGGCAACCGCGTGCTCGCGATCACCAGCGCGCGCCGCACCGGGATCGCCGGCGCCGACCGGCCGGGCGCCTACCAGAACTTCGACCAGACCGGCGTGATCGGGCGAATGGCGAAGTCCAGCGTCGCGGTGCCCGGCTTCGAGCGCATCGCGGAGATCGTGCGCCGGGCGCTGCGCCGCAGCTGGGAGGGCCGGCCGGGCGTGGTGCACGTCGACGTCCCCGAGAACCTGATGAACGGCAAGTTCAAGGACCCGGGCGCGCCGCAGCCGCCGCACCGCTACCGCCGCACCGAGCCGGCGGCGGTCGCGCCCGAGCAGGTGGCGCGCGCCGCGCAGATCCTGGTCCAGGCCGGGGCGCCCGCGATCCACGCCGGCAGCGGCGTGATCCACGCGGACGCCTGCGCGGCGCTGCAGCGCGTGGCCGAGTCGCTGCAGGCGCCGGTGACGACCAGCTGGGCCGCCCGCGGCGCGCTCCCGGAGACCTCGCCGCTGGCGGTCCCGATGGTGCACATCAAGCTCAACCACACGGTGCGCAACGAGGCCGACGCGATGCTGATCGTCGGCTCGCGCGTCGGCGAGACCGACTGGTGGGGCAAGCCGCCGTACTGGCGCGACGCCGGCGCGCAGACGACGATCCAGGTCGACGTCGACGGCGAGGCGATCGGGATGAACCGGCCGGTCGACCTCGCGGTGGTCGGCGACGCGCGCGTCTTCCTCGAGCAGCTCGCCGACGAGCTCGAGCGCCGGCGCGACGAAACCCGGCTCGACGAGCGCCGGGCGCGCATCGCGCGCTACGGGAAGGCGATGCGCGAGGACCGCGAGGGCTGGGACAAGGCGCTCTCCGACCTGTCGGTGCCGATGAACCCGGCCCACGTCGCCAGCGTGTGCCGCGACCTGCTCCCCGACGACGCGGTGCTCGTGGCCGACGGCGGCAACGCGACCATCTGGACCATGTTCCACTGGCAGGTCCGGCAGCCGAACACCCTGCTGTCGACCTTCAAGTTCGGGATGCTCGGCGCCGGCGTCGCGCAGGCGCTCGGCGCGGCGGCCGCGCGGCCGGGTCGCCCGGTGTGCTGCATCATCGGCGACGGCGCCATGGGCTTTCACCCGCAGGAGATCGAGACCGCGGTCCGCAACCGGCTGCAGGTGGTCTACCTGGTGCTGTGCGACCGGCAATGGGGCATGGTGAAGATGAACCAGCAGTTCATGCTGCGGCCCCTGAAGACGATGATCATGAAGTCGCTCGGGCCCGAGGAGACGATCAAGGCCGACCTGGGCGAGATCGAGTTCGACCGGCTGGCGCAGGCGATGGGCGCGCACGGCGAACGCGTCGCCGACCCGCGCCAGCTGCGGCCGGCGCTCGAGCGCGCGCTCGCCTCCGGCGGCTGCGCGGTCGTCCACGTCGACGTCGATCCGGTCAAGCACATGTGGGCGCCGGGGCTGATCCACTTCAAGAAGATGCACGAAGAGCCGAAGGGCCGCTGAACGGAGACCCCGCATGACCGAGATCGACCTGGTCCGGCTCAACTTCAGCCCGGCCTCGCTGACCGCGCTGAACGTGATCCTCGCGCTGGTGCTGTTCGGCGTCGCGCTGGACATGCGGATCTCCGACTTCAAGGGCATCGCCAGCGCGCCGCGCGCGACGCTGATCGGGCTGCTCGGGCAGTTCCTGCTGCTGCCGGCCGTCGCCTTCGCCCTGGGGATGCTGCTGAAGCCGGCGCCCAGCATCGCGCTGGGCATGATCCTGGTGGCGGCCTGCCCCGGCGGCAACCTGTCCAACTTCCTGACCCACTACGCGCACGGCAACACGGCGCTGTCGATCACGATCAGCGCCTTCTCGACGCTCGGGTCGCTGTTCTTCACCCCCTTCAACCTCGCGTTCTGGGGCAACCTGAACCCGGCGACCCGCGAGCTGCTGCACGCGGTCGAGCTCAGCCCCCTCGAGGTCGTCGGGGCGATCGTGTTCCTGCTGGGCATCCCCGCGGCGCTCGGCATGGGCGTCGCGCACTGGTTTCCGGCCTTCGCGCGCCGCGCGCACCGGCCGTTCAAGCTCCTGTCGCTGCTGGTGTTCGGCGCCTTCGTGATCGGCGCGCTGGGCGCCAACTGGCGCCATTTCATCGACCACGTGCTGCGGGTCGTCGGGGTGGTGTTCCTGATGAACGGGCTCGGGCTGCTGCTCGGCTACTGGAGCGGCCGGCTGGCCCGGCTGCCAGAACGCGACTGCCGCGCGACCTCGATCGAGGTCGGCATCCAGAACTCGGGCTTCGGCCTGGTGCTGGTGTTCAACTTCTTCGGCGGCATGGGCGGCATGGCGATCGTCGCGGCCTGGTGGGGCATCTGGCACATCGTGGCCGGCCTCGCGCTGGCGAGCTGGTGGCGCCGCCGCCCGCCGGCGCCCGCCACGGCGTCGTGAGCGCCGCGCGCGTCTTCGTCACCGGCGCCGCCGGCTATCTCGGCAGCCAGCTCGTCGCCGCGCTCGCCGCCGCCGGCGACCACGTGGTCGCGGCCGACATCCGCGCATGCCCGCCGCAGCTGCGCCTGCCGGGGGTGCAGTACCGCGAGGCCGACGTCCGGTCGCCCGGCCTGGCCGAGGCGATGCGCGGCTGCGAGATCGTCGTGCACCTGGCGTCGATCGTCACGCCCGGGCCCGACAGCACGCCGGAATTCGAGTACTCGGTCGACGTGCTCGGCACCCGCAACGTGCTGGAGGCCTGCGTCGCGGCCGGCGTGCGCCGGATCGTGGTCAGCTCCAGCGGCGCCGCCTACGGCTACCATGCCGACAACCCGGCGTGGATCACCGAGGACCAGCCGGTGCGCGGCAACGACGCGTTCGCCTATGCGCGCCACAAGCGCCTGGTCGAGGAGATGCTGGCCGAGTACCGCAGCGCCCATCCCGGGCTGCAGCAGGTGGTGTTCCGGATCGGCACCATCCTGGGCGAGACGACGCGCAACCAGATCACCGAGCTGTTCGAGAAGCCGCGGCTGATCGCGGTCCGCGGCGCCGACAGCCCGTTCGTGTTCGTCTGGGACCAGGACGTGGTCGGCGCGATCGTGCACGCGATCCGCGGCGCGCCGGCCGGGACCTACAACCTCGCGGGCGACGGCGCGCTCACGGTGACGCAGATCGCCGAGCGCCTCGGCAAGCGCCGCATCGTGCTGCCGGCCTGGCTGCTCGGCGCCGCGCTCGCGCTGCTGCGGCCGCTCGGCCTGACGCGGTACGGGCCCGAGCAGGTGCGGTTCCTGCGCTACCGGCCGGTGCTCGACAATACGCGCCTGAAGCGGGACTTCGGCTACCGGCCCCGGCTGAGCTCGGCGCAGGTGCTCGACCTCTGGCTGCAGGCGCGCGGCCGGCGGGCCTGACGATGCGCGCGCGGCGCCGCTTCGACGGCGCGACGGTCGCGGTCACCGGGGCGGCGGGCGGGCTCGGGCGCGCGCTGTGCGAACGCTTCGGCCGGGCCGGCGCGCGCATCGTGGCCCTCGATCGCGACGCGCAGGTCCTCGCCCGGGCCGTCGAAGCGCTGCGCGCCACCGGCGTCGACGCGCTCGCCTGCGAATGCGACGTGACCGACGAAGCCGCGTGCCGGCGCGCGATCGAGGCCGGCGGCGCGCGCTTCGGCGGCATCGACCTGCTGATCTGCAACGCCGGCATCTCGCACCACGGCGCGTTCGCGGACACCGTGCCCGACGTGATCCGGCGCGTGATGGCGGTCAACTTCGTGGGAGCGATGCACTGCGCGCACGCGGCGCTGCCCGCACTGATCGCGCGGCGCGGAATGGTGATCGCGATCTCGAGCGTCGCCGGGTTCGCGCCGCTGCTCGGGCGCACCGGGTACGCCGCCAGCAAGCATGCCCTGCACGGCTTCTTCGACAGCCTGCGCAGCGAGGTGTCCGCGGCCGGCGTGGCGGTGATGCTGGTCTGCCCGTCGTTCATCGCGACCGATATCGACCGCCACGCGCTCGACCCGCAGGGCCGTCCGTACCGGGGCACCAAGGCGCTCGCCGGCCGGCCCGCCGCGCCCGAGGCGATCGCCGCGCGCATCTACGAGGCCGCGCGCCGCGAACGGCGCCTGCTGCTGCCCGACCGGACCGCGCGGCTCGCCTGGTGGCTGTCGCGGCTCGCGCCCGGCGTCTATGCGCGCATCATGGCGCGCCGCATGCGGACCTGAACGGCCGCGCCCGCCGTCCCCCGAGATCGACGACCTCCCCGTCCCCGCACCCATGCCGACGCCCCGCCCCCCTTCGATCGCCGCCGAGCTGCTCGCCCTGCTGACGGCCTGCGCCGACCCGGGGCCGCCGCGCGTGCGCGCGCTGCACCTGCCGCGCCCCGAGACGCTCGAGAGCCGGCACGGCGAGTTCTGCGCGCTCGAGCTCGAGGACGGCACGCTGGGGCTGGCCTTCCTCCTGCCGGGCGACACCTGGGCGCGGCTGCGCGCGGCCGCCCCGGTCGCCGGCGCGGATGCGCTGCAGGTGGCGCAGGGCTACCTGCGCGACGACACGGTGGCCCGTACCCTCGGGATGGCGGCCATCAACGCGCTGAGCCGCCGCGTGCTCGACCGGCACGGCTACGTGCCGCCCGGCAGCGTCGACTCGATCGGCGAGCTCGATCCGCGCGCCGGCGACCACGTCGGCATGGTCGGCCTGTTCGGCCCGCTGCTCGGGCGCTGCACGGCGGCGGGCGCGCGGGTCACCGTGGTGGAGCTGCGGGCGGAGCTCGCGGGCGAGCGCGACGGCTGCCGGGTCACGCTCGACCCCGCGGAGCTGGCCGCCTGCAACAAGGTGCTGTCGACCAGCTCGGTGCTGCTCAACGGCACCGCCGACGCGATCCTGCGCCATTGCACCGGCGCGACCCGGCTCGCGATGATCGGCCCCGGAGCCGGCTGCCTGCCCGACCCCTTGTTCGCGCGCGGCGTCACGCTGTTCGGCGGCAGCTGGATCACCGACCCGGGCGCGGTGGTCGATGCGCTGCGCGCGGGCGAGGGCTGGAGCGCGCATGCGCGCAAGGTCGCGATCCGGCGCGACGAGTACCCCGGGTTCGGCCCGTCGCCCGGTCACGGCGGCGCGCGGCGGCCTTGACCGCGTCCGGCGCCCGGTCTAGCCTTCGAGTCGAGGCCCCGGGATGCCGGGGCCGCCAGCTCCGACGGCGGATCGGTCGCAGAAGCGCCGGGCATCGAAACGATGCGCGACGCACCCACGGACCGGGCCGCCCGAGGAACGACAGCCGCCACTCGCGGCTCATGGGGGCGCGGCAACACACCCGCGCCCCTTTCCTTCTTCCTTCCCCCGTCCCCGCGCCGATGACTGCCGCCGCCCTGATCGATGCCGCCCGCGCGCTGTCGAGCGCCGTGTCCGCGCTGCGCTTCGGCGCGCCGGTCACGCACGTCTACAACCCGCTCGACTACGCCTGGGCCCCGCACGAGGCCTGGCTGCGCCGCTATGGCGCAGGACGCCGGCGCGTGGTCTTCGTCGGCATGAATCCGGGGCCGTTCGGCATGATGCAGACCGGCGTGCCGTTCGGCGAGGTCGCCGCGGTGCGCGACTGGATGGGCGTGCAGGCGCCGGTCCGGCGCCCCGCCGGCGAGCACCCCAAGCGCCCGATCGAGGGCTTCTCCTGCCCGCGCTCCGAAGTGAGCGGCCGGCGGCTCTGGGGCTGGGCGGCGCAACGTTTCGGCAGCGCCGACGCGTTCTTCGCCGAGTGCTTCGTGCTCAACTACTGCCCGCTGGTCTTCCTCGAGGCGAGCGGGCGCAACTACACGCCCGAGAAGCTGCCCGCGGACGAGCTGCGCCCGCTGCAGGACGCCTGCGACGCGCACCTGCGCGCCGCGCTCGCCGCGCTCGGGCCCGAGTGGGCGATCGGGGTGGGCGGCTACGCGATGCGGCGCATCGGCGCGGCGCTGGGGCCGCAGGCCGCGCCGCGGATCGAGCAGATCCTGCACCCGAGCCCGGCGAGCCCGGTGGCCAATCGCGGCTGGGCGCAACAGGTCGACGCCCGGCTCGACCAGCTGGGCGTGTTCGCGCATTGACGCTCGCTGGACGCCTGCCGGATGATCGGCCGATGTCGACCTATTCGATCAGCGAGCTGGCCCGCGAGTTCGACGTCACGCCGCGCACCATTCGGTTCTACGAGGACCAGGGTCTGCTCGCCCCGCGGCGCGCCGGCACGGGCGGGCGCCAGCGGATCTACTCGCAGCGCGACCGGACGCGGCTGAAGCTCACGCTGCGCGGCAAGCGGCTCGGGTTGTCGCTGTCGGAGATCCGCGACCTGGTCGACATGTACGAGTCGCCGGCCGACACGGCCCCGCAGCTCGCCCGGTTCCTGGCCGTGCTCGCCCGGCACCGCGAGACGCTGGGGCAGCAGCTGGCCGACCTGCAGGAGACGCTGGCCGAGATCGAGGCGCACGAGATCCGCGCCCGGTCGATGCTCGCGGCGCGCGCGCCCGGCGCCGGCCCCGCCGATCCCGAGTGATCGCGAGGCGAGAGGCAAGAGGCGAGAGACGGGAAACGGGAGGCGGGGGGCGGGAGGCGCCGATCGTGGGAACGGACAGGCGGAAGGGGAAGGCGGGGAAGGCGTTGATTGACGTTGACGTTAACGTAAACTATGTCGCGCGGCCTCGTGTGCCGGAGCCGGCCCGGGCCGTTATCCTCATGGTCGAGCCCGGAATGGACTGCTTCGCGATCGCCGCGGCCGGCCGCGCGATGCGGATCGCGGTCGTGACCGCCGCCGGAATGAGTCGCCGGAATGAGCCGCCGGAATGACGCCTCCGGCGCGACGGCACCGCCGACGGAGCGCGCCATGACGGATCGACACAGGAGAGCCTCGCGATGGTGACGATTCCCGGGCTTCAGTTCGACCTCGGCGACGAGGTCGCGATGCTGCGCGACTCGCTGCAGCAGTTCACCGCGAAGGAGATCACGCCGCGCGCCGGCGAGATCGACCGCACCGACCGGTTCCCGATGGATCTGTGGCGCAAGCTCGGCGACCTGGGCGTGCTCGGCATGACCGTCTCCGAGGAGTACGGCGGCGCCGACCTCGGCTACCTCGCGCACATCGTCGCGATGGAGGAGATCTCGCGCGGCTCGGCCTCGGTCGGCCTGTCGTACGGCGCGCACTCGAACCTGTGTGTGAACCAGATCCACCGCAACGGCAGCGACGCGCAGAAGCGCAAGTACCTGCCGAAGCTGGTCTCCGGCGAATGGGTCGGCGCGCTGGCGATGTCGGAGCCCAACGCCGGCTCCGACGTGGTGTCGATGAAGCTGCGCGCCGAGTTCCGCGGCGACCGCTGGATCCTGAACGGCACCAAGATGTGGATCACCAACGGCCCGGACGCCGACGTGCTGGTGGTCTACGCGAAGAACGACGTCGAGGCCGGTCCCCGCGGCATGACCGCGTTCCTGATCGAGAAGGGCTTCAAGGGGTTCTCGGTCGCGCAGAAGCTCGACAAGCTCGGCATGCGCGGCAGCCACACCGGCGAGCTGGTGTTCCAGGACTGCGAAGTGCCGGCCGGGAACGTGCTCGGCGGGCTGGGACGCGGCGCGAACGTGCTGATGAGCGGCCTGGACTTCGAGCGCGCGGTGCTCTCGGGCGGCCCGCTGGGCATCATGGCCGCGTGCATGGACGCGGTGGTGCCGTACGTGCACGAGCGCAGGCAGTTCGGCCAGCCGATCGGCGAGTTCCAGCTGATGCAGGGCAAGCTCGCCGACATGTACTCGACCATGATGGCCACGCGCGCCTACGTCTACGAGGTGGGGCGCCAGTGCGACCGCTCGCGCGCCGGGCTGGTGGACCCGCGCAGCCTGCGCAAGGACGCCGCCGGCGCGATCCTGTTCTCGGCCGAGAAGGCCACCTGGATGGCCGGCGAGGCGATCCAGTGCCTGGGCGGCAACGGCTACATCAACGACTCGCCCACCGGGCGCCTGTGGCGCGACGCCAAGCTGTACGAGATCGGCGCCGGCACCTCGGAGATCCGCCGCATGCTGATCGGCCGCGAGCTGTTCGCCGACACGAAGTGAGACCGAGACCAGCCCGACCTCCCATGCCGCTCCAGCAACCCGATCCCGCGACGTCCTCCGCGACGCCCTCCGCGGCGCCTCCCGGACCTTCCGTGCCTCCCGGAGCTTCCGGACCTGCGGGGCCCGCGCTCGCCGCGCCCGAGCCGAAGCCGGCCCAGCACAGCGCCGACCGGCCGGCCGCGATCGCGCAGGCGATGCTGGCCGGCTTCGACCGCCACTTCGGGCTGACCCGCTACATCGCGCAGCAGGCCAAGGCGCGCTTCGAGCGCGGCGACTGGCACGGCATCCGGCGCCTCGCCCGCGACCGCATCGCGTTCTACGACCAGCGCGTGCGCGAGGCGGTCGAGCGGCTCGAGACCGAGTTCGGGCTCGGCCGGCAGGGCCAGCAGGTGGCCGACGACTGGCTGTGGCCGCGGGTCAAGCGCGACTACGTGGCGCTCCTGGCCGACCATCGCCAGCCCGAGCTCGCCGAGACCTTCTTCAACTCGGTGTGCTGCAAGCTCCTGCACCGCAGCTATTTCCACAACGGGTTCATCTTCGTGCGCCCGGGGGTCTCGACCGAGTACCTCGAGGCCGACCGCCCCAGCTGGCGGGTCTACTACCCGCTCACCGAGGGGTGGCGGCCGGCGCTGCGCCACATGATCATCGACTTCGGGCTGGCCTGCCCGTTCGTCGACATCGAGCGCGACCTGTCGCGGGTCCAGGCGGCCGCGCGCGAGCATTTCCCGCCGGGCTTCGTCCATGCGTCGGACTGCCAGCTGCAGGTGCTGCGCACGCTGTTCTTCCGGAACAAGGGCGCCTACCTGATCGGCCGGTTCGTCAACGACGGCGAGCTGCTGCCGTTCGCGGTGCCGATCCTGCGCGACTCGCAGGGCCGGCTGTACCTGGACACGGTGCTGTTCGGCGCCGAACGGATCGAGTCGCTGTTCAACTTCGCCCGCGCCTACTTCATGGTCGACATGGACGTGCCGTCGTCGTACGTGCGCTTCCTGAAGACGCTGATGCCGACCAAGCCCGAGTCCGAGCTGTACACGATGCTCGGCTTCCACAAGCAGGGCAAGACGCTGTTCTACCGCGACCTGCTGCAGCACCTGAAGTACTCGCACGACGACTTCACGGTCGCGCCCGGGATCAAGGGCCTGGTGATGCTGGTGTTCACCCTGCCGTCGTTCCCCTACGTCTTCAAGGTCATCAAGGACCGGCGCGGCAAGGAGATCTCGCGCGAGTTCATCAAGTCCCAGTACCAGCTGGTGAAGTTCCACGACCGCGCCGGGCGGATGGCCGACACCTGGGAGTATTCCGGGGTGCCGTTCCCGAAGGATCGCATCGACCCGCGGCTGCTGGCCGAGCTGAAGGAGTTCGCGCCCTCGCAGATCGAGGAGGAAGGCGACGCGATCGTGATCCGCCACCTCTACATCGAGCGCCGGATGGTCCCGCTGAACCTCTACCTCGAGCGGGCCGACGACGCCGGGCGCGAGCATGCGATCGTCGAGTACGGCGACGCGATCAAGCAGATGGTCGCCGCGAACATGTTCCCCGGCGACATGCTCTGGAAGAACTTCGGCATCACCCGCCAGGGCCGGGTCGTGTTCTACGACTACGACGAGGTCGCCTACATCACCGACTGCAACTTCCGCCGCATCCCGCCGCCGCGCACGCCCGAGGACGAGATGTCCGCCGAGCCGTGGTACTCGGTGGGGCCGCACGACGTGTTCCCGGAGGAGTTCGGCACCTTCCTGCTCGGCGACCCGCGCGTGCGCGGGCCGTTCATGAAGCATCATGCCGACCTGCTCGACGCCGGCTACTGGCAGGAACGTCAGCGCCGGATCCGCGCCGGCGAGCTCGACGACGTGTTCCCGTATCCCGAGGCGCTGCGCTTCCGCGACCGGCCCGACGCCCGTTCTCCGCCGGCCGCGGCGGCTTGAGCCTCCCGCGCCGTCGACAACCCGGGGCGGATGCCGCATCCTTGCAGCGAACCCCACGCCGATTCACGTTTCGATCATCCATCAGGAGGATTCCATGAGCGACCCGATCGTCATCGTCTCAGCAGCCCGCACGCCGATCGGCGCGATGATGGGCGAACTCTCCGGCTTCGCCGGGCAGCAGCTCGGCTCGATCGCGATCCGCACCGCGGTCGAGCGCGCGGGCCTGAAGCCCGAGCAGGTCCAGGAAGTGATCATGGGCTGCGTTCTGCCGGCCGGCCAGGGCCAGGCGCCCGCGCGCCAGGCGACCCTCGGCGCGGGGCTGCCGCGCTCGACCGGGGCGACCACGATCAACAAGGTGTGCGGCTCCGGCATGAAGGCGGCGATGTTCGCGCACGACCTGCTGGTGGCCGGCAGCCAGGAAGTCGTCGTCGCGGGCGGCATGGAGAGCATGAGCAACGCGCCGTACCTGATGCTCAAGGGACGCGGCGGCTACCGCTACGGGCACTCGACGCTGTTCGACCACATGGCGCTCGACGGCCTCGAGGACGCCTACGAGAAGACGCCGAACGGCGGCGGCAAGTCGATGGGCCAGTTCGCCGAGGACTGCGCCGCGAAGTACACGTTCAGCCGCGAGGAGCAGGATGCCTACGCGATCGAATCGACGCGCCGCGCGGTCGCCGCGAACGAGGACGGCAGCTTCCAGTGGGAGATGGCGCCGGTCACCGTCTCCGGGCGCAAGGGCGACGTGGTGATCGACAAGGACGAATCGCCGTTCAAGGCCAACCCCGCCAAGATCCCGTCGCTCAAGCCCGCGTTCCGCAAGGACGGCACGGTCACCGCCGCCACTTCGTCCTCGATCTCCGACGGCGCCGCGGCGCTGGTCCTGATGCGCGCCTCGACCGCCGAGCGGCTCGGATGCCGGCCGATCGCGCGGATGGTCGGCCACGCGACGCACTCCCAGGAGCCGCAGTGGTTCACGACCGCTCCGGTCGGCGCGATCGCCAAGCTCTACGAGAAGACCGGCTGGAGCACGAAGACGGTCGACCTGTACGAGATCAACGAGGCGTTCGCGGTGGTCGCGATGGCGGCGATGCGGGAGCACGGCCTGGCGCACGACCGGGTCAACATCCATGGCGGCGCGGTCGCCCTCGGGCACCCGATCGGGGCCTCCGGGGCGCGGCTGATCGTCACCCTCGTCGGCGCGCTGCGCAAGCAGGGCGCGAAGCGGGGCATCGCGTCGCTGTGCATCGGCGGCGGCGAGGCGACCGCGGTCGCGATCGAGATGCTCTGACGATGCCCACCGCGCTGGTCCTCGGAGCGTCGCGCGGCCTCGGCCTGGAGTTCGCCCGGCAATACCTGGCCGAAGGCTGGACCGTCTACGCCACGCATCGCTCGGAGCCCGACCGGCTGCGGCTGCGCGACCTCGGGGCGCACACGCTGCGCCTCGACGTCGTCGCCCCCGACGACCTCGCGGGCATCGCCTGGCAGCTCGAGAACGAGCGCCTCGACGTCGCGATCCTCAACGCCGGCGTCTACGGGCCGCGCAGCAGCAGCCTGCAGCAGCCTCCGTCCGGCGACGAGTTCGACCTGGTCATGCGCACCAACGTGCTCGCGCCGATGCGCCTGGTGCCGCGGATCGCGCCACTGCTCGCGCCCGCGCGCGGCACGCTGGCGATCGTCACGAGCCGCATGGGGTCGATCTCCGCCACCGGCGCGAGCCACGGCATGCTGTACCGCGTCTCCAAGGCGGCCGAGAACATGGTGGCCAAGCTCGCGCACGTCGAGCTCGGCGCGCTCGGCGTGCGCGTGCTCGCGTTCCACCCCGGCTGGGTGCGCACCGACATGGGCGGCCCGAACGCCGAGGTCGAGGTGCCCGACAGCATCGCCGGCATGCGGCGCGTGATCGCCGACGCGACCGCCTACCCGGGCGGCGGCTTCTACGACTACCGCGGACAGTCGCTGGCCTGGTGACCCGATGCTGCTGACCGACGACCAGGCGATGACGCGCGACGCGGTGCGCGCGTTCGTGCGCAACGAGATCGCGCCGCACGCGGCGCGCTGGGACCGCGAATCGACCTTCCCCGCCGAGGCGCTGCGCGGGCTGGCCGCGCTCGGCTGCTACGGCATCGCGGTGCCCGAGCGCTGGGACGGCGCCGGGCTCGACTACCGCTCGCTCGCGCTGGTGATCGAGGAGATCGCCGCCGGCGACGGCGCGACCTCCACCGTGGTCTCGGTCAACAACTGCCCGGTGTGCTCGATCCTGATGGCCTGGGGCAGCGACGCGCAGAAAGAGCAGTGGCTGCGCCCGCTCGCCAGCGGACGCATGCTGGGCGCGTTCTGCCTCACCGAGCCGCAGGTCGGCTCCGACGCCTCGGGGCTGCGCACCACCGCCGCGCGCGACGGCGATCGGTGGGTGCTGAACGGCGTCAAGCAGTTCATCACCTCGGGCAAGCACGGCGACGTGGCGATCGTGATGGCGGTGACCGACCGCGCCGCCGGCAAGCGCGGCATCTCGGCCTTCATCGTGCCCACCGCCGCGCCCGGCTACGTCGTCGCGCGCCTGGAGGAGAAGACCGGCCAGCACGCGTCCGACACCGCGCAGATCGTGTTCGAAGACTGCCGCGTGCCGGCCGCCAACCTGATCGGCGAGGAGGGCCAGGGCTACCGCATCGCGCTGTCGGGCCTGGAGGGCGGGCGCATCGGCATCGCGTCGCAGTCGGTCGGCATGGCGCGCGCCGCGTTCGAGGCCGCGCTCGCCTACGCGAAGGAGCGCGTCGCGTTCGGGCAGCCGATCTTCGAGCACCAGGCGGTAAGCTTCCGGCTCGCCGACATGGCCACGCGCATCGAGGCCGCGCGCCAGCTGGTGCGGCACGCGGCGGCGCTGAAGGACGCCGGCCGGCCGTGCCTGAAGGAAGCGGCGATGGCCAAGCTGTTCGCCTCCGAGATGGCCGAGAAGGTCTGCTCGGACGCGATCCAGATCCACGGCGGCTACGGCTACGTGGCCGACTATCCGGTCGAGCGCATCTGGCGCGACGTGCGCGTGTGCCAGATCTACGAGGGCACCAGCGACATCCAGCGCATCCTGATCGGGCGCGCGCTGGCGGCGGACGCCGGCTGAGGGAACGACACGATGCTCAGGAGCCTGCGCGTCCGGGAACGCCTGTACCGATGGGTGCTGTGGCTGGTCGCGCTGCTGTTCGCCGGCTTCCTCACCGGGCTCGGCGGCCTGGTGATCGGCGACCTGCCGCGCGTCGAGCGCGACCTGGCGCTCGAGCAGTTCGTCGACGCCGGCGCCTCGGCGCCGCTCGACGAGCGCCTCGCCGCGCTGCGCGCCGAGGCCGCCGCGCTCGCCGACCGTCGCGAGACCGCCGATCTCGCGCTCACCGCCGGACGCAACGCCTACCGGTCGGCGCGCGAGGGCTTCGCCAACTGGGTCGCCACCCGGGGCGCCACCGGGCAGGCCGCGCAGGACGACGAGGTGCTGGCGCGCACCCGCGAGCTCGACGCGCTCAAGGCGACCGAGCGCGCGCGCCAGGCCGAAGTCGAGTCGATCGACGCCCGCGCGCTGCAGGTCCGGCAGGCGACCTCGGAGACGCAGCGGCAGCGCGGCGAGCTGCAGCGCGCCGCCTCGGAGCGGCTGGGCAAGGCCCGGTTCGCGCAGGAACTGCGCGTGTTCGGGTTCCGTCTCGCGCTGACGCTGCCGCTGCTGGCGGTCGCCGGCTGGCTGTTCGCGCGCCATCGAAACGGCACCTGGTGGCCCTTCGTCTGGGGCTTCGCGATCTTCGCGCTGCTCGCCTTCTTCGTCGAGCTGGTGCCCTACCTGCCGAGCTACGGCGGCTACGTGCGCCACGTGGTGGGCATCGGGCTCACGGCGATCGCGGGCATCTACCTGATCCGCGCCACGCAACGCTACCTGGCGACCAAGCAGGCCGAGCAGCAGCGCCCCCAGGATGCGCGCCGCGGCGGCATCCGCTACGAGCAGGCGCTCGGGCAGATGGGCAAGGGCGTCTGCCCGGCCTGCGAGCGCAGCACCAGGCTGGGCGGCCAGGCCGATCCCGACTACTGCATGCACTGCGGCCTGCAGCTGTCGGGGCGGTGCCCGGCCTGCGACACGCGCCGGAACGCGTTCTTCCAGTTCTGCCCGGCATGCGGCGCGCGCGGCGACGCCGCATCCACGTAGGGAGGGACGATTGAACAGAATCGAAAGCAGGCTCGACCCCCGCGACGCGCAGTTCCGGGCCAATGCGCAGGCGATGCGCGCGCTGGTCGACGACCTGGAAGCGAAGGTCGCGCAGGTCGCGCAGGGCGGCGGCGCCGCCGCCCGCGCCAAGCACGTGGCGCGCGGCAAGCTGCCGCCGCGCGAGCGCGTGCAGATGCTGCTCGACCCCGGCACGCCCTTCCTCGAGCTGTCGCAGCTCGCCGCGCTCGGGCTGTACGACGACGAGGCGCCCTGCGCCGGCGTCATCACCGGCATCGGGCGCGTCGCCGGCCTCGAGTGCGTGATCGTCTGCAACGACGCCACGGTCAAGGGCGGCACCTACTTCCCGCTCACCGTCAAGAAGCACCTGCGCGCGCAGGAGATCGCGCGCGAGAACCGGCTGCCCTGCATCTACCTGGTCGATTCCGGCGGCGCCAACCTGCCGAACCAGGACGAGGTGTTCCCGGATCGCGAGCACTTCGGGCGCATCTTCTACAACCAGGCGACGATGTCCGCGCTGGGCATCCCCCAGATCGCGGTCGTGATGGGCTCGTGCACCGCCGGCGGGGCCTACGTGCCGGCGATGAGCGACGAGACGGTGATCGTGCGCGACCAGGGGACGATCTTCCTGGGCGGCCCGCCCCTGGTGAAGGCGGCGACCGGCGAGGTGGTCAGCGCCGAGGACCTCGGCGGCGGCGACGTGCACACGCGGCTCTCGGGCGTGGCCGACCACCTGGCCAACGATGATGCGCACGCGCTCGCGATCGCGCGCCGCATCGTCGGCAACCTGAACCGCCGCAAGCCGCGGCAGATCGACGTGACCGAGCCGGTCGAGCCGCGCTACCCGGCCGAGGAGCTGTACGGCGTGATCCCGAGCGACACGCGCAAGCCCTACGACGTGCGCGAGGTGATCGCCCGGATCGTCGACGACTCGGCCTTCGACGAGTTCAAGGCGCGCTACGGCACCACGCTGGTCACCGGCTTCGCGCGGCTGTGGGGCATGCCGCTGGGCATCGTCGCCAACAACGGCATCCTGTTCTCCGAATCGGCCAACAAGGGCGCACACTTCGTCGAGCTGTGCGCGCAGCGCAAGGTGCCGCTGCTGTTCCTGCAGAACATCACCGGCTTCATGGTCGGGCGCAAGTACGAGAACGAGGGCATCGCCCGCGCCGGGGCCAAGATGGTCACCGCGGTCGCCTGCGCCCAGGTGCCCAGGCTCACGCTGATCATCGGCGGCTCGTTCGGCGCCGGCAACTACGGGATGTGCGGCCGCGCCTATTCGCCGCGCTTCCTTTGGATGTGGCCGAACGCCCGCATCAGCGTGATGGGCGGCGAGCAGGCGGCCTCGGTGCTGGCCACCGTGCGGCGCGACGGCATGGAGGCGCGCGGCCAGGCCTGGAGCGCCGAGGACGAGGAAGCCTTCAAGGCGCCGATCCGGGCCCAGTACGAGCGCCAGGGCCACCCCTACTACGCCAGCGCCCGCCTCTGGGACGACGGGATCATCGACCCCGCCGACACCCGGATGGTGCTCGGGCTCGGCCTTTCCGCGGCGCTGAACGCGCCGGTTCCGGACTCGCGCTTCGGCGTGTTCCGCATGTAGACCAAGGATCGCGAAGTGAGCTACGAAACCCTCGAGACCCAATTCACCCAGGGCGTCGCGCTGATCTGGCTGAACCGGCCCGAGCTGCGCAACGCGATGGACGACACGGTCATCGCCGAGCTCACCGACGCGTTCGAGCGCGCGGGCGAAGACGACGAGGTCCGCGCGATCATGCTCGCCGGCCGCGGCAGCGCGTTCTGCGCGGGCGGCGACCTGAACTGGATGAAGCGCGCGCGCGATTTCACGCCCGAGGAGAACCGGGCCGACGCCGCCGGTCTGGCGCGGATGCTGCGCACGATCTACGCGAACCCGAAGCCGGTGGTCGCGCGCGTGCACGGGCCGGCGTTCGCCGGCGGCATGGGCCTGGTCGCCGCCTGCGACATCGCGGTGGCGAGCACCGACGCGCGGTTCTGCCTCTCGGAGGTCAGGCTGGGCCTGATCCCCGCGACGATCAGCCCGTACGTGCTGCGCGCGATCGGCGAGCCGAAGGCGCGGCGCTACTTCCTCACCGGCGAGGTGTTCGAGGCGGCCGAGGCGTACCGCATCGGCCTGGTCCACGAGCTGTGCCCGCCGGCCGAGCTCGACGCCGCCGTCAACGGGCTGCTGGGCGCCCTGCTGCAGGGCGGCCCGGCCGCGCTGGAGGCGTGCAAGCGGCTGATCCGCGAAGTATCCGGCCGCCCGATCGACGACGCCCTCGCGGCCGACACGGCCGCCCGCATCGCCGCGGCGCGGGCCTCCGACGAGGGACAGGAGGGGATCGCGGCGTTCTTCGGGAAGCGCCGGCCCGCCTGGGTCCCGCAGCAGACCTGAGGCGCCGCGCAGCGCAGGCCGAGACGGAGACGCCCGATGTTCGACAAGATCCTGATCGCCAATCGCGGCGAGATCGCCTGCCGGATCGCGGCCACCGCCCGCCGGCTCGGCATCCGCAGCGTCGCCGTGTACTCGGACGCCGATGCCGGCGCGGCGCACGTGGCCGCCTGCGACGAGGCTTGGCGCGTCGGGCCGGCGCCGGCGCGCGAGTCCTACCTGCGCGGCGACGCGATCCTCGAGATCGCACGTCGCTGCGGCGCGCAGGCGATCCATCCGGGCTACGGGTTCCTGTCCGAGAACGCGGGGTTCGCGCGCGCCGTCGAGCAGGCCGGCATCGCCTTCGTCGGCCCGCCGGCCGAGGCGATCGCCGCGATGGGCAGCAAGTCGGCGGCGAAAGCATTGATGGCGCGCGCCGGCGTGCCGCTGGTGCCGGGCTACCACGGCGACGACCAGGACCCGGCGCTGCTCGCGCGCGAAGCCGGGCGCATCGGCTACCCGGTCCTGATCAAGGCGAGCGCGGGCGGCGGCGGCAAGGGGATGCGCGTTGTCGAGCGCGCCGACCTGTTCGACGCGATGCTGGCTTCGTGCCGGCGCGAGGCGCGCAACGCGTTCGGCGACGACGCCGTGCTCATCGAACGCTACGTGACGCAGCCGCGGCACATCGAGATGCAGGTGTTCGCCGACCGGCACGGCCACTGCGTGCACCTGTTCGAGCGCGACTGCTCGGTGCAGCGGCGCCACCAGAAGGTGATCGAGGAGGCCCCCGCGCCGGCCATGACCGACGAGCGCCGGCAGGCGATGGGCGCGGCGGCGATCGCCGCCGCCCGGGCGGTCGGCTACGTCGGCGCCGGCACGGTCGAGTTCATCGCCGAGCAGTCGGGGCAGTTCTACTTCATGGAGATGAACACGCGCCTGCAGGTCGAGCATCCGGTCACCGAGATGATCACCGGCCTCGACCTGGTCGAATGGCAGTTGCGCGTCGCGGCCGGCGAGCCGCTGCCCGCGACGCAGGCGACGCTGCGCCCGCGCGGCCACGCGCTCGAGGCGCGCGTCTACGCCGAGAACCCCGACAACGGATTCCTGCCGTCGGTCGGCGTGCTGCGCCACCTGCGCACCCCGGCGGCGGCCGTCTTCACGCATCGCGGCCCCGACGGCGGCGACGAGCCGGCCGCGGTGCGCATCGACAGCGGCGTGCGCGAAGGCGACGCGATCACGCCCTTCTACGACCCGATGATCGCCAAGCTGATCGTCTGGGGACGCGACCGCGACCATGCGCGCGCGCGCATGGCGCGGGCGCTGGCCGGCTTCGAAGCGGCCGGTCCGGCGACCAACATCGCCTTCCTCGCCCGGCTCGTCGAGTGCGAGGCGTTCGCCGCGGCGCGGCTCGACACCGGATTGATCGAACGCGAGCGCGCCGCGCTGCTGCCGGCTCCGGCGAAGCCGTCGCTGCGATTGCGCGCGATCGCCGCCGCCGCGGTGCTGGCGAACGAGGCCGACGAGGCCGCCGCCGCCGCGAGCGCCGCCGGTCGCGCCGATCCCTGGAACGCGCGCAGCGGCTGGCGCGCCTCCGGCCGGCTGCGCCGCGTGCTGCCGTTCGGCGCCGCGGGCGAACCCTGCCCGGTCGAGGTGGAGTACGCCGCCGG
>JBDHRX010000038.1:0-25575 GCA_039807785.1 Burkholderiaceae bacterium
GGCGCGGCCCCGGCGGCCGCGCTTCCCGGCGGCCCGCTGCTCGCAGCGCCGCACGCTCCCGCGGCGCCGGCTGCGTCGCACGCGAGCGCGGCCGGGGCCCCGTATACCACCTCGGTGCCCACGCCGGTCGGGCATCCGGCCTTCGCCGAGCGCTTCGCCGGCGAGATCGGTTCCCTGGCGCTGCGCGGCGTCGAGCAGGCGGAGATCGTGCTGAACCCGCGCGAGCTCGGCCCGGTCCGCATCGAGCTGTCGCTGAACGGCGAGTCGGCGCGCATCGCGTTCAGCGCCGCCCAGCCCGACACCCGCCAGGCGATCGAGCAGACCCTGCCGGTCCTGAAGGACCTCCTCGCGAGCCACGGCCTGCTGCTGTCCGATGCCAGCGTATCCGACCAGCGCCCCGGAGCGCATCCGGACCGCGGCTTCGGCGGCAACGGCACGGCGTCCGGACCGGAAGCGCCGTCCGGCCGCCACGGCAGCGCGGCCGGCACCGCTCCGGTACGCCTGCCCGGACTGCGCGGCCTGGTCGATCTCTACGCCTGAGCCCGCCGGCCACCGGGCACCGGAACGCGCCCGGCCCGTCGATCGAATAGCCGGCCCGTCCCGGCGCTTTTCCGCCGACTGCGGAGCGGCGTTCCTGCCGAGAATCGGTTCCGAAGCGACTCTCCAGGGTCGCCCGGAACCCCGACGCAGGAGCTGCAATGGCTGGACAAGCCGTCTCCCAGGACGCCGCGCCGCAGGCGCGCTCGCGCAAGACGCTGTGGATCATCGTGGCCGTGGCGCTGCTCGCCGCAGGCGGGGGCGGCGCCTGGTGGACGACGCGCGCCAGCGCCGACGATCCCGAGGCGGCTTCCGCGCCGGCGCGCGCCAGCGCGGTCTTCGTCCCGCTGGAGCAGTTCACCGTCAACCTCGCCGACGACGGCGGCGAGCGCTTCGTCCAGCTCGCGATGACGCTCGAGGTGGTCGACAGCCAGACCGAGCTCGCCCTGAAGACCCGCATGCCGGCGATCCGCAACGGCATCCTGCTGCTGCTGTCGTCGAGCTCGTCGAAGGACCTGTTGACGATCGCCGGCAAGCAGAAGCTCGCCGACCAGGTCGCGGCGATCGCCGGACGCGAGCTCGGCTGGCAAGCGCCGGCCGAGGCGGCGACCGACGATGCGGCCCAGCCGCGCCGCGTGTCGCTGGCCCGAGGCCGGGCCAATCCGGTGCTGGCCGTGAACTTCTCGCACTTCATCATCCAGTAGCTGCGGCCATGCCCGAGACCTTCCTGTCCCAGGACGAGGTCGACGCGCTGCTCGACGGCGTGCCCGGCGCCGCCGCGGCGGACGCGGATGCGCCGGCCGGCGCGGTGCAGGACTACGACCTCGCCCGCCGCGACCCGCTCACCCGCGCGTCGCTGCCGACGCTGGACTCGGTGCACGAACGCTTCGCCCGCGGCCTGCAGAGCGCGCTGTCCGCGTTCGCCGGCCGCCGCGCCACGGTGACCGCCGGCGCGACCCGCATCCGCCCGTACGCGGCCTTCGTCGACGAGGTCGCCGGGCCCGCGCATTTCAACCTGATGCAGGTCCGGCCGCTGCGCGGCAACGCCCTGCTGGTCTGCGACCCGTCCCTCGTCTCGGCGATGGTCGACATGCTGTTCGGCGGCGACGGCCACCCGCACCCGGCGAGCGGCACGCGCGAGTTCTCGACCGCCGAACAGCACATCGGCCGCCGCATCGCCGAGGTGGCCTGCGAAGCCTGGCGCCAGGCATGGTCGGGAACCTACCCGCTGGAGCTGGCGCCGGTGCGCAGCGAGGCGCTGCCGCGCTTCGTCGCGATCGCCGGCGCGGCCGACCTGGTGGTCTCGGCGCGCTTCGAGATCGAGGCCGCCCACTGCAACGGCGCGCTGCACCTGTGCATCCCGTACTCGACCTTCGAGCCGATCCGCCAGACGCTGCACGCAGCCCCGGCCGCCGAAGCCCAGGCGCCCGACCGCCGCTGGATCGCGCGCCTGTCCCGGCAGATCGAGTCCGCCGAGGTCGAGCTCGTGGCCGAGCTCGCGCATGCCGACGCCACCGTCGCGGACCTGGTCGCGCTGAAGGCCGGCGACTTCATCGAGCTGGACCTGGCGCAGACGGTGCAGGCGCGCGTCGACGGCGTGCCGGTGCTCTCGTGCCGGTACGGCATCTCGAACGGCCGCTACGCGATCAAGGTCCAGTCCTTCCTGACATCCCAGCCGGACACCCCGAACGGAGCCCCCCATGGCTGACGACCACGACGAGATCCAGGACGCCGTGCAGGAGGTCGTCGCGCGCGACGACGCCGCGCACGACGGCCCCCTCGAACCCGGACACGACGGCGCCACGCTCGCGCACGGCCAGCGCGCCGCGCAGCTGTTCCCGAAGCTCTCGGGCGCCGGCAAGGACGCGCACAACGATATCGACATGATCCTGGACATCCCGGTCCAGCTGTCGGTCGAGCTGGGGCGCACGCGGATCCCGATCCGCCAGATCCTGCAGCTCGCCCAGGGCTCGGTGATCGAGCTCGACGCGATGGCGGGCGAGCCGATGGACGTCCTCGTCAACGGCTGCCTGATCGCGCAGGGCGAGGTGGTGGTGGTGAACGACAAGTTCGGCATCCGCCTCACCGACATCGTCACGCCTTCCGAGCGCGTGCGGCGCCTGAACCGGGGTTGAACGCCGCCATGCCGTCGATCTGGCCCTCGGTCCTGGTGTTCCTGCTGGTGCTCGCCGCGATCCCGGCCACCGCGTGGCTGCTGCGCCGCGGCCAGTCGCTCGGGGCGCGCGGCAACACCGTCCTGGGCGTCTCCGGCGCCGTCGCGGTCGGCCCTCGCGAGCGGATCGCGCTGGTGCGCGCCGACGCGAAATGGCTGGTCGTCGGCATCACCCCGCAGGCGATCACGCTGCTGGCCGAGCTGGACGGGCCGCCGTCCGAGACCGCCGTCGTGCCCGACGCGACGAACGGCTTCCCCGACATCCTGCGCAGCCTCTCCCGCCGCCATGTCGATCGTCCCTGACTCCCTGCGCCGCTTCGTCGCGCGCCACGCCTTGTCGGCGGCGTGCCTGGCCGCATGCCTGGCGGCGCTGCTCCTGCCCTCGGTGGCCCAGGCGCAGGCGGCCACCCCGGGGCTGTTGACGCTGAACGCGTCGAGCGGGCCTGCCGGCACCACCTACTCGGTGCCGGTGCAGACGATGCTGGTGTTCTCGGCGCTGTCGTTCCTGCCCGCCGTCCTGCTGCTGATGACCAGCTTCACGCGGATTGTGATCGTGCTCTCGCTGGTGCGCCAGGCGCTGGGCCTGCAGGCGAGCCCTCCGAACCAGGTGATCGTCGGCATGGCGCTGTTCCTCACTTTCTTCGTGATGGGCCCGACGCTGGACCGGATCCACGACGAGGCCTACAAGCCGTTCGCCGAGCAGCGGATCCAGTTCGAGCAGGCGATCGAGAACGGCAGCGGTCCGCTGCGCGAGTTCATGCTCAGGCAGACGCGCGAGAACGACGTCGCGCTGTTCAGCCGCATCGCGCGCATCGACCCGCCGGCGTCGGCCCAGCAACTGCCGATGCGCATCCTGATCCCCGCCTTCGTCACCAGCGAGCTCAAGACCGCGTTCCAGATCGGCTTCATGGTGTTCATCCCGTTCGTGCTGATCGACCTCATCGTCGCGAGCGTGCTGATGTCGATGGGGATGATGATGCTCTCCCCGGTGCTGGTCGCCCTGCCGTTCAAGCTGATCCTGTTCGTGCTCGCCGACGGCTGGAACCTGCTGGTCGGCTCGATGGTCGCGAGCTTCGGGTGAGCGCATGACCCCGGAATCGGTGCTCACCTTCGGCCGCCAGGGGCTCGAGGTCCTGCTCGCGGTCGCGGCGCCGGTGCTGCTCGTCGCGCTGGCGGTCGGCCTGATCGTCAGCGTTCTGCAGGCCCTCACGCAGATCAACGAGGCGACGCTCTCGTTCCTGCCCAAGCTGGTGGCGATCGCGCTCACGCTGATGCTGGTCGGACCATGGATGCTCTCGCTGCTGGTCGACTACCTGCAGCGCGTGCTCGCCGGCATTCCCGCCGCGATCACCGGCCAGTCGCTGCCGTGATCCAGGTCGGCGAGGCGCAGCTGATCGCCTGGCTGAGCGCGTTCCTGCTGCCGTTCTTCCGCATCCTCGGCCTGTTCACGAGCGCGCCGATCCTGTCGCAGCGCGCCGTCCCGCTGCGCCTGCGCATCGCGCTGTCGCTGCTGCTCGCCGCGCTGGTGGCGCCGCTGCTTCCCGCGACCCCGGCCGCCGACCTCGGCGCGCCCGGGGGATGGCTGGCGGTGGCGTCCGAAGCGCTGGTCGGGTTCGCCATCGGCTTCGTCGCCCGCGCCATCCTCGCTTCGGTCGAGGTCGCCGGCGAGGCGGTCGGCCTGCAGATGGGCCTGTCGTTCGCCGGCTTCTTCGATCCCGACAGCGGACAGCTCAACGCGGTCAGCCGGCTGCTGAACACGCTGTCGCTGTGGGCGTTCGTCGCGATCGGCGGCCCGGCGCTGCTGGTGGCCGCCACAGTGCGCAGCTTCGACGTGATCCCGCCGGCCACCGCGTTCGGCGACTGGATCGGGCGGATGCAGCCCGCGGCGCTCGGCGCCGGCCTGTTCGAGCTGGGCGTGACCATCGCGCTGCCGTTCATGGCCCTGCTGCTGTTCGTCAACCTGGCGCTGGGCATCATCTCCCGGATCGCTCCGCAGCTGAACATCTTCGCGATCGGCTTCCCGGTCACGATCGGCACCGGCCTGGTGCTGCTGGCGCTGGGGCTGCCGCTGCTGCAGGCCCCCTTCGAGCTGCTGGTCGAGCGCATGGTCGCCGCGCTCAGGATCTGAGGCCCGGCCCCGGGGCCGGCCCCCGGGACGCCCGGAGTCCGTACAATCGGGCCGTCGACGATCCCCCCGCCCGTCCAGTGTCCGTTGCCGCCGCCGCGCCCGCCGAAGCTCCGCAGCCGATCCGCCTGCTGATCGTCGAGGACTCGCAGCTCGATTACGAGCTGCTGCTCGCGACGCTCGCGCACGACGAGCTCGACGTGGTGGCCCGGCGCGTCGAGGAGCGCGACGAGCTGGTCCGCGCGCTGGCCGAGGCGCGCTGGGACGCGGTGCTTTCCGACCATCACCTGCCGCGCTTCTCCAGCACCGAGGCGCTGGAGGTGGTCCGCGCCAGCGGATCGATCCTGCCCTTCATCATCGTCTCGGGGCTGATCGGCGAGGAAGCCGCGGTCGCCGCGATGCGCGATGGCGCCGACGACTTCCTGGTGAAGGGTCGCCTGGCGCGGCTCGCCCCGGCGCTGCGGAACGCGATCGCCGGCGCCGAGGCGCGACGCGAGCGGCTGCGCACCGCGCGCGAGCTCGAGCAGTCCCGGCAGCGACTGCGCGAGCTGCTCGCCCACCTCGACCAGGTGGTGGACGAGGAACGCGGCGCGATCGCGCGCGAGATCCACGACGACATCGGCGGACTGCTCACCGCGCTGCGCTTCGATCTCTCCTGGGTCGAGCGCAACGGCGACGCACGCAGCGCCGAGCGCGCGCGCTACGCCAAGCAGACCCTCACCCAGGCGATGCAGGCCGCGCAACGGATCCAGCGCAACCTGCGGCCGCCGGTGCTCGACGCCGGCCTGCTCGCCGCGCTGCAGTGGCAGATCGCCGATTTCCGGCGGCGCACCGGCATCGCGGTCGCATTCTCGAGCAACGTCGACGCGGTCGCGCTCGACACGGTCGCGGCGATGACGGTGTACCGCACGCTCCAGGAGGCGCTCACCAACGTGACCAAGCATGCGCGGGCGTCCTCGGTCCGCGTCGGCCTCGTCGCCACCGCCGGCGAGCTCTCGCTCGAGATTGCCGACGACGGCGCGGGCCTGCAGGCGCGCGACCTCGACAAGCCGGCCTCGTTCGGCCTGCGCGGCCTGTCCGAGCGGGCCGCCCGCGCCGGCGGATGGCTCGATGTCTCGCCCGGCACGCGGGGAACCTGCGTGCTGCTCTCGCTGCCGCTGCGCCCCGGAGCGGGCGTCTCCGACGGAGCCCCACGATGATCCGGGTGGTACTGGTCGACGATCACGCGCTGATCCGGCGCGGCCTGCGCGAGACGCTCACCGACGCCGGCGGCATCGAGGTCACCGGGGAGGCCGGCGACTACGCCGGGCTGCGCGCCCTGCTGCGCGAGGTCGCCTGCGACGTCATGCTGCTCGACCTGAACCTGCCCGGCCGCAGCGGCATCGAGGTGCTGGGCGCGCTCGCCGCCGAGGGCAGCGAGGTGCGCGTCGTGGTCCTGTCGCAGTATCCCGAGGACCAGTACGGCATCCGCGCGCTCCGGGCCGGGGCGATGGCCTACCTGAACAAGTCGGCGGAGCCGCAGCAGATCGTCGAGGCGGTGCGCACCGTGGCAGGCGGGCGCAAGTTCGTGACGCCCGAGATCGCGCAGCTGCTGCTCGACAGCGTCACCGGCCGGGGCGGCAACGCGCCGCACGACGCGCTCTCCGAGCGCGAGATGCAGACGCTGATGATGATCGCGGCCGGGAAGCGCCTGTCCGAGATCGCCGAGGCGCTGAGCCTGTCGCCGAAGACCGTCAGCGTCTATCGGGCGCGGGTGCTCGAGAAGCTGGGCGTGGCGAGCAACGCCGAACTGGCCTCGTACGCGCTGCGGCACGGCCTGATCGAGTGAGGCCGGCCGGCGCGCGGACACGGCGCGGGCGCCGCATCCGGGAGCGCCGCCGGCACACGGGCGCGCGCGCCCCGCGTCGCGTTCAGGCGACGGCCAGCCCGGCCGCGCAGACCCGGTTCTTGCCGGCGCGCTTGGCCTCGTACATCGCCTCGTCGGCGCGCGCCACCGCGGCGTCCAGCGCCTCGTTCCCGCATACCTGTGCGACACCGGCCGAGAAGGTGATGAACACCTGCCGCGAATGGTGCAGGAACACGTCCGCGGTGAGCGCCCGCTGCACCGACCGCACCGCCTCGGCGGCCTGCTCCTCGTCGAGGTCGGGCAGCAGGATCACGAATTCCTCGCCGCCATAGCGCGCGCTCAGATCCATCGGACGCAGCCGGGCGCGCAGCAGCCCGCCGAGATGGCGCAGCGCCTGGTCGCCCGCCTGGTGGCCGAACGCATCGTTGAGCCGCTTGAAATCGTCGACGTCGAGCAGCGCCAGGGAAAGCGCGCGGCCCTCGGCGCCGCAGCGCGCGGCCAGCTCGCCGAACGAGCGCTCCAGCCCGCGCCGGTTGAGCAGGCTGGTCAGGTGGTCGGTCATCACCTCGGTGCTCGCGGCGGTGAGCTCGCTGGCCAGCCGGCTGACTTCGTCCTCCAGCATCCGCGCGCGCGCGCTCGCCTGGACGAAATCGCTCTTCGATGCGTCCAGCTCCGCGTACATCGTCCGCGTCTCCTCGATCAGGTGACGCACCGTTCCCGCCAGCGCCGGCAGGTCGGGCGAGCGCTCGATCTCGTCGACGAAGGCGTTCAGCTTGCCGCCGAAGCGACCGCTCGATTCGGTCAGCGTGCGCAGCCAGTCGATGCACTGCGCGATCATCGTCTTCATCATCTGCAGCGAATCGCGGCGCATCTTCAGCAGGCGCTGGTGTTCCTCCGCGGTGCGCCTGAGCAGCCCCCGGGCCTGGACCAGGTTGCGCCGGTCCGGCACGCCATCGGCCGGGCGCAGCATCTCCCGGATCGAATCGAACTGCCGGCGCACCCACGCTTCCTCCTCGACCAGCGTCGGCACGGTCTCGCACACCACCACCAGGAGATCGGTCATGTCGTCGACCAGGCGCTGCAGCGACGGCGCGGCGCCCCCCGCGGAGCCGCCGTCCGCCCGTGCGACGCCCGGGGCGGAAGCGGACGAAGCGGAAGCGGACGAGGCAGGAACGGACGACGCCGGAGCCGACGAAGCGGGAGCGGACGAAACGGAAGCGGACGGGGCAGGAGCCGACGCGACGGGAACGGGCGCCTCGGGCAGCGCGCTCGGGTCGGCCGGCCCGTCCGACGGCACCGACTGCCAGCTCTCCATCAGCCGCCCCAACCGTTCGGCGAGCAGCGACGTATCCGCGCCCGACACCGCCAGCACCCGCGCGAGCGCTTCCTTCTTGCGCGCCGCGGTCCAGTGGCGATGCGGCAGCTCGAGCTGGCGCAGCAACTGGGCGATCAGCGCGCCCATCGGAATCGCCGGAGCGCGGGAGGCCCCGGCCGGCGCGGCCGATCGCGCCGACGCGGTGCCGGCCGCCGCAGGCGAGCGCGACGGGGCTTCCCCCCGTTCCCGGTCGCGCGCTGCCTCGACGCCGCCGACCGCGCGCCAGGCCAGCGCATACTGGTCGGGCGTGGGCGGCAGGCGCCGTTCGGCCAGGTGGAGCAGCGCCGCCCGCGCGAGCCGGGCGGCCGCGTTCTCGACGGAAACGTCGCGATTCATTGCAGTACTCCCTGAAGCGTCGCCGCGGCGCGCACGCGGCGCGCGGACGGCGAGCCGCCGCTCGCGAGCCGGCAGCGCTCGACGATCCGGTCGATCGCTTCCGGCAACTGCGCGGCGCCGACCGGGCGCGACAGCAGGAACCCCTGCATCGCATGGCATTTCATCCCGAGCAGGGCCCGCGCCTGCGCGACGGTCTCCACGCCCTCGGCGAGCACCTGCAGGCGCAGGCTCCGGCCGAGCGCGACGATCGCCCGCACGACCGCCTCGCCCTGGGTCGAGGTTCCCAGCATGCGCACGAAGCTGCGATCCACCTTCAGCTTGCCGATCGGCAGGCGCGTCAGGTACGCGAGCGACGAATAGCCGGTCCCGAAGTCGTCCAGCGACAAGGACACGCCCAGGTCGCGCAGCGCCTGCAGCGCACCCAGGGTGCGCCCGAAGTCGCGCACCATGCACGATTCGGTCAGCTCGATCTCGAGCATCCCCGGCTCGAGGCGGTGCGCGTCGATCGCGGCCCGCACCGTCTCGGCCAGCGACGGCTTCTCGAAATGCAGGGTCGAGATGTTGACCGAGACCTTCGGCACGCGCAGCCCGGCGTCGCGCCAGGCGCGGATCTGGCGGCTCGCCTCGCGCACCGCCCATTCGCCGATCGGCACGATCAAGCCGCTCTGCTCCGCCAGCGGCACGAACTCCGCCGGCGGCACGATCTCGTCCTCGTGGCGCCAGCGCGCGAGCGCCTCGACGCCGATCAGCGTGCCGCGCACGACGTCCACGCAGGGCTGGTAGCTGAGCGAGAACTCGCCGCGCTCGAGCGCCTTGTGCAGCCCGCTGACCCGTTTCAGGCGCGCCCGCGCATCGGCATGCGGCAGCGGCGCGTACCAGCGATACGAACGGCTGCCGCGCAGCTTGGCGTCGGCGAGCGCCGAGTCGGCATGTGAAAGCAGCAGGCCGGCGGCGTCGCCGTCGCGCGGGTACAGCGCGATCCCGGCGCAGCCGGTGACGAAGCACTCGGTCCCGGCGATCGTGAGCGGCCGCGCGATCTCCTGCAGCAGCGCGTCGACCGGTTCGTCGAGCCGCCAGGGATCGAGCGCCCACGGCAGCAGCACCGCGAACGCGTCGCCGGGCAAGCGCGCCAGCACCGGATCGCGGCCCGGGTCGGGGCTGCCCGCGAGGCGCGCGAGCCCGCGTCCCAGCCGCTCGGCGACCAGGCAGATCGCCTCGTCGCCAGCCACCTGCCCCAGCGATTCGTTGATCTGGGCGAAGCGGTCGAGGTCGATCGCGACCACGGCCACCTGGTGGCCGGCGCGTCGCGCCTCGGAAACCGCCTCGGTGCACAGCGCCAGGAAGCGGTTGCGGTTCGGCAGCCCGGTCAGCGCATCCACGCTGATCAGGCGCTCCATGTCCTGCTCCAGGCGCGCGCGCTCGTCGTGACGCGAGCGCAGCTCGCGCTCGACCCTGGCCGCGCGACACTGGCGCCGGACGCGGTCGACCAGCAACGCCCAATGGCGCGACCGGACGAAGAAATCGGTCGTCTCGCCGTCGAGCGCCTGCTCGGGGAGCCGTCCCTCCCGGGCATCGACCACGAGCAGCACCGGACAATCGGCCAGGCCGGCATCGAAGGCCGGGCCGCCCGCCGCTCCGGCCTCCGCCCGCCAGCCGGGCACGGCCAGGGCCGCATCGACGATCAGCAGCGCCGCCGGCCGCGGCAGGCGCATCCGCGCGAGCCCGGCGAGCGCGTCGCAGGCGACGACCTCGTGGCCCCGGGCACGCAGCGCCTGCTCCGCCTGGGCGCGCCAGTCCGCGTCCCCGTCGACGAGGACGATCGGTCCGTGCTCCGGCACGCCAGCCGGCCAGGCGGGGGGAAACCCGGTCATGTCGTTCATCGGTATGTCGTTTTTTGGCGAATCCGTCCCGGGCGATGCCGCGACCGGGATCGGGATGCGCGCCGTCTCTTGTTTTCGTCCGGAGTTCCGGTAGATTTAGCCCGCCAATCGACCGTACGTCCCCCCGGTGACCCTCCGAACAGCCCGATCGGCCGGAAACAGCCGCACCGACTCGCTCCTTGCCGCGGCCTTGCTCGCCGCATTCTCGATCCTGGTCCTCGGGTTGCTGGTCGTCGCCCGATCGACGGCCGACCCCGCCGCCACGGGCGGGCCCGTCATGGCGCCCTCACCCTTCTGGTCGGTCACGCTGCTGGCGGGCTGCGCGCTCTGCGCCGCCGCCGTGGCGTTCATCGCACTGCGCGGCGGGTCGCGCTCGCGCCGCAACCTGGCCCGGCTGTCCGCCGACGCCGCGCGGATCGCGCTGGGCGAATACCGCTTCCCGATGGACGGCTACGAGCGGACCGGGCTGGAGCCGATCGCGACCGCTCTCGCCCGGCTCGGCACGCTGGTCGACGCGGCGGCGACGATCATCGAGGACCGCGACCGGCAGCTCGCGACCCTGCGCACGCTGGGCGGAATGATCTACTGGGAGACCGGCGCCGACGGCCGGTACGCGCGCCTCGAGTTCGAGCCTTCGCTGCCCCGGCGGCTGCGTCTCGGCCAGCTCGGGCAGGCCCAGTTCGAACGCGCGACGCCGCTCGACGATGCCGGCTGGCAGGCCGCCACCGCCGCGATCGGCGAGCAGCGCCCTTTCGGCGAGCTGGCGTTGCGCCGCGCGGATGCCGACGGTCGAGGCGTCGAGGTGCTCGAATCGGGGCAGCCCCGCTTCGCCCCCGACGGCACCTTCCTCGGCTATGCCGGCGTGACGCGTCTCCGCAACGCCGCGGCGCCGGACCGGGCCGCCGAGGCCGCCCGCACTGCCCTGGAGACCAGCTCGGAAGCCATCCTCGTGGTGGCGCTGCAGGACGGCACCCCGCTCGTGCGCGATCCCAACGCCGCGGCCGAGCAATTGTTCGAACGTCCCGGCCGCGAGCTCTCGGGCGCGCCGGTGAACGGCCTGTTCGACCCCGCCCAGCCGGGCGCCACGGCCCTGCTGGCCGATGCGATCCGCGAGTCCCGTCCGTTGCGCCGCGCCATGACGGTCGTGAACCGCTTCGGCGAGCGCATCGAGGTGCTCGTCCGCCTCGAGCCGCTCGACGACGGCCAGGCATCGACGGCGCTGCTGGTCCTCGACCCCCGCGAAGCCGAGCTGGCGGCGCTGCGCGCGCGCTCGCACGAAGGCCTCGCGCTGCGCCGGGAAGCCGCCCGCCAGGCCGAGCGGCTCGAGCGGCGCACGCGCGAGCTCGAGGCCTTCGCCTACGGCGTGTCGCACGACCTGCGCGCGCCGCTGCGCCTGGTCGAGGGCTACGCGCAGCTGTTGCGCGACGACCGCGGCGGTACGCTCGACCCCGCCGGCCGCGAGCATCTCGAGCGCATCCTCACCGGCTGCGCGCGCATGGAGCGGATGATCGACGCCACCCTCACGCTGACGCGAACCTCGACGCAGCCGATGATCGCGATGCCGGTCGACCTCGGCCGCATCGCGCGCGAGACGCTCGACGCGCTGGCGCGCGGCGCGCCCGGGCGCCGTGTCGAGGTGCGGGTCGGCGAGGGGCTCGAGACGCAGGGCGACCCGACGCTGCTGCGCACGATGATGGAGAACCTGCTCGGCAACGCCTGGAAGTACACGGCGCGCTGCGAATCCGCGTCGATCCGCTTCGACGCCCGCCGCGACGCCGACGGCAACCGGGTCTTCTGCGTCGAGGACAACGGCAGCGGCTTCGACATGCGCCATGCCGATCGCCTGTTCGGGCTGTTCCAGCGCCTGCACCCGGAGTCCGAGTTCCCCGGCAACGGAATCGGGCTGGCCACCGTGCAGCGCATCGTCCAGCGCCACGGCGGCACCATCTGGGCCGAATCGTCGCCCGGCCAGGGCAGCCGCTTCTACTTCACGCTGCGCGGGCCGGACCGGCCGGACTGAGGCCGGACCGAGGCGCGCGCTCGCGCGCCGCCGCGTCGCGGAACCGGTCGCCCGGGTACCGGGATCAGGCCCGCGCCGGCGATCCCGGGACGAACCGCGACATCTCCCGGCGCAGCAGCTCGAGCGCGTCGTCCCGCGCATCCGCCCCGGCCAGCCGGAACAGCAGGTTGGTGGTGGCCGAAGCGGAGACCTCGCCGACCAGCGGCTCGTCGAGCGAGGCGGCGGGATCGGTACCGTTCAGGCGGGCGAAGCGCACCGCCATGTCGCTCAGCCTCAGGAGCGCGGTTCGATGCGATTCCGCACGGCAGCGCTCGATCCCGAGACGCAACTCCCGTTCGCCGGGCATCGGCCGCACTCCGGACCACGCATAGGCGAGATACCGCGCCTGCTGCTCGATGGGCGGGAAATAGGAGCCCACCTGGTACCAGAATCCGATGAATCCGAGCCCCGGAAGGTCGGGGTGGAACGTGAACTCGTGCAGGTCCAGGCCGTCGTCATCGAGGTTCAGAATCGCGGCGATCTCGTCGGACAGGAACGGAAGATTCAGCTTGAAGCCGGTGCCGCAGATCACGCCGTCGGCCTCGACCTCGGTACCGTCCCGGAACACGATGCGACGCCCTTCGATGCCCTCGAACCAGGGCACCGGAGTCAGGCGCCCGTCCGCCACCAGATGGAGATAGTGGGACGAGGTCGTGAAACCGGCCTTGCCGACGTCGGGATCGGGCGCCGGCGCTCCGTACCTGGCCGGGCTGCCCATCGCCTGCAGGACGAAGTTCCTCTGCCTGATCCTTTTCTCGTCCTGGCCCAGCGCCTCGCCCGCCATCACGCCCCCATAGGTCTGCGTGAGGTACTCGTACGGCGTGCCGGCGATCATCTTCGGCAGCACGTAGCGCTGGCGTCGCTGCGCCACGTGAACGCTGGCCGCTCCGAGCATGGCCAGGTCCGAGGCGATCTCGAGCGCCGAGATCGACCCCCCCGCCACGACGATGCGCTTGTCCCGGTACGCGGCCGGGTCCTGGTAGTCGAACGTGTGCCTGACGCCCAGCGCTCCGGTGAATCGGTCCGCGCCCGGGAGATCCGGAATCACCGGCTTGTTGAAGCGCCCGCTGGCGACCACCACCTTGTCGAACACCCGGGTCTCGGTGCCGGCCCCGGGGTTCGATACGGTGACCGCGAATCCCTCCGCGGCCCGCTCGACCTCGACGACCCGGGTCGAGCACCTGACGTGGTCCAGCAGGCGGAACTGCCCGGCATAGGCGGCCAGGTACGCGAGAACCTGGCGATTGTGGGGGAAGACCGGAGTTCCCTCGGGAAAGGCCAGGTCGGAAAAGCAGGTCACCGCCCGGGACGTATTGGTGCGCATGTCCCGCCATATGCCGCTGTTCGGATTGGCGTTGTTCCACTGCCCGCCGATCGCGTCGTGGCTCTCGAAGATCGTGACCGAATGGCCGTGCTGCTTCAGCCAGCGCGCCGCTGCCAGCCCGCCGGGACCCGCTCCGATGATGGCGACCCTATTCGACTGCATTCCGGTGTTCTCCATTCGATGCACGCTCCGGCCGATGCGCCGCACCGCCCCCTGCCGCCAAGGGCGCGAGCGCCTTGCGGTCGAGCTTTCCCACGCTCGTGAACGGGAGGGCGTCGACGAAGTGCCATTCCTTCGGGCATTTGAAGGCCGCCAGCCGCCCGCCACTGCGACACCAGTCCTCGAGATCGGCGCTCGTGAGCGAGGCGTCGCGCCGCACGACCAGCGCCGCGATGCGCTGCCCCCAGCGCTCGTCGTCGAGGCCGAACACGGCCACGGCCGCCACCCCTTCATGGGCTCCGATCACCTGCTCGATCTCTTCGGGCGACACCTTGATCCCGCCGGTCGCGATCTGGTTGTCCATGCGCCCTTGCAGGTAGACGTAGCCGTCGGCATCGACCGACCCGAAATCGCCGGTGCGATACCAGCCATCCGGCGTCAGCACGCGCTGCGGCCAGCCCGGGTCGCCCCAGTTGCCCTGCGCGAACGACGCGGCCCGCACGACGATCTCGCCCGCTTCGCCGGCCGGCATCTCGACGACGCCGTCGGGCCGGACGCCGACGATGCGCAGGTCGGAGTTCAGGGTCGAGCGGCCGACGCTCCCCCATTTGCCGCGCGCGACGATCTCCGTGCCGCGCACGACGCAACCGCCGAGCCCCAGGCATTCCGACATCCCGTAGAAGCTGCTGAACTCCGGGCAGACCCGCCGCATCAGCTCGCGCAGGCGATCGGGCTCGAGCTTCTCCCCGAGGTATGCGGCCATGCGCAGCGAACCCAGGTCGTAACCCTCGGGGCCGGCCGCGAGCACGGCCCGCCACTGGGTAGGCGTGAGCGCCGCACAGGTGATCCGGTGCGCCTGGACCGCGGCCAGGAAAGCCTCCGGGTCCCAGGCCGACTGCAGCCATATGCCGGCGCCCTGCGCCAGGAAAGCGCCGGCATGCACCAGCCAGACGACGAACGACGGGGCGAACCCGTTCAGGAAGCGGTCGCCCGGCGAGATGCCCGACCACATGTGGAGCCCGCCGCTCCAGGTCTCCAGCACCGAGCGCTGCGAATGGACGAGCGCCTTCGGCGTCCCGGTGCTGCCCGAGGACAGCTGGATGATCGCAGGGTCGCCCTCGTCGATGGGCGGCGCGGCTTCGTCGCCGCAGTCCGCTTCGTCGCCGAGCTCGGCGACCGACGCGGATGAAAGCGCATCGACGGGGCCGATCCGCACCGGGACGAGGAAGCGATGCCGCGCCACCAGCTCCGCGGCGAGCGGCGCCCGCTCGGCGTCGTAGACGAGAATGCGCGGCTCGAGTCGCTCGATCAGCCGCGACTGCGCCTGCGCCGGCTCGCGCAGGTGCAGGTTGACGGTGATCGCGCCCAGCCGATGCGACGCGTAGTACGCGAGGGCATGATCGATCGACGCCGCGCACAGGAAGGCGATGCGATCGCCCTGCTTCAGGCCCAGGCGCCGGTATCCGGAGGCAACCGACCGCATCCGCGCGCCGAGCTCCGCGTACGACAGCGTGCGCGCCCCCTGCGCCAGGGCCGTGTTGCCCGCGAACCACTTGCAGGAACGGGCCAGCGCGCTGCGGATCGTGAGGACCCCGTGGTCGGGTCTCATGCCCGCAGTCCCTCCAGGAACGCCCGCGCGTACTCGCCGCCGATCTCCTCGATGCTCGCGCGTCCTTGCGGCCGGAACCAGAAGGCGACGCCGTTGAGCAGCGCGATCAGGCCGAAGCCGATCACCTTCACGTCGCACTGGCGCAGCGTTCCGTCGCGGATGCCGCGCGCGAGCAGCTCCTGCACGGCCCGCTCGTACCGCTTGCGCTGCGCCATGATCGCCGTGCGGCGCTCGCCGCTGAGCTCGCTGAGCTCGCGCACCACCACTATGAAGCGCGCCGTGTCCTTGGCGAGGATCCGGACGTGGCCGAGGATCAGCTCGCGCAGCCGCTCGGGCACCGAGGCGTCCCCTTCGTGCAGCACCCGGTCCGCCATGTCGAGGAGCTCGCGGTTCCCCTCGTCGAGGATCGCGTAGAGGATCGCGAGCTTGTCGGGGAAATGGTAGTAGAGCGAGCCGCCCTCGAGGTTCGCCCGGCCGGCGATCTGGCGGATCGTCGTGGCGGCGAACCCCTGTTCCGCGAACAGGTGCTTGGCCGCCGTCTTGATCTCCTCGCGCTTTCTCAGCGCCGCCGCCGACAGCGTGCTCTCGTCGACTTCAGTCTTGCGTTCGTTCATCGATGCGTGGTGTGCGCAGGCGCGGGAACCGCAGCTTGACCAACCCGGACGGCGCCCAGGCGACGACGGCGACGAACAGCAGGCCCAGCAGGATCGGATACGCCGGAATGTTGTTGAGGATCTGCTTCAGTGAAATGAACAGCGCCGCCCCGAGCACCGGCCCGACCAGCGTCTGCACGCCGCCCAGCAGGACCCAGATGACCGCCTCGGTCGAGAGCTCGGGACCGACCAGGTCGGCCGACAGCGTGCGGATGACGAGCGCGTACAGCACGCCGGCGATCCCCGCGATGATGCCGGAGAGGACGGTGATCTGGAACTTGTATTTCTGTGTCCGGTAGCCCATCGCCTGCATCCTGCGCTCGTTCGCCTTGATGCCCAGCAGCACCAGGCCATAGGGCGATTTCGTGAGCCACCAGGCGAAACCGCCGACCAGCGCCCCGATGCCGAGCACGACCAGGTAGCGCGCATGCGGCGACAGCGCGGCCATCGACATTTCGGCGGGGACGTAGAGCCCGTTCTCGCCGCCGGTGAGCGCGGTCCAGGAGAACGCGCCGATGAAGAAGGCGAAGGAGCACAGCAGCGTGACGATGATGTACCCGACGCCGCCGGTCCGGGTGGCCAGATAGCCGACCAGGACCGAAACCGCGACGATGGCGACGAGCGCCGACGCGAACGCGAGCGCGAGCGACTCGCTTCGCACCGCCGCGATGCCGAACGCATACGCCGGCACGCCGAAGAACACGGCGTGGCCGAAGCTCGGCAGGCCCGCATAGCCGATCAGCAGATCGAGCGAGATCGCCACCAGCCCCCAGATCACCAGCTCGGTGAGCAGATAGACGAAGTACGGGGGCAGCCAGAACGGCGCGACCGCGGCCGCCCCCAGCGCCACGAAGGCGAACAGCGCCTGGCGTGCGGGGCTCACCATGCGGGGCGCACCCCCTCGCGGCGCAGCACCAGCACCAGCATGAATCCGCAGAGGACGACGATGGTCGCGAAGCTGGGCTTCATGACGAGGATCAGCGTCGACTGCAGCAGGCCGGCGACCAGGCTTGCCACGAGCGCGCCGCGGATGTTGCCCATCCCCCCGACCACGACGACGACGAAGGCCATGATCAGGATCTCGAGCCCCATCGTCGGATACGCGCTCGTGATCGGCAGCATGAACGCGCCCGCCGCCCCGGCGAGCGCCGCGCTGATGAACGCGATCCATGCATGGACGCGGTGCGCCGAGACGCCGGCGACCGCGGCCGCTTCGCGGTTGCTGGCGATGGCGCGGATCAGCACGCCGTACCGGGTGCGCGCCAGGAACAGCGCGAGCGCGACGATCATGGCGATGCTCGCGAGCATCACGACCACCCTGTAGAGCCCGCCGAAATAGGGGACCGTTCCCTCCAGCGGCAGCCCGACGAGCTTGAAATCGGCCCCGAAGACGAGCTGCGCGAGCTCCCGCAGCACGTAGCCGAAGCCGAGCGTCAGCAGCGCCCATCGCAACGGACTGGCACCGGCGAGGCGCCCCGCGAACGCGAGCAGCATCGCTCCGCCCAGCACCCCCGTCGCCACCGCCGCCAGGGCGGCGCTCGCCCAGAAGTTCCCGAGGACCGAATGCACGGCCCAGGTGAAGTACGCCCCCATCATGTAGAACTCGCCATGGCTGAGGTTCACGATGTGCAGGATCCCGAACACCAGCGTGAGCCCGAGCGCCGTCAGCGCGATCGTGGTCCCGACGACGAGCCCGTTGGCCAGTTGCGCGGCGATCTGCTCCATCTACTTGACCCCCAGGTAGTGCTCCGCCTTCGCGGCGTCGAAGGTGCCGGTGCAGGCCTCGACGCGCCCGACGTTCATCCAGTAGACGCGGTCGCACAGCGTGCGGATCAGGCCGAGGTCCTGCTCGACCAGCAGCACCGCCGCGCCGGCGCGGCGCATCTCGCCGACGAGCGCGCCGATCTCGCTCACCGCCGACGGCATCAGGCCCTCGGTCGGCTCGTCGATCAGGTACAGGCGCGGCTCGAGCAGCATCACGCGCGCGAAGGCCAGGAGCTTGCGCTCGCCCCCGCTCAGCGAACCGGCGCGCTGGCGCGCCCGCTCCCGCAGGCGCGGAAAGCGCGCGTAGATCGGCGCGAGTCGCTGCAGCGGCTGGCGCGCGGCGAACAGCGGCACCTTCAGGTTCTCGTCGACCGTCAGCTCCGGACAGACCTCGCGATGCTGCGCGACGTACCCGATGCCGAGGGAGGCCATCCGCGACGGGTCCGCATCCTCGAGCAAGCTTCCGTTCGCGCGAATGCGGCCCGCCATGCGGCGCGCGAGCCCCATGACCGTGCGCAGCATCGTGCTCTTTCCGACGCCGTTGCGGCCGACCAGGCCGACGATCTCCCCGGCGCCCACGCGCAGCGTGACCCCGCGCAGGATGCGAACGTTGCCGTACCCGGCGTCGACGCCTTCGATCTCGAGCATCAATGCCCGCCCCGCAGGTAGACTTCCTGGGCCACCGGGTCGCTGCGCACTTCGTCGGGCGTTCCTTCGCAGACGATGGCGCCGTTGTGCAGCACGGTGACGCGCTGCGCCAGGCTCATCACGATCTCGATATCGTGCTCGACGAAGACGACCGTGCTCCGGGCCGACACCTGGCGCAGCGTCTCGCTCAGAGCCAGGCGCTCGTCCGCGCTCATTCCGGCCATCGGCTCGTCGAGCAGCAGCACGGTCGGCGCATTGGCCAGCGCCAGCGCGATCTCGAGCCGCTTCTGGAGCCCGTGCGAGATGCGCGTCGATTCCTCGTCCGCGATCGACGCCAGGCCCGCGCGCTCGAGCGCTTCGTCGGCCCGGCGCCGGATCGCCGCGGCACCCGGGCGCGACGCCCAGTGGCGCATCGGCAGGTCGCGCTGCATCGCCAGCTCCAGCACCTGCCGGCAGGTCAGCCCCTCGAACAGCGTCACGACCTGGAACGAGCGCCCCAGGCCGAGCATCGCCCTTTCGTGCACCGAAGCGCGCGTGATGTCGCGCGCGCCGAGCCGGATCGATCCCGCGCTCGGCGCCAGCGTCCCGGCCAGGAGGTTGAGCAGCGTGCTCTTGCCCGCCCCGTTCGGGCCGATCAGGGCGCGCAGCTCGCCGCGGCGCACCCTGAGGCTCACGCCGTCGACCGCCCGCAGGCCGCCGAAGCTCCGGCTGACGCCGATCGTCTCGAGCTCGACCACGTCGCCGGACCTCTCCACCACGTCGCCGGGCCTACTTGATCCGATCGACCTCGGCGGCCGGGATCGCGTGGATCACCTGCTCCTTGCCGCCCTTGACCACGGCGATGTACAGCGGCGCGACGCCCTGGTGGTCGGATGCCCGCACCGTCACCGGGCCGGCCGGGAACTCCTGGCTCGCGTCGGTCTTCAGCCCGGAGAGCGCCGCGACGAGCTTGTCGGTGTCCTTGCGTCCCTTGAAGCCCGAACGCTGGATCGCCGCGAGCAGGACGTTCGTCGCCTGGTAGGCCTCGAACGCATTCAGGCCGACCGGCTCGCCGGGATACCTGGTCGAGAACGCCGTGCGAAACGCCCGGTTCTCGCGCGTATCCAGCACCCCGGTGGCGTCGCGCGGGTAGGTGCCGATGAACGACAGGCCCTCGGCCGCCGCCGGGATCTGGGGGAAGTTCTCGGGCATGATCAGCGACTGCATCCCCGCGAGCTTCATCTTTCCGGCCAGCCCCTGCGAAGCGACCTCCTGCATCGCGAGGATCGCGTCGCGCCCCGCGAGCACGAAGTACAGGCCATCGGCCGAGCGGTCGACCTTGCTGATGTACGACGCCATGTCCGTGGCGCCGAAAGGAATCCCGATCGACCCGCTCACCTTGCCGCCCGCGGCCGTGATCGCCTCCTGGAAGGCCTTCAGGCCCGACTGGCCGTAGGCGTAGTCCGAATAGATGACATACCAGTTCCTGCCGCTGTTCTTCACCAGCCAGTCGGCGAAGGCGTAGCTGCGCTGCAGGTTGTTCGGCGTCACGCGGAACGCGTACTTGTTGACGTTGGCGGGGCTCGAGAACTCGTCCGTCCAGCATCCGCTGGTCGGCAGGTACGCCAGCTTGACCTCGAGCGCGAGCTTCTGCAGGGCCAGGCACTCGGCGCTCGACAGCCCGCCCATCAGGACATCCACGTTCCCGCGCTGGATCATTTCACGGGCGTAGCGGATCGCATCCGAGGCCTTCGCGGCCGAGTCGCGTTCCTCGATGACGAAGCGGATGCCCTTGAGCGCGGGATTCTCCGCGGCGTTCGCGAACGCGAGATCCATGCCCTTGCGCGCCGCCTTGCCGAGCGCACTGAACACGCCGGTGCCCGGATTGACGAAACCGATCCGGATCTCCGCCGGCTGCGCCTGCGCCGACGCGCCGACGCAGGTCGCGGCGATCATCGCGAACGCCGCCAGCGGCGTCGTCCAGCGGGAGACCCTTTTTGCATGCCCATGGTCCATGTCTTCCTCCTTGCGATCCTCTCGATGGGAACTGAAGGGAACGTGCTGGGGCTAGAGCGAGTTCGCCACCTGCCATCCTTCCAGCAACGCTTCTGTCGCCTGGCGGGGTGATGCCGCATCCCCGATGAGAAAAACGGGCAGCTCGCGCATGCCGGCCCGTACCGCCGCGTGGAGGCGGTTCTCGGCCGAGACGCCGACCGCGAGGACGATCGTGTCGCAGGGAATCCGCGTCTCCCGTCCGTCGGCGTCCACGAGCACGACCGCATCGACCTCGATCGACCGGATCGTGTTGCGCGCGAACAGGCGCACGCCGGCCGACTCCATGCTCTCGAGCAGGGTCCAGCGGATCGACTTGTTCAGGTCCTTGGCGAAGCGCTCCGATCGCTGCACGACGCTCACGTCGCGCGAACCGACCCCGGTCTTCGCCATCCGGCGCAGCTCGTCGACGTCCACCAGCCCGTGCACCAGCAGGAACTTGACCGTTTCGCCGTCGAGGCCGCCCTGCTCCCTGATGTGAAGCGCCGTCTCGCAGGCGGTCGGCCCGCCGCCGAGCACGACGACGTTGCGGCCGACGCGGTCGATCGCGCCCGCGAGCACGTCGTGCGCATGCACGACCTCGATCTTCGCGCCCTCCGGGATGGGCAGGTCCGGATAGACCGGGTTGCCGCCGGTGGCGACGATCAGGACTTCGGGCCGTGCCGCCCGCACCGACTCCAGCGTCGCTTCTCGCCCGAGTTGCACATCGATGCCCGGGTCGAGGCTCACCTGGCGCGCCAGGTCCTCGTAGACCCAGCGATACTCGCGCTTGCCGGGCGCGACGTCGCCGATCGCCGCGACCCCGCCGAGGCGCCGCGCCTTCTCCCACAACGCGACCGCGTGGCCGCGCGCGGCGGCGACTTTCGCGGCCATCATTCCCGCCGGGCCGCCGCCCACCACCAGGACGCGCCTCCGGGCGGTCGCCGGCGCGGCGACGATCTCGGCCTCGCGGCCCGCGGCCGGATTGACCAGGCAGCGCGCCGGCCCGCTCCAGGCGCTGTCGAGACAGACGTTGCACGCGATGCAGTGGTTGATCTGCCCGGGCTCGCCCTCGATCAGCTTTCTCGGCAGGTGCGGGTCGGCCAGCAGCGGCCGGCCCATCGAGACGAAGTCGGCGCGATTCTCGCGCAGGATCCGCTCGGCGACGTCCGGATCGTTGATGCGATTCGAGGCCGCCACCGGGACCCCGACCGCGGCCCGGATCGTCTCCGCGAGCCAGGCGTATGCGCCCGTCGGCACCTCTCCCGTGATCTGCGGAACGCGCGACTCGTGCCAGCCGCCGGTGACGTTGAACGCGTCGGCCCCGGCTGCCTCGAGCAGGCGCGCCACGCGGGCGACGTCGTGATGCGTATTCCCCCCGGGAAGCAGATCGTGTCCGGCCAGGCGCACGAGCACCGGAACGCCGGGGAGCGCAGCGCGAATCGCGGAGACGATGTTGGTCGCGAAGCGGGCACGGTTCTCGAGCGAGCCGCCGTACCGGTCCGTCCGTGCGTTCGTCACCGGCGACAGGAACTGCGCGATCAGGTGACCGACGCCGCAGAAGACATCGATGCAATCGAACCCGGCCTCGCGGGCCCGGATCGCCGCCGCGACGTATTTCCGCTCCAGCGCCGCCACCTCTTCGGTGGCCAGCACGTGCAGCGGCTCGGGATTGAACCGCGACGGGATCGCGGAGACGGCGACCGGTTGCAGCCCGGTCAGTCGCGACGGCGAAACCCGGCCCGTGTGATAGAGCTGGCACGCGACCTTGACCTCGGGGTTGGCGGCATGCATCGCCTCGATGAGCCGCCTGAGATCGGGGATGAACTCGTCGCCCCACAACCCGAGCAGCAGGCTCTTGAAGACGCCCGCGCCGGCCGGATCGACGGCGAAACCACCGATCGAGATCAGGCCGGCCCGGCCCCGCGCGCGCTCGCGATAGAACGCGACCAGCCGGTCGTCGCCGAAGCACCCGTCCCGGTGATAGTTCAGGTGCATCGCCGGCATCATGATGCGGTTGGCGATCGCCATGCCGCCGATCTCCAGCGGCGACAGCAACCAGCGATAGCGACGATCAGCAGTATCCACGAAACTCCGGACGAATTCTAACAAGCGTTAGGTAGATTAATCGGGCAACAGCCGAGCGTCAAGCGGGCTCGAGCGCGCGAGCGGCGCCAAGCCGGGAAACCCGCGTCACGCGGGACTGAAAGGGGAGATCGCGCCGGACCGGAAGCTAGGAGATCCGTCCGGGACGGGCGCCCAGGGTCACCCGGGCGATCGAGGAATAGGTGGGGTGGCTGATGGGATTCGAACCCACGACAACCGGAATCACAATCCGGGACTCTACCCCTGAGCTACAGCCACCATTGGACATCTGGCCTGCCCGACAGGATTCGAACCTGTGACCCTCAGCTTAGAAGGCTGATGCTCTATCCAACTGAGCTACGGGCAGAATTCCGTCGGGGCCGAAGGCGCGCTCGATGCCGGATCGGATGCAGGTGACATCGGAAGCGCGCGATGGTCGGGGCGAGAGGATTCGAACCTCCGACATCTTGCTCCCAAAGCAAGCACTCTACCAGGCTGAGCTACGCCCCGGAGGAGCGGGATTGTAGCGCACTTCCGCGGCCCGTGCGGACCGCGGAGCGTCGTCCGCCGCGCGGATTCAGCGCGCCGCGCCCAGCGCGTCGGCGAGGCGCCGGGCCATCTGCTCGGCCACCGCGGCCTCGCGCGCCTCGACCATCAGGCGCAGCAGCGGCTCGGTGCCGGAGGGCCGGATCAGGATCCGCCCGTCGCTGCCGAGCTCGCGCTCGACTTCGGCGCGGGCATGCGCGAGAGCGGCGCTGCCCTGCCAGTCGAAGCCCTTCTCGATGCGGACGTTGACCAGCGTCTGCGGGAACATCCGCAGGTCGGTGCACAGCTCGGCCAGCGTCGCGCCGCTGCGGCGGATCGCGGTCAGCACCTGCAGCGCGCTGATCGTGCCGTCGCCGGTGGTGTGGCAATCGAGGCAGAGCAGGTGCCCGGAGTTCTCGCCTCCGTAGCGCCAGCCCTTCTGCTGCAGCATCTCCAGCACGTAGCGATCGCCGACCTTGGCGCGCTCGAACTGCACCCCCATGCGGCCGAATGCCTGCTCGAGCCCGAAGTTGGACATCAGCGTGCCGACCGCCCCGGGGACCGCCTCGCGCTCGCGGCGGTCGCGCACGATCACGTAGAGCAGCTCGTCGCCGTCGTAGAGCCGGCCCGACGCGTCGACCATCATCAGCCGGTCGGCGTCGCCGTCGACCGCGATGCCGAGGTCGGCCTGGTGTTCGAGCACCGCGCGCCGCAGGGCCTCGGTGTCGGTGGCGCCGCAGCCGTCGTTGATGTTCAGGCCGTTGGGCGCGACGCCGATCGGCACGATGTCGGCGCCCAGCTCGTGGAACACGTGCGGCGCGGTGTGGTAGCCGGCACCGTTCGCGCAATCGACCACCAGGCGCATGCCGCGCAGGTCGAGGGCGCCGGGGAAGCTGCTCTTGCAGAACTCGATGTACCGCCCCGCGGCGTCGTCGATGCGGCGCGCGCGGCCCAGCCGGCTCGACGCCACGCAGCCGACCGGCTGGTCCAGCGCCGCCTCGATCGCGGCCTCCACCGCGTCGGGCAGCTTGTTCCCGTCGGCCGAGAAGAACTTGATGCCGTTGTCCTCGTAGGGGTTGTGCGAGGCGCTGATGACCACGCCGGCCGACAGGCGCAGCGCGCGCGTCAGGTAGGCCACCCCGGGCGTCGGCAGCGGCCCCGACAGCAGCACGTCGACCCCGGCCGCCGAGAAACCCGCCTGCAGCGCCGCCTCGAGCATGTAGCCCGACACGCGCGTGTCCTTGCCGACGATGACCGCCGGCCGGCCGGTGGCGGCCGCGCCGCCGATGCCCCCGACCGCGTGCGACGCCGCCGATCCGGCCAGGACCTTGCCCGCCGCGTAACCGAGGCGCAGCACGAATTCGGCGGTGATCGGCGCCTCACCGACCCGCCCACGCACCCCATCCGTGCCGAAGTACCTGCGTCCCATCGTCTCGCCCTCCTACTGCGCATCCTCGATCGCCTGCCAGACGCGCAGCGCGTCGCGGCTTTCCGCAACGTCGTGCACCCGCAGGATCGCCGCCCCGCGCGCCGCCGCGGCCAGCATGGCGGCCAGGCTCCCCGCGAGGCGTTCACCGGCCGGCCGGCCGGTCAGGTGCCCGATCATCGACTTGCGCGAGACGCCCACCAGCACCGGCTGCCCGGCCGCGACCAGCTCGTCGAGCGCGCCCAGCAGCTGCAGGTTGTGCGCCACCGTCTTGCCGAAGCCGATGCCCGGGTCGATCACGATCCGGTCACGCGCCACGCCCGCAGCCTCCAGCGCCGCGATCCGCGCGTACAGGAACTGCTCCACCTCCGAGACCACTTCGTCGTAGGCCGGGGCCTGCTGCATCGTCGCGGGCTGGCCCTGCATGTGCATCAGGCACACGGCGCAGCCGGCATCGCGCACCGCCTCGATCGCCCCGTCGGCGCGCAGCGCGGCGACGTCGTTGATCATGTCGGCGCCATGAGTGATCGCCAAGCGCATCGTGGCCGGATGGCGCGTATCGACCGACAGCGGGATGTCGCAGTCGTGCAGCGCGTCGAGCACCGGCACCACCCTCGCGATCTCCTCGTCGGGCGTGACCGGCGCCGCGCCGGGGCGCGTCGACTCGCCGCCGATGTCGATCAGGTCGGCGCCGTCGGCGATCAGCCGGCGCGCATGCGCGATCGCGGCATCGACGCTCGCGTGGCGGCCGCCGTCCGAAAACGAGTCGGGCGTCACGTTGACCACGCCCATCAGCAGCGGCCGCCCGAGCGGCAGCAGGAATCGCCCGCAGGCGAGGCGGCGTACCGGCTGGAGCAGGCTCATCGGTGGCGGGATCGGTGGGGGAAGGAGAACCAAGAGCCGGCCCGGAGCAGGCCGGCGCGGAGGAAATCGACCGGCGAGCCGGCCCGGCGCCGGCGGGACGGCCCGGAGCGTCCGGCGATCCGGACCGTTCCGGCCGCGCGGTCAGGGCGCGGCCGGCTCCGCGGGCGCGGCCGGCGG
>JBDHRX010000179.1:0-4230 GCA_039807785.1 Burkholderiaceae bacterium
CGGGCGGGGCCGCTCCAGAGCGTCGCCACCGACGGGCGCTGCGGCGCCGCCAGCTCGACGCGCACGCCGTTGCGCTCGATGACGGCCGCGTCGGCGCGTACCGCGACCAGCGTGCCGTCCGTGCCGACCGCGTCGCCGACCGCGAACGCCCGGGGGGGCCTGCCGTCGACCGCGAGGACCGCGCTGGCACGCTGCGCGCTGGCGGCGACGCCGAGCACCTGGATGTTGGTGACGGCCTGCGCCGGCGCCGCTCCGCGAGCGCCGACCGGCATACCGAACAGCCTGACGGCCGCGACCAGATCGGGGGCGTCGCGCTGGTCGGCCAGGGAGCCGGCGGGGGCGACCGGCACGGCCGGCGCCAGCCATTGCAGGACCCAGTAGGCCAGCGTGGCGCACAGCAGGGCAGCCATGGCCAGCATGACCGCCATCGGCGCCCATCGGCGCGCAGCGACCGTTCGTTTGAAGCGCATCTCGGAGTGCGGCGGGGGTGCGGAGATCGACTGGTATCATAGCCCGAGTCGTCACAGCACTTCCCTGGAGCATCGATGCACCGTCCGTCGGCCGATCGGAGGCTGCGAGCGCGCGCGCGGGGGTTCACGCTGATCGAGATCATGGTCGTGATCGTGATCCTCGGCGTGCTGGCCGCGATCGCGGTGCCGCGCATCATGAGCAAGCCCGACGAAGCGCGGGTCAAGGCGGCGCAGACCGAGATCGCGCAGGTCCTCCAGGCGCTCGATCTGTACCGCCTCGACAACCAGCGCTATCCGACCACCGACCAGGGACTGGCGGCGCTCGCGCAGCGCCCGACCGTCGAGCCCGCGCCGCCGAACTGGAAGGCCTACCTGAAGCAGGCGCCGGTCGATCCCTGGGGTCGGCCGTACCAGTACCTGAATCCCGGCGTCAGGGGCGAGATCGACGTGTTCAGCCTGGGCGCGGACGGGCAGCCGGGCGGAGAAGGCGTCGCCGCCGACATCGGCAACTGGTCGCTGAACCGGTAGCCGGGCGCATTCGCGGACATCCCGGAGGAGGGCGGCGCGTGCACCGGCCGGCGACCGATGCCCGGCCGTGCGAGGCGGGCTTCACGCTGCTCGAACTGCTCGTGGCGATGGTCATCGCCGGCGTGCTGATCGGCATCGTGTCGCTGTCGCTCGGCGGCTTCGACCGCAGCCTGCGCTTCGAGGCCGAGCGCCTGGCCCAGCTGCTGGCGCTGGCGCGCGAGGAAGCGCAGGTGCGCGGCGCGCCGATCCGCTTCGACTCGGACGACGAGCGCTACGGCTTCTTCGTCTGGCGCGAGCGCCGGTGGCAGCCCGTCCTCGACGATCGAGACCTGCGCGAGCGCGGCTGGGAGCAGCCGACGCGGCTGCGCGTCGAGCGCGCCGACGGCCGGCGCGAGGTCGAGTTCGGGCGCGACCAGGTCGACACCCCGTTCGTGCTGCACCTGAGCCGCGGCGAGTCGCGCGCGTCGATCGTCGCCAACGGTCTGGGCGCGTTCGAGGTCCGATGATGCGTCGCAGGCCATCCGGGCGCACGCGCCGCGCGCGGCGCGGCTTCACGCTGGTCGAGGTGTTGATCGCGATGACGATCGCCGCAGTCGCGCTGATGGCTGCGATCCGGGCGACGGCATCGCTGGCGGTGAACGGAGCCGACCTGCGCGCCCGCACGCTCGCGCAATGGAGCGCCGAGAACCGCCTGGCGCAGATCCGCGTCGCGCGCGAGTGGCCGAATGCCGGCCGGCGCCAGTACGACTGCAGCCAGGCGAACGTGGTGATGCTGTGCCGGGAGGACGTCATCCAGACGCCCAATCCGCTGTTCCGGCGGGTCGAGGTCAGCGTCTTCGACGAGGCCGGCACGTTCCGGCTGGCGCGTCTCGTCGGGTTCTCGACGAGGCTGCCGTGAGCGGGCGGCGCGCGTGGCGCGGGTTCACGCTGCTCGAGCTGCTGGTGGCGGTGGCCTTGCTGTCGGTGCTGGCGGTGCTCACCTGGCGCGGGATGGATTCGGTCCTGAGCGGGCGCGACCGGATCGTCGCCGCGTCCGACGAGTTGCGCGCGCTCACGGTCGCGACCACCCAGATGGAGGAGGACCTGCGCCGTTCCTGGCCGATCCGCCTGCTCGGCCTCGCGGAGCCTCCGGTCACGTTCTCGGTCGCCGCCGGCGCCGGGCCGCCGGCGCTCGGGCTGCTGCGCGAGACGCGCGGTTCGGATGCGGTGCAGGTGCAGCGCGTGATCTACCGGTTGCGCGACGGCATCTTCGAGCGCGGCTTCAGCCTGTGGGCGGCGCCGTCGCCGGACGGCGCGCAGAAGGTGCCCGACACGCCGTTCACCTGGCAGCCGCTGGTGCGCGACGTCCAGGCGATCGAGTTCCGCGGCTGGCTCGAGGGGCGCGGCTGGCTGCCCGCGACCGCGCTCGCGCCGTTGCTGACCGCCGCCCAGCTGGCCTCGGCCGCGTCGGCGCAGGCCGCGGTGGCGGTTCCCGTGCTGCCGCAGGTGACCGGCATCGAGCTCACGCTGGTGCGCCGCGGCGAGCGCATCGTGCGCGTCTTCGCGATCTCGGACTGAGCATGCGCATCCGTGCCGAGCCGCCCGGAACGCGCGCTTCGCAGGCCGGGGTGGCGATCGTGAGCGTGCTGCTGGTGATCACGCTGGCTACGCTGGTGGTGAGCGGACTGTTCTGGCGCGAGCACGTCACCGTGCGCTCGGTCGAGAACCGGCTCGCGCTGGCGCAGATGCGCTGGATCGAGACCGCGGTGCTCGACTGGGCATCGGTGGTGCTGCGGGTCGATCGCGCGAGCACCGGGAGCGTGGACCATCTCGGCGAGGTCTGGGCGACGCCGGTGGCCGAGACGGTGCTCGACGAGACGGTGACCGGCGGCGCGCGCCTGACCGACTCGGACAGCAAGGCGCGGATGGCCGGGCAGATGTCCGACGCCCAGGCGCGCATGAACCTCAACAACCTGGTCGTCGACGGCTTGCCGTCGGCCGTGCATCGCGAGGCGTTCGAGCGGCTGCTGGCGATCGTCGGGCGCCCGGAGAGTCTCGCGGGGCTGCTCCAGGCGCGGCTGCAGCGGGCCTATCCGCCGCTGGTGGAGGGCCGGCGCCCGCCGGCCACCGCGCTGCCGCTGCTCAAGCTGGCGGACCTGCGCACCGTGCCCGGCTTCGACGAGGCGACGATCACCGCGCTCGAGCCGTTCGTCGTGTTCCTGCCCAAGCGGGTGCGCGTCGGCAACGCCGAGGTCGTCAACGAGAGTACCCGGGTCAACATCAACACCGCGTCGCCGGAGGTGCTGGCCGCCGAAGTGGCCGAGATCGACCTCCAGTCGGCGCGTCGTTTCGTCGAAGGCGTCCGCCAGCGCACCTTCTTCGCGAGCCTGGACGTCGCCCGCTCGCGCTTCGACGGCGCGCCGGTGCTGCCCGCCAACCTGCTGTCCGTCGGCTCGGACTTCTTCCTGGTGAGGGGGATGGTACGCTTCGGGCGGGTCGAATCGCAGAGCGAAGCGCTCCTCTATCGCGGCGCCAGCCGCGTGGAACTCGTATGGCAGCACAGGTACTGAGGAAGGGCCAGGCGATCGTCTGGGTGCCGCCGCGCGCGATCGGCGAGCGCGCGTTCGCCACCGAGCCGGCGCTGCTGGCCATGCTGCCGGTCGCCGTATCGGACAAGGTCGGGGGTGCCGCGAACCCCGGCGGCGTGCCGGTCACCGTGTTCGGCAGCGCGAGCACCGCCCGCTACGTGCGCGTGAGCCTCGATGCATTGCCGGCACTGAAGACCGCGACGCTGATCTTCGACGCCCGGGACGTCAACCTGCTGCAGGTCGCCGTGCCGGCGCTCTCGGGCGCGCGGCTGCAGCAGGCGCTGCCCAACGTGGTCGAGGAACTGCTGCTCCAGGATCCGCAAACCTGCGCCTATGCGATCGGCCCGCGCATCGGCGGCGAGGGGGGCCGGCTGGTGGCCGCCATCGACCGCGGCTGGCTCGAGTTCGTCATCGGCGCGTTCGAGCGCCGCGGGATCGCGGTGCAGGGCGCGTGGCCGGCGCAGCTGGCATTGCCGGTCGGTGCCGACCGGACCGCGCTGGCCTGCATCAACGACGGCCTGGCGTTGCGCACCGGCCTGCTCGACGGCATCGGCTGGGCCGCCTCGGGCGACGCCGAGTCGCGCGCGGAGGCGATCGTTTCGCTGCTGGCTGCCGGACGCTATCTGCTCAATCCGCTGATCCGCCTGCTGGCGGCGGCGCAGGCG
>JBDHRX010000039.1:0-24855 GCA_039807785.1 Burkholderiaceae bacterium
GGTCCACCCGGTCCGGGGCGGCCCGCCGCGCCGGTTCCGCCGCCCGCCTGCGCGGCCGGCGCGGCCGCCGTCGCGGCGCTGCGCGCGGTCGCGCCGGCCGTCTGCGGGCCGGAGGCCGCAACCGCCGGGTCCGGCCCGCGCGCCGCGCGCCGCTGCGCGAGCTCGTACGACGCATAGGCGCCGGCCGCCACGGCGAGCGCCAGCAGCCAGAACCAGGGGCGCCGCAGCAGCGGCCGTCGGCGGGATGCGGCGACGGGGTGCTCGGCGTCAGCGGGCGAATCGGGCATGGAGATCGGCCGGGAAAAGTGGAACGCTGGTGTCGCGGAGGGCCGCCCGGACGGCCGGGGCGTCGGCCGGCGATGGGAGCGCCTGGGCGGGACGATCAGGACGCCGCGCCGGCGCGGTCCGGAGAGGCGGAAGACAGGCAGGCACGGGAACGGGCTTCACGTCAGGCGGCGGCCAGCTTGCGTTCGACGGCGCGCACGAAAAACGCGGCGCCCAGCGGCAGCGCCGCGTCGTTGAAATCGTAGGCGGGATTGTGCACCTCGCAGGCGCCTTCGGCATCCCCGTTGCCGATGTTGATGTAGCAGCCGGGCACTTCGTTCAGCATGAACGAGAAGTCCTCGGACGCCATGATCAGCGGCGGGTCGCGCAGCACCTGCCCGGTGCCCACCAGCTCGGTGCAGACCGAGGCGGCGAACGCCGCCTGCGCCGGGTCGTTGATCGTCGGCGGGAAGTTCACGCGGAAGTCGACCTCGACGCGCGCGCCCATCGCCTGGGCGACGCCCTCGGCGACCCGCGCCAGGTTGCGCCCGATCAGCTTCATGACGTCGTCCGAGAACGCGCGCACGGTGCCCGACAGCCGCGCGGTCTGCGGGATGACGTTGTAGGCGTCGCCGGCGTGGATCTGGGTGACCGACAGCACGGCGGTCTCCACCGGAGGCACGTTTCGCGAGACGATCGTCTGCAGCGTCGCGGCGATGTGCACCGCGACCATCACCGGATCGATCCCCGTCTCGGGCCGCGCGCCGTGGCTGCCGACGCCGGTCACGTCGATGTCGAAGAACGCGCCGCCGGCCATCATCGGGCCGGCCCGCACCGCGAAGCGCCCGACCGCGAGCCGGGGGCGGTTGTGCATCCCGAAGATCGCTTCGCAGGGAAACCGGCGGAACAGGCCGTCGTCGATCATCGCCTTCGCGCCGCCCAGCCCTTCCTCGGCCGGCTGGAAGATGAAATGGACCGTGCCGTCGAAGCGGCGCGTCTCGGCGAGATGGCGCGCGGCGCCGAGCAGCATCGTGGTGTGGCCGTCGTGGCCGCAGGCATGCATGCGGCCGGCATGGACCGAACGGTGCGCGAAGGTGTTGGCCTCGCGGACCGGCAGCGCGTCCATGTCGGCGCGCAGCCCGATCGTGCGCGCCGAGGCGCCGTTGCGCAGCACGCCGACCACGCCGGTGCGGCCCACGTCGCGATGCACCTCGATGCCCCAGGCGGCGAGCCGCTCGGCCACCAGCGCGGCGGTGCGCGTTTCCTCGAAACCGAGCTCGGGATGCGCGTGGAAGTCGCGCCGCCAGGCGCTCAGTTCGTCGTGCCGGCGGGTGATGTGTTCGATGGTTTCGTGCATGGCAGAATCAATGGTACCGGGCGGCACGGGAGAAGACGATGAACCTTGCGCACTGGCTCGAACGCGGCGCCGCGGTCTTCGGCGAGCGGCCCGCCCTCGCGCGCGGCCGGAGCGCGGTCTGCAGCTACCGCGAGTTCGCCGCCGGCGCCGCGCACACGGCCGCCTGGCTGCACCGGGAGGGCCTGGTGCCGGGCGACCGCATCGGCTTCTTCCTCGGCAACCAGCCCGACTACCTGCGGCTGCTGTGGGGCGTCTGGTGGGCCGGCATGGTCGCGGTGCCGATCAACGTCCGCCTGCATGGTCGCGAGGCGGCGTTCATCCTGTCGGACTGCGCGGCCACGCTGTGCTTCGTCGATGCCAGCCATGCCGCCGAGCTGGTCGGCCACCTGCCCGGCGCCTGCCGGGTGATCGACCACTTCCCGTTCCTCGATGCCGCCCCGGACGACGCGGATGCGCCCGCGGCAGGGCCGGCCGAGCGTACCGAGGACGACGACGCCTGGCTGTTCTACACCAGCGGCACCACCGGCCGGCCCAAGGGGGTGAGACTGTCGGCGCGCAACCTGCGCTGGATGACGCTCGCCTATCTCGCCGAGGTGCAGCCGGTGGCGCCCGGGGATGCGATGCTGCATCCGGCGCCGCTGTCGCACGGCAGCGGCCTGTACCACCTCCCCTACGTGCTCAACGGCGGCGTCAACGTGCTGCCCGAGTCGGGCGGCTTCGACGGGGCGGAGATCGCGATGCTGGCGGCGCACTGGGGCAACGCGTCGCTGTTCGCCGCGCCCACGATGGTCCGGCGGCTGGTCGACTGGGCCCGCGCCGGGGCTGCGCCGCTGCCCGGGCTGGCCACCGTGGTCTACGGCGGCGGGCCGATGTACCTGGCCGACATCGAGGACGCCTGCGCGGTGCTGGGCCCGCACCTGGCCCAGATCTACGGCCAGGGCGAGAGCCCGATGACGATCACGGTGCTGCCGCGCCACGTGATCGCCGATCGCGCGCACCCGCGGCATCGCGAGCGCCTCGCCTCGGTCGGGTATGCGCAGCCGATGGTCCAGGTCTCGATCCGAGCCGAGGACGGCGGCGTGCGGCCGGCGGGCGAGCCGGGCGAGGTCTGCGTGCGCGGCGAGGTGGTCATGAAGGGCTACTGGAACCAGCCGCACGCCAGCACCGAGGCGCTGCGCGACGGCTGGCTGCGCACCGGCGACATCGGCCGGCTCGACGCCGACGGCTTCCTCACCCTGCTCGACCGCGGGACGGACCTGATCATCAGCGGCGGCAGCAACATCTATCCGCGCGAGGTCGAGGAGGTGCTGCTGCGGCATCCGGCGGTGGCGGAGGTCAGCGTCATCGGCGCGCCCGACGCCGAATGGGGCGAGATCGTCGTCGCCTACGTGGTGCCGCATGCGCCGGTCGCCGAGGAGGACCTCGACGGGCATTGCCTGGCGCACATCGCGCGCTTCAAGCGGCCGCGCCGCTATCGCTTCGTCGAGGCGCTGCCGAAGAACCACTACGGCAAGGTGCTCAAGACCGAGCTGCGCGACCGGGAACGGGCCGCCGGGGCGTCCTGACCGGCGCCGGCCGGCGCGGCGTTCAGCCGAGGTGCCGCGCGAGGAACTCGAGGGTGCGGCTGCGCGCCAGCTGTGCCGCTCCGGCGTCGTAGGCGCCGCGCTGGTCGCAGTTGAAGCCGTGCCCGGCCGGGTAGAAGTGCGCGGCGACCTCGGGGTGCCGCGCCAGCAGCGCGCGCGCCTGCTCCGGCGAGGGCGACTTGTCCTGCTCGCCGAAGTGGCACAGCATCGGGCAGCGCGGCGTCTCGTCCATGTGGTTCGGCATGCCGCCGCCGTAATAGGGCACCGCGGCGGCCAGCCCGGCCAGGCGCGCCGCGGCGAGCCACGCCACCGTGCCGCCCCAGCAGTAGCCGACGATCGCCACCCGGCCGCCGGAGCCGGCGCGGGCGATCGCCGCCGCGACGTCCTGCAGCGCGTCGTCGAAGGGGATGCGCCGCATGATGTCGAGGCCGGCCTGGATGTCCGCCGGCGCGTAGCCGGTCTCGTAGTCGCGCCGGACGCGGTCGAACAGCGCCGGCGCGATCGCCAGGTAGCCGTCGGCCGCGTAGCCGTCGGCCACCGCGCGGATGTGCGAGTTGATCCCGAAGATCTCGGGCGCGATCACCAGCGCGCCGCGCGGCGCGCCGGCCGGCCGCGCCTGCCAGGCCGCCAGGCGGTGGCCGTCGGCGGCCTCGAGCTCGATGAAGTCGCCCATCCCGCGCATCCGTTCAGAACAGCAGCGAGCTGAGCCGTCGGCGCCATTCCGAGACCAGCTCGGGCTGCGCCGCGGCGAGCCCGAACACCTCGATCATCGTCTTGCGGCCGACATCGTCGCCGAACGCGCGGTCGCGGCGCACGATCTCGAGCAACTGCTCGAGCGCCGGCGCCCACGCTTTCTGGGCCATGTGGTGCCGGGCCAGATCGAGCCGCGCCTGGAGGTCGCCGGGCTGCGCGGCGATCCGCTCGAGCAGCGCCGGCGGCGGCGGCTCGACGCCGTCGGCGATCTGCTGCCGCACCTGCTCGACCAGCGCCTGCACCTGCGGGTCCTGCAGCGCCTCGGCCGACAGGTGCGCGAGCTGCGCCTGCGCGGCGCCGGCGTCGGCGTCCTGCAGCAGCAGCTGCGCGTACATCAGGCGCGCGCTGTCGTTGGCCGGATCGATGGCGAGCGCCTTGCGCAGGTGGTCGGCCGCGGCGGCGTTGTCGCCGCGCTCGGCCGCCTGCATCGCGTGCTCGAGCTCGACGTCGCCGGGGTTCGGCATCAGGCGGTCGATGAAGGCGCGCAACTGCGACTCGGGCTGCGCGCCCTGGAACTGATCCACCGGCTGGCCGTTGACGATGCCGAACACCGTCGGGATCGAGCGGATGCGGAAATGCTGGGCGAGCTCGGGCTGCGCGTCGGTGTCGACCTTCACCAGCAGGAACCGGCCGGCGTATTCCTGCTCGAGCTTCTCGAGCATCGGGCCGAGCGTCTTGCACGGCCCGCACCACGGGGCCCAGAAGTCGAGCACCACCGGGGTCTGCATCGACGCGTCGATGACGTCGGTCTTGAAGCGATCCAGGGTGGTTTCGATCATGGCGTGGTCGTGCCGGAGGTGAGGCGGGAAGGCGATGTTAGCGCAGGCGGAACGCGGCCTCGCGTCCGCGCGGCGCGACCGCTCCGGGCCGTCCGCCCGAAGCCGGGCGCTACCGGGAGATGCGCGTCGTGCCGCGGGAAGGATCGGTGAGGATGCGCACCTGCTGGCCGGGCTCGAAGCGCTCGCCGCCGGCTTCCTGGACCACGGCGAAGGTGCGGCCGGCGTCGGTGCGCACGGTGATCTCGAGCGCCGGCCGGTCGCTGAGCGACTGCTCGGCATGGCTGCCGAGCACGCCGCCGGCCACCGCGCCGAGCACCGAGCCGATGATCGAGCCCCGGCCCTTGCCGATGTTCGAGCCGGCGACGCCGCCGACCACGGCGCCGGCGCCGGTGCCCGCGCCGGACGGCCGGTCGGCCTCCATGCGGACCTCGCGGATCGCCTGGATCACGCCGGTCTGCACCTGCATCGGCCGGCGCGCCTCGCTGGCGGTATAGGCATGGCCGGACTTCGACGGCGCCGCGCAGCCGGCGAGCAAGGCGCTGCCGGCCAGCACGGCCGTCGCGAGGATCGTTCGGGAAACCATGGTCGATGCTCCTGCGGCCTGCGTCGTGACGCCCCGATTATCGCAGCGGACGGCGCCGGGGCGGGCCGGCTAGGGCAGGCCGGCGACGAGCGCGGCGCCGGGTCCGGGCGCGGACGCCAGCAGCAGCGCCAGGACCAGCCCGATCGGGGCGGCGACCTTCAGCAGGGCGAAGAGGAGTTGCTCCCGTTGCTCGCGGGAACGGATGCGGGGGAACGCAAGGAGGATCGAATCGATCAGGCGCCTTGCGTTGCCTCCGCGCAGGAGCGCGCGGATTGACATGGGGACACCTTTCTTGAGAGGACATCACCGCTTGTGCGATGATGTTGCAATCATACCACAAACCGGGTGGATTCGGGAGTCGGGTGTGCGATCAACGCCTTCGTCGGTGAGCATCCTCGCCCTGGACGCGGGGGGCACGCCGCGCCGCTGGATCGACGTCGAGGAAGCGGTCGGCTACTACTACAAGCGACAGGTCGCCTGGGACCTGGGCGAGCACGCGTTCACCCTGCGCGGCGGCATCTGCCGCGCCACCGGCCAGCGCTCGTCGCTCACGCTGCGCTCGATCGTCGCGGTGCGCGGCGACGCCTCGCGCCGGGCCCGCTTCGAGCACAGCCCGGCGGTCAATCGCGAGATGCTGTTCGCGCGCGACCGCTTCGTCTGCGCGTACTGCGGCGCGCGGCATCGCGCGGCGGACCTCACCGCCGAGCACGTGCAGCCGCAGAGTCGCGGCGGGCGCGACACCTGGACCAACCTGGTCAGCGCCTGCAAGCCCTGCAACCTGCGCAAGGGAAACCGCACGCCCGAGCAGGCGCGGATGCCGCTGCTCTACGTGCCCTACGTGCCGAGCCTGCACGAGGCGTTCATCCTGCGCAACCGGCGCATCCTCGCCGACCAGATGGAGTTCCTGATGGCCGGCGTGCCGGCCGGGTCGCGGCTGCACGCGGGCAGGGCGCCGTCCGGCTGAGCGCCGGCCCGGCGCGCCGGCGGGTCAGGCCGCGACGGCCTGGTCGATCCGGGCGTTCCCGGCCCGGGCGTCTTCCGACCGGTCATTCTCCGGCCGGTCGTTCTCCGGCCGGCCGCCCGCCGGCCGATCATCCTCCGGCCGTTCTTCTTCGGGCCGGAGGGCCAGGATCAGGCGGCGGGCGAGGCGCTCGAGGCGGACGTCGCGCACCCCGCGCGCCTCGAGGGCGCGCCAGGTGTTGATCGCGTAGTCGCGGTTGGCGCCGCGCTGGCCCACGCAGCCGCCGATCCGCGCGAGGATCGCGTCGTCGTCGAGCCGCTGGTACGCCGGGCCGCCGCGGTCGGCGGCGAAAGTGAGCGCGTCGATGCGCGTGCCGCAGGGCAGGCGCGCCTCGATCACCACCGGCAGGTACACCCGGTCTTCCCAGTCGGGGATCTCGCGCGCGTACAGGTGGCGCAGCGCGTCCGCGCGCGTGGCCGGGGCGAGCCGGTAGGCGACGCCGACGCAACTGCCGCCCCGATCGAGCCCGAGCACCAGCCCGGGCTGCGCCGGGGTGCCGCGGTAGCGCGTGGAGCGGATGCAGAACGAGCGGTGGTAGCCGTGCACGCGCGCGACCTCGGCCCGCTCGTAGTCGATCTCGGGGTTCCAGACGAGCGAACCGTAGCCGAACACCCAGTCGGTCGAGACGGACGCGGGCTGCATGCACACCATGCGCGCAAGCATACCGTCGGCGCCCGCGAAGGGTGCGGGAGGCCGCCGCACGGAGGCGCGCGGCGGTCGTCCGGCGGTCAGGGCGCGTCGCCGAGGAACACGCCGTCGCGCGCCAGCTTCGCGCGCAGCGCCCGGGGGTCGAGGGCGTGCGGCGCGGTGTTGCGCGCCAGCGACATCGCCGCGGCATGGCCGGCCGCCTCGCCCATCACGAAGCAGGCGCCGCTCACCCGCGCCGCCGACTGGCCCTCGTGGGTCATCGACGCGCAGCGGCCGGCCACCAGCAGGTTGCCGGGCACGCCGGGCACGCCGGGCGCGCCGCGCGCGGGCAGCAGCATCCGCCACGGCAGCTGGTTGTAGCCGCGCGAGCCCGCGGGCGGCCATTCCCAGTGGACGTCGCCCGCCAGGTGCATCTCGAGCGGCCAGCCGTTGACGCCGATCGCGTCGTCGAAGTCGGCGCAGCCGAGGATGTCCTCGCGGGTCAGCGCGTATTCGCCCGCCAGGCGCCGCGTCTCGCGCACGCCCAGTTGCGGGGCGATGTCGAGCAGGTAGCAGCGCTCGAACCCGGGCACCTTCGCGCGCAGGAAGCCGAGGTACTCGACCGCCTGGCGGCGCCCCTCGATCTCGGCGGCCGACAGCGCGTCGGCGTCGGTGCCGTCGACCGCCGTGCCGTCGGGGTTGCGCAACTGCGTGACGTTGACGCGCCACTCGGTCGGATTCTTCTGCGGGCGCACGATCGCGCCGCGGCGCGGGAACGCGAACTCGCCGGCCCGGGCGCTCGCTTCCATCAGCGCCGGGATGGTCCGCCAGGCGTCGCCGGCGCGGGCCGGGTCGACGCCGCCGACGCGGAACATCAGCGTGGGATAGAGCGCGCCGCCCCGGTCGTCGCCGTAGGCCATCGGGACGGCGGCATGGTGCGCGAGGTCGCCGTCGCCGGAGCAGTCGACGAAGATCCGTCCGCGTACCGCGCGCCGTCCCGACTTGGTCTCGACCAGCAGCGCGTCGAGGTCGCCGGCGTCGCCGCGGACCGCGCCCGCGCCCCAGGCATGGTGCAGCACCCGGGCGCCGGCGGCGGCGAGCAGCGCATCGGCGGCGCACTTGTAGGCCGGCATGTCGTAGGCCTGCGCGTGGATGCGCCCGAACACCAGGTGCGGCGCGTTCAGTCCCTCGAGATGCTCGATGCGCGCGAGCAGCTCGTCGACGATCCCGTGCACCACGCGGCGATGCTCGCCGTGCACGTTGGCGTGCAGGCCGCAGAAGTTGGTGACGCCCGCGGCGGTGCCCATGCCGCCGAGGAAACCGTAGCGCTCGACCAGCAGCGTGCGCGCGCCGTCGCGCGCGGCGGCGGCGGCGGCCGCGATGCCGGCCGGGCCGCCGCCGAGCACGACGACGTCGAACTCGCCGTGGACCGGGATCCGCCGCGCCGGCTCGGCGAGCGTCGTGGGCACGCTGCGCCTCAGCGCACCACGACGTCGAGCGCGTCGAGGCCGGCGATCTCGCCGTGCAGCCGGTCGCCGCGGACCACCGCCGCGACGCCTTCCGGCGTGCCGGTCATGATCAGGTCGCCGGGCGCCAGCGCCCAGGCGGCCGAGAGGTGCGCGATGATCTCGTCGACGCTCCAGATCATCAGCGACAGGTCGCTCGCCTGGCGCGACGTGCCGTTGACGCCGAGCGAGATCGCGCCGCGGGTGAGCGCGCCCGAGCGGGCCGCCGGCGTGACCGGCCCGATCGGCGCCGACTGGTCGAAGCCCTTGCCGATGCACCAGGGACGGCCCTGCTTCTTCATTTCGCCCTGCAGGTCGCGGCGCGTCATGTCGAGCCCGACCGCGTAGCCGTAGATGTGCCGCGCCGCGTCGGCGGCGGCGATGTCGCGGCCGCCCGTGCCGATCGCGACGACCAGCTCGATCTCGTGGTGCAGGTCCCGGGTCAGCGGCGGGTAGTCGATCGTCCCCGTGGTGCCGGCCGCCACCGGCACCACGGCGTCGGCCGGCTTCAGGAAGAAGAACGGCGGCTCGCGGCCGGTGAAGCCCATCTCCTTCGCGTGCGCCTCGTAGTTGCGGCCGACGCAGTAGACGCGGCGGACGGGAAAGCGATCGGCGCTGCCGGCCACCGGCAGCGAGACGGTTTCGGGGGCGGGAACGACGTAGGCCACGGGCGATTCTCCGGAAGGCGGGGTTGCACGGCGGACCGCGACGACGCGCCCGCGCCGCGGGCCGGGGCATGCGGCGCGCAGCGGCCGGCCCGGCGCAGCGGCCGGCGGGCCGGCCTCAGCCGAGCCGCTCCTCGCGCAGCAGGCCCAGCGCGGCGTGGATCGGGCGATCCGAGAAGCTGAACAGTACCGCATCCTCGGTCGCCGAGAGCCGGCACCGGTGCCAGGACGGCACGACGAAGTGGTCGCGCGGCCCGAACTCGAACACGCTGCGCTGCACCTCGCCGCCGGCCTCGCGCTCGACGATCGCGCGGCCGTGGCCCTCGACGACGCTGAACACCGCGCCGTCGGTCTGCCGCCACGCCCGGCCGTCGAAGCCCGCGGGCAACCACTGCAGGAACGCGGCGATGGTCGGCATCGGCCAGCCGCCGGTGGCCGGATTGAGGTAGCGCAGCTTGATGCCGTCCCAGGGGTCGACCGGCGCGTCGCGCCGCAGGCGCAGCAGCGCGTCGCGCGCGCGCTCGTACGGATAGGCGAACAGCGGCGAGGTCGGCCCGTGCGGATCGGCCTCGGCGTCGTGCGCCATCGGCGCCATGTTCGCGCCGAAGCGCGCGAAGTTGCTGCCCTCGCTGCGCGCGACCGGCTGCTGCGCGACCGGATGGTTCTCGGCGAAGCCGGCGTCGAGCATGCGCACCGTGGGGATGTCCAGCCCGTCCAGCCAGACCACCGGGTTGCGCGACGGGTTGCCGTGGTCGTGCCAGGTCCAGCTCGGCGTGATGATGAAGTCGCCCGGGTGCATCGTGGTGCGCTCGCCGTTGACCGCGGTGAACGCGCCGGCGCCCTCGACCACGAAGCGCAGCGCGGTCTGCGCGTGGCGGTGGCTCGGCGCGATCTCGTCCGGCAGGATCAGCTGCAGCCCGGCGTACAGCGTCTGCGTGATCGCCGCTTGCCCGCGCAGCCCCGGGTTCTCGAGGATCAGCACCCGTCGCACCGCCTCCTCGGCGGTGATCACCTCGCCCGAGCGCATCAGGAACGGCCGCACCTGTGCGTAGCGCCACAGCGCCGGCACGCAGGGCGAGCGCGGCTGCGGCGGCACCAGCGCGTGCAGCGATTCCCACAGCGGCGCGAGCTGCGCGGGGTCCATCTCGGCATACAGGCGCGCGCGGGCCTCGGCCTGCGCTGCCGGTGCGTCGGTACGGTTCATGATCGTCTCCCTCTGTCCGTCGGGCATGGCGGGATACGCCGCGCGGACGGCGCGGCGCGCGCGGGCCGCTTCAGGCGAGCGCCGCCTCGGGATCGATGCCCTGGTACAGCCATTTCAGGCCGGCGAAGCCGGCGCTTTCGGTGCCCGACTGGAACATCCGGTTGCGCAGCTCCCGCGTGACGCCGGATGCATGGTAGATGTCGCCGTAGAAGCGCGCGGTGAGCTGCACGCGGCCGGTGCGCAGGTAGCGCGCGCGCTGGTACGCCTGGAAGGCCGCCGCGAAGTCGCCGCCGGCGCGCTCGATCGCGGCGCCCAGCACCACGGCGTCCTCGATCGCCATGCAGGCGCCCTGCGCCAGGTACTGCAGCATCGGGTGCGCCGCGTCGCCGAGCAGCGTCACGCGGCCCTGCGACCAGTCCTTCACCGGCTCGCGGTCGCACAGCACCCACATCTTCCAGGTCTCGATCTTGCCGAGCAGCTCGCGCACCGGCCCGACCGCGTCGGCGAAGCGCTCGTGCAGCTCGTGCGGGTCGCCGAAGATGTTCCAGCCTTCCTCGTAGCGATTGCTGTGGAACACCGCGACCAGGTTGTACAGCTCGCCGCGGCGCAGCGGGTAGTGCACCAGATGGGTTTTCTCGCCGCCCCACAGCACCACGTCGGGGCTGTGCAGGTGCTTCGGCACCTCGGACACCGGCAGCACCGCGCGATAGGCGACGTGGCCCGAGACCCGCGGCGCGCCGTCGCCGACGATCGCCTGGCGCACCGCGCTCCACAGCCCGTCGGCGCCGACCAGCGCGGCGCCCTCGAAGCGGCGCCCGTCGGCGAGCGTGACGGCGACCTGCGCGTTGTCCTGCGCGAAGCGCTCGACCTTCGCATGCGTGTAGAGGCCGATGTCCGGTTGCGTGGCACAGGCCTCGAGCAGCACCGCGTGCAGGTCGACCCGGTAGATCACGCCGTACGGATAGCCGTAGGCGGCGCTCGAAGTGCCCGACAACGGCACCTGCGCCACCATCTCGCCGCTGCGCACGTCGCGCATGCACAGGTTGCCGGGATAGTAGGCGACGCGGTCGATGGCCGCGGTCAGGCCGAGGCGCTCGAACATGCGGAACGCGTTCGGGCCGATCTGGATGCCGGCGCCGATTTCGCGGAACGCGTCCGACTGCTCGAAGACCTCGACGCGGTAGCCCTGGCGCGCGAGCACGAGGGCGGCCGCGAGCCCGCCGATGCCGCCGCCGCAGATCAGGACCGTCTGTTGTGCCATGGGGGTCGTCGCCTCCGGGTCGTAATGGTCGGTCGGATGGGGGGTATGCGGCGCCGCGTGTTCGCTCAGGCGGCGTTGCCGATCTGCGCCGCCGGCGCGCGCGACAGCGCGTTGTTCGATTCGACCAGCTGCGTCAGCAGGCGGATGAAGGTCCGCCGTTCCTCGGGCCGCAGCGGCGCGACGATGCGCTGCTGCGCCCGCTCGACCGCCGCGTCGACCGCGCGCAGCAGCGCGCGTCCGGCCTCGCTGAGCCGCAGCCGCTTCACGCGCCGGTCGCCGGCGTCGGGGCTGCGCCGCACCAGCGCCTTGGCCTCGAGGCGCTCGAGCACGCTGCCGGTGGTGGAGCGGTCGAGCGCGATCAGCTGCGACAGGCGCGTGGCGTCGAGGTCCGGCTGCACGCCGATCGCGGTGAGCGCTGCGTACTGGACCGGGGTCAGGTCGAAGGCCGCGCACTCCTCCATGAAGATCGCGACCGCGATCTGCTGCGCGCGGCGGATCAGGTGGCCCGGCTTCTGGTTGAGCTGTTCGAGCGACACGGTGCGAGAGCCTGCGGCGAAGGCAGCGGAGGGCGGGACCTATCTATTCAGTGTACTGACGAATCGGGCCGGTGTAAACGGCGCCCCGGACGCAGGGGGCGCCGGGCGCGGCTCAGGTCTTGGAAGTCTTCGCCCGGGTGGGCGCGGCCTTCGGGCCGGCGGTCCCGGCCCGGGCCTTCGAGGCGGCCGGCTTCGCGGTCGTCTTCGCGGCCGTCTTCGCCATGCCGGCCGGCCTGGCCGCGCCGGCCTTCCGCGCCGGTGCCTTCGCCGCGCGCTTGCCGGTCGAGGTCTTCGCGGCCGCGCCCTTCGCGGCCGTGCCCTTCGGAGCTGCGCCCTTCGGAGCTGCGCCCTTCGGAGCTGCGCCCTTCGGAGCCGCGGTCTTCGCAGCAGCAGTCTCTGCAGCCGAGGTCTTCGCGGTCGCGGCCTTCCGGGTCGCGGTTTTCCCGGCCGCCGTCTTGACGGCCGAGGTTCCGCCAGCCGCGGTCTTGCCGGCGTCGCCGGTCCCGGAGGCGTCGCCGCCCTTGGGCGCCCGGGCGGGCCGCGGCTCGAACTCGAAGCCGATCTTGCCGTCGGCGCCGCGGACCAGGAACGCCTTGAAGCGGCGCCGCGTGCGCGACGAGACGAAGCCCTGCAGCAGGTCGGTCCGGCCGTCGGCCAGCAGCTTGCTCATCTGCTCGCGCGCGACCTCCTGCTGGAGGATGATCTTGCCGCTACGGAAGTCGCAGCTGCGAGCCGGGCCGACCGACTTCTCGCAGACATAGCTCATGCCGTGCTCGAACACCCGGGCGCCGCATTTCGGGCAGGCGCCGAGCGGCGCCTGGTCGCCGAAGTCGACCGGTTCGCCCGACTCGTCGTCGCCGCTGCCCTGGCCGAAATCGAACTCGAGCTTGTGCTCGGCGCTGAGCCTGAGGATCGCCGCGAACGGCCGGCCCAGCCGGCTGCGGAAGCCCTGCAGCGGCCCGATGGTGCGCTCGCGCAGCAACTGCTCGGCTTCGGTGACCTCGAGCTGGCGCCCGCCGGGGATCTTGGTGATCGAGAAGTCGCACTGCGTGCAGGCGAAGCGCTTGTAGTTCTCCTGCACCACGCCGCCGCAGTTCGGGCACGGCGCCGACAGCGTCGCGTAGTCCCCCGGCACGCTGTCGAGCTGGTAGTTCTTCGCGCGCTCGACGATCTGGCGCGTCATGTCGGCGATCTCGCGCATGAACGCCTCGCGTCCGAGGCGGCCGCGCTCGATCTGCGACAGCTTGTATTCCCATTCGCCGGTGAGCTCGGGCGCGGTCAGCTCGGCCACGCCGAGCCCGCGCAGCAGCGTGAGCAGCTGGAACGCCTTGGTGGTCGGCACCAGGTCGCGGCCTTCGCGCACCAGGTAGTTCTCGGCGATCAGGCCCTCGATGATCGAGGCGCGCGTGGCCGGCGTGCCCAGGCCCTTCTCGGCCATGGCCTCGCGCAGCTCGTCGTCCTCGACCAGCTTGCCCGCGCCCTCCATCGCCGACAGCAGGGTGGCCTCGTTGTAGCGCGCGGGCGGCTTGGTCGAGAGCGCCTGCAGCTCGATCTCCCGGGTGAGGACCGTCTCCCCGGGACGGATCGGGACCAGCGTCGGCTCGGGCTTCTGCCCCGGCTGCGCGTCGGCCGTGCCGTCGCGCCCGTAGATCGCCAGCCAGCCCGGGTTGACCAGCACCTTGCCGTCGGTCCTGAACGATTCGCCCTCGACCTCGGTGATCCGGGTCGTGAGCAGGGACTCGGCCGGCGGGAAGAACACCGCCAGGAAGCGGCGCACCACCAGGTCGTAGACCTTCTGCTCGGCCTCCGACAGGGCGCCCGGCTTCGGGGCCTGGAGCGTCGGGATGATAGCGAAGTGATCGGACACTTTCGCGTTGTCGAAGACCCGCTTGTTGGGCCGGACCCATTCCTTGCCCAGGATCTGGCGCGCGAAGGAGCCGTAGGCCCGGTCGCCTTCGAGCACGCCGAGGGTCTGCCGGACCGTCGGGAGATAGTCTTCGGGCAGCGCCCGCGAATCGGTCCGCGGGTAGGTCAGGGCCTTGTGCCGCTCGTAGAGCGCCTGCGCGATCGACAGCGTGGTGCGCGCCGAGAAGCCGAAGCGCGAGTTGGCCTCGCGCTGCAGGCTGGTGAGGTCGAACAGCGCCGGCGAGAGCTGGCTGCTCGGCCGGGATTCCTCGCTGACCCGGCCCGGCCGGTCGCGGCAGCGCTCGACGATCGCGGCGGCGCGCTCGCGCGCCCACAGCCGCTCGGCCCGCCCGTCGGGCTCGCCGTCGGCGCGCTTGAACGCAGGGTCGAACCAGCGGCCTTCGTAAGTGCCCGCTTCGGCGGAAAACGTTGCCCGGACTTCGAAGTACTCACGCGGCACGAAGCGCTTGATGCGCTCCTCGCGCTCCACGACGATGGTCAGCGTGGGCGTTTGCACGCGACCGACGGTGGTCTTGTAGAAGCCGCCGTCGCGCGAGTTGAACGCGGTCATGGCGCGGGTGCCGTTGATGCCGACCAGCCAGTCGGCCTCGGAGCGGCTGCGCGCGGCGTCGGCCAGCGGCAGCATCTGCGCATCCTCGCGCAGCGTCGAGAACGCCTCGCGGATCGAGGCCGGGGTCATCGATTGCAGCCACAGGCGCCGGATCGGCTGCCGGGCCTTGGCGTACTGGACGATCAGCCGGAAGATCAGCTCGCCCTCCCGGCCGGCGTCGCAGGCGTTGACCAGGCGGTCGACGTCCTTGCGCTTGATCAGGCGGGTGAGCAGCTTCAGCCGGTCCTCGCTGCGCGCGATCGGCTGCAGGTCGAAATGCGGCGGGATGACCGGTAGGTTAGTGAACGACCACTTTCCTCTTTTGACCTCGTACTGCTCGGGGGCCGCGATCTCGACCAGGTGGCCGACGGCCGAGGACAGCAGGTAGTCGTCGCTCTCGAAATAGTCGCCCTGGCGGGTGAACCCGCCCAGCGCGCGCGCGATGTCGGCGGCGACGGACGGCTTCTCGGCGATGATCAGGGCTTTGCTCATGGGCGTCCCGGGTCGGGCGGGGTCGGCGGCGCGAGCCGGCGCCCCGCGAAGGGGCGCCAATCATAAGTGTCGGCCGGGACCGGGCGCAAGCCGATGGCCGGGGACGGTCAGCCGGCGACGCGGACGTAGCGGCCGTCGGCCCAGCGCTCCGCCAGCCCGGCAAGCTCGAGCTCGAGCAGCCCGGCGGCGACGTCGGCGACCGGCTGGCCGGTGCGCGCCGCCAGGATGTCGGGGTCGGCGGGCTCCCAGCCGAGCGCCGCCAGCAGCGCGGCGGCCGGGGCGCTCGCGGCGCCGGCCTGCGCCGGCCGCTTCCCGACGGGCGGATCGCTGACCGGATCGCCGGGGTCGCCCGGCCCGGTCCCCGCAGCTCCGGCCAGCTGGGCCCGGAGCTCCACCAGGACGTCCTCGGCCGACTCGACCAGCTTCGCGCCCTCGCGGATCAGCTGATGACAGCCCTTCGAGACCGGCGAATGGATCGAGCCCGGGATCGCCATCACTTCGCGCCCGAACTCGGCGGCCTGGCGGGCGGTGATGAGCGAGCCGGAATGGCGCGCGGCCTCGACCACCAGCACGCCGAGGGAGAGCCCGGCGATCAGGCGGTTGCGGCGCGGAAAGTGGGCACGCTGCGCCGGCGTCTCCAGCGGCAGCTCCGAGACCAGCGCGCCGCGGGCGGCGATCGCCTCGGCCAGCGCCGCGTGGGCCGGCGGGTAGACCCGGTCGACCCCGGTGCCGACGACCGCCAGCGTGCCGGCGCGGCCGGCCAGGGCGCCCCGGTGCGCGGCGGCATCGATGCCGCGCGCGAGCCCGCTGCAGATCTGCAGGCCGGCGTCGGTGAGCGCCCGCGCGAAGGCCTGGGCGTGCTCGAGGCCGGCACGGGTGGCCTCGCGGCTGCCGACGATGGCCAGCGACGGGCGCGCCAGCGCGGCCGCGTCCCCGCGGACGAACAGCAGCGGCGGAGGGTCGCCGATGCCGAGCAGGCGCGGCGGGTAGCCGGGGTCGCCCAGCGCGAGCAGGTGATGGTGGTCGTGCTCGGCCCAGCGCAGCGACGCCTGCACCCGGGCCTCGCGCGCCGGGTCGGGCCCCAGCAGGGCCTGCGCGCGCGCCGCGTCGAGCGCCGCCGCCAGCTTCACCCGGCCCGCCGCGAGGATGTCCTCGGGCAGGCCGAAGGTTTCGAGCAGGCGGCGGACCGAGGCCGGGCCGATGCCCGGCGTGAGGACGAGACGAAGCCAGACGGCGCGCTCTTCGCGCGCCTCGGCGGAAAGGGGCATTCAGGACCGCTGCTACGGGTTCGCGACGGCGTCGCCCACCGCGATCGGCTGCGACGCCTCCATCACCAGACCGTATGCGATCTTATCGAAGACACGGAACACGAGAAGATGGCCGACCGCCTCATCCGGGAGCTTCACCCGTTCGGCCTTGACGGCTTCGCGATCGGTGACGACTCCGCCGCGATGCCGGATCGCCAGCACGTTGCCGACCGCGAGCCCGTCGCCCTTGCCGACGTTGAGCGCGACCACGTTGTTGCGGCCCACCTGGCTCAGCCCGCGATAGACCGAGACGATGCGCCCGTCGACGACGGCCTCGGGCGGGCGCGGCACGAAGTGCATCGGCAGCGAGCGATCGGCCGGCATCAGGCGGTCGCCCACGCCGATCTCCTCGGAGCTCGCGACGATGCGCACCGTGGCCGGATCGCCGCCGCGCTCGAGCCTGGCCGATCCGACGAACAGCGCCTCGTAGGCGATCGGCTTGCGCGTGTCGGGATCGAGCAGGGGCTTGGCGGAGCGGTAGACGTGCCAGTCGGACACCGCGGCGTCGGCGATGCCGCGCACGTAGGCCACTTCGCCGCGGCCCAGGTTCACCCGGCCGTCCTGCGTGCCCACGATGCGCGGGTTCTGTTTCAGGCCCGCTTCGTCGACCACCAGCGGGCGGTTCAGGAACTGCTCGATCGCGGTGGAGCTGATCGTCGGGACGGCCTCGCGCTCGAGCGCCTCGGCGCGCACCCGCGGCTGCAGCCGCTCGGTCTGCAGCCCCGCGCCGCCGGCCAGGGCGTCGGCGCTGCCGCCGCTGCCCACCTTGCGCCCGAGGCGCAGCCGCGGCTCGGCGCCGCTGCGGTCGAGATAGACCACGTCGCCCGGATAGATCCAGTGCGGATCCTTGATCTGGTCGCGGTTGAGCTGCCAGATCTCGGGCCAGCGCCAGGGCTTCTGCAGGAAACGCCCGGAGATGTCCCAGAGCGTGTCGCCCTTGACGACGATGTAGCGGTCCGGGGCGTCCTTCGCGATCTCGAGGGGAGGCGTCGATTGCGCCATGGCGACTGCCCCGAGCGTCGCGCCGAGCGACACGGCCAGCGCAAGGATCTGCGTGCTAAACTTTTTCATGAAGTGACGCGCCGTTCAGCCGTGTGTTGTATCCGGTACCGGGGCTTGATTCAGGCGAATCCATCCCCATCCATGAGCTTGCAAGTCGCTTTGGATTCTGCCGCTAGTGCATTGATGCCGCAAGCAAACTTGCCCGCGCGATCTTACGGACGGTAGAAAACCCCCGATGGCCGTACTCAGCATCCTCCGCTATCCGGACCCTCGCCTGCACCGCGTTGCGGAGCCGGTGCGCGCGGTCGACGACGAGGTCCGCCGGCTGGTCCGCGACATGGCCGAGACCATGTACGCGGCGCCCGGCGTCGGTCTCGCGGCGACGCAGGTCGACGTGCACCGGCGCGTCGTCGTCATCGACGTGTCCGAGGCGCGCGACCAGTTGCGCGTCTTCGTCAATCCCGAGATCGTCGGCCACAGCGCGGACTCCAAGGTCTACGAGGAAGGCTGCCTGTCGGTGCCCGGCATCTACGAGGAGGTCGAGCGCCCCGACCGCGTCACCGTGCGTGCCCTCGACGAGAACGGCCAGCCGTTCACGCTCGAGGCCGACGGCCTGCTCGCGGTCTGCATCCAGCACGAGATCGACCACCTGAACGGGCGCGTCTTCGTGCAGTACCTGTCGCGGCTCAAGCAGTCGCGCATCAAGACCCGCCTGCAGAAATCCGAGCGTGCCGTCGCCTGACGACGCGGCGCCGCGCACCGGGCACCGGGAGGCATCGGGCGCGGACCGTCCGCGCGGCCTGCGGCTGGCATTCGCCGGGACGCCCGAATTCGCCGCCGCCGCGCTCGCCGCGCTCGTCGCGGCCGGCCACGAGGTCGCGCTGGTGCTCACCCGCGTCGACAAGCCGGCCGGGCGTGGCCGGGCGCTGCACGAGAGCCCGGTCAAGACGCTGGCGCGCGCGCACGGCCTGCCGGTCGAGCAGCCGCGCACGCTGCGCGACCCGGCGCTGCACGAGCGGCTGCGCGCGCTCGACGTCGACGCGCTGGTGGTCGCCGCCTACGGCCTGATCCTGCCGCCCGAGGTGCTGGCGATCCCGCGCCACGGATGCCTGAACATCCATGCCTCGCTGCTGCCGCGCTGGCGCGGCGCGGCGCCGATCCAGCGCGCGATCGAGGCCGGCGACGCCGAGACCGGGATCACCATCATGCGGATGGACGAAGGGCTCGACACCGGCCCGATGCTGCTCGCGCTGGCCGAGCCGATCCATGCCGACGACACCGGCGGGCGCCTGCACGACCGGCTCGCCGCGCTCGGCGCGCGCGCGATCGTGCAGGCGCTCGACGCGCTGCGCGCCGGAACGCTGCGCGCGCGGCCGCAGCCCGGCGCAGGCGTGACCTACGCGCACAAGCTCGCGCGCGCCGATGCATTCATCGACTGGGCCGAGCCGGCGCAGCGGATCGTCGACCGGGTGCGGGCTTTCGATCCGGTGCCGGGCGCGACGGCGCAGCTCGAGCGCATGCCCGGCGCGCCGATCACGATCTCGTCGGCGCGCGCGCTGCCGGCCGCGGTCGCGGCGGCCGGCGCGCCGGCCGCGACCGGCAGCGTGACCGGCAGCGCAGCCGGCAGTGCGGTCGACCGCGCGGTCGACAGCGCGGTCGGGGCGGCGCCCGGCACGGTGCTGCTGGCGCCGCCGGGGCACCTGCGGGTCGCCTGCGGCGACGGCATGGTGGAGCTGTGCACCCTGCAGCGGCCCGGCAGCCGGCGCCTGCCCGCGGCCGACTTCCTGCGCGGCTGCGCGCTCGCACCGGGCGAAAGGTTCGTCGCGCCGGCGGCGACTTAGGACCGGCGCCCGGCCCCGCGCCGGGCCGATCGCCGGCCCTTGCAGCGCCGGGCCGTCGCCCCGATATCCGGCACACTGGTGTCCGCGGACACGCAAGAGGAGCACGAACGAGATGTTCAACTGGGTGAAGACGGCGATCCTGATGGCGGGGATCATGGCGCTGTTCGGCGCCGTGGGTTCGGCGATCGGCGGACGCCAGGGCATGCTGATGGCGCTGGCGTTCGGCGCGCTCGGCAACTTCTTCGCGTACTGGTTCTCCGACAAGATGGTCCTGCGGATGTACAACGCGAAGGAGGTCGACGCGACCAGCGCCCCGCGGTTCTACGGCATGGTCGAGGAGCTCGCCGCGCGCGCCGGGCTGCCGATGCCGCGCGTGTACCTGATCGAGGAAGACGCCCCGAACGCGTTCGCGACCGGCCGCAACCCGCAGCACGCCGCGGTGGCCGCCACCACCGGCATCCTGCGCGCGCTCGACGAGCGCGAGCTGCGCGGCGTGATGGCGCACGAGCTCGCGCACGTCAAGCATCGCGACATCCTGATCTCGACGATCTCGGCCACGATGGCCGGCGCGATCTCGGCGCTCGCGAACTTCGCGATGTTCTTCGGCGGCCGCGACAACCAGCGTTCGAACCCGATCGCCACGATCGCGGTCGCGCTGCTCGCGCCGATGGCGGCGATGCTGATCCAGATGGCGATCTCGCGCGCCCGCGAGTTCGAGGCCGATCGCGGCGGCGCCGAGATCTCCGGCGATCCGCGGGCGCTCGCCTCGGCGCTGGACAAGATCCACCGCTACGCGCGCGGCATTCCGCTCGAGACCACCGAGCGGCATCCCGAGACGGCGCAGATGATGATCATGAATCCGCTGTCCGGCGGCGGCCTGCGCGGCCTGTTCTCCACGCACCCGGCCACCGAGGAGCGCATCCAGCGGCTGCTCGCGATGGCCCGCTGAGCTTGGGGGCGCGCGCGCCGCTGTCGCGCGAGATCGCCTGCGCGGCGCAGGCGATCGCGGCGCTGGCGGCCGGCCGCTCGCTGCAGGCGGCGGTCGAGGCCAGCCTCGGCGACGACCTCGAGCCGGCGTCGCGCGCCGCGGTGCGCGACATCGCCTACACCGCCTGCCGTCAGCTCGGCCTGGTGCGCGAGCTCGCCCGGCTGGTGAACGGCCGTCCCCCGCCGCCGCGGCTCGCCGCGCTGCAGTGGGTCGCGCTGTCGCAACTGGTCGAGCCGCTGCGTGCCGAGGGCATCGTCGTCGACCAGGCGGTCGAGGCGGCGCGTTCGGAGCCGGGCGGGGCGGCCGTGGCGGGGTTCCTCAACGCGACCCTGCGCCGCTTCGTGCGCGAGCGCCCGGCGCTGCTGGACGCCGCGCGGCGCAGCGAGGAGGCGCGCTGGAACTTCCCGCGCTGGTGGATCGCGCAGCTGCGCGCCGAACAGCCGCGGGCCTGGTCCTCGATCCTCGCCGCCGGCAACGCGCCGCCGCCGCTCACGCTGCGGGTGAACCGGCGGCGCATCGGCGTCGACGCCGGCCTGGCGCGCCTGGCCGAGGCCGGGCGCGGCGCGCGCCGGGTCGGGCCGCAGGCGCTGGTGCTCGACGCGCCGTGCCCGGTCGACCGGCTGCCGGGCTGGGCCGACGGCCTGGTCACGGTCCAGGACGCCGGCGCCCAGCTGGCCGCGCCGCTGCTCGATCCCGGGCCCGGCGAGCGCATCCTCGACGCCTGTGCGGGACCGGGCGGCAAGACCACTCACCTGCTCGAGCTGGCCGACTGCCGCCTCACCGCGCTCGACGTCGGCGAGGCGCGCCTGCGGCCGGTGCGCGAGAACCTCGCCCGGCTCGGCCTGGGGCAGCCGGACGGGCCCGGGCCTGCGGCGCGCGTCGTCGCCGGCGACGCACGCCGCCCCGCGGACTGGTGGGACGGCGAGCCCTTCGACCGGATCCTGGTCGACGCGCCCTGCACCGCCTCCGGCATCGTGCGGCGTCATCCGGACATCCGCTGGCTGCGGCGTCGTAGCGATCTCGCGACACTTTCCCGGCAGCAGTCGGAAATCCTGGCGGCACTTTGGCCGCTGGTCCGGACGGGTGGTAAATTGCTTTTGGTCACCTGCTCCGTGTTCCGGGCCGAGGGTGAGTCAGTGGTCGATCACTTTCTTGCATCCCGGCATGACGCAAGGCGCGTGGCGTTGTCCTGGCACTTCGACGCCGGCATCGCCGAGCCGGTTTCGCAACTGCTGCCCGTCGCGGCGCGCACGCGCGACCACGACGGATTCTTCTACGCGCTGCTGGAAAAACGTCCTTGATCGCCCGCCTCGCCCTGGCGCTGGCGTTGGTGGCCACGCTGTGGGGAGCGCCGGCAGCGTGGGCCGCCGACCCGGCCGAGCCCTCCGCGTCGCCCAGGCTCGAGCTCGATGCCGGCGGCGACAGCTGGCTGCTCTCGGCCGGTTTCGAGGTGCCGCTGACGCCGTCGCTCGAGGATGCGGCGCGGCGCGGCGTGCCGCTGTACTTCGTGCTCGAGTTCGAGCTGATCCGCCCGCGCTGGTGGTGGACCGACGAACAGGTGGCCGAGCGCTCGGTCGTCTACCGGCTGGCCTATCATGCCCTCACCCGCCAGTTCCGCCTGGGTTTCGACGGGCTGACCCAGACCTTCGATTCGCTCGACGAGGCCACCCGCACGATGGCCTCGGTGCGCAACTGGCGCGTGGTCGACGCGTCGCGCCTGGCGCCCGGAACCGCCTATGAGGCGCAGGCCCGCCTGCGCCTCGACACCTCCCAGCTGCCCAAGCCGTTCCAGATCAACGCGATCACCAATCGGGACTGGAACCCCCCTGCCGAATGGAAGCGTTTCACGTTTACGCCGCCGACCCCGAGAAGCGGGCCGTAGGCCGCCTGCTGCGCTTCGCGCTGGTCGGCTCGGTCGTCCTGGCGGTGATCCTGCTGCTGCTGCTGGCAGTGGCGAGCGCGAACACGCAGCTGTTCGAGAGCCAGTACCCGATGCTGCTGTGGCTCACCGTCGGGCTGGCGGTGGCGCTGTTCGTGCTCGTGCTCGAGCTGCTGCGGCGCCTGATCCTGCGCTACCGGCGCGGGCTCTTCGGCACGCGGCTGATGGCGCGCATGGCGCTGTCGTTCACGCTGATGACCGTGATCCCGGTGGCGCTGATCTACCTGGTGTCGGTCCAGTTCGTCGGCCGCTCGATCGAGTCCTGGTTCGCGGTGCCGGTCGAGCGCGCGCTCGATTCGGGCCTGAACCTCGGGCGCACCGCGCTCGATTCGCTGCTCGCCGACCTGACCCAGAAGGCGCGCGGCATGGCCGGCGAGCTGGCCGACGTGCAGGAGTACGACTGGCCGGCCTCGCTGAACCGGCTGCGCGACCAGGTCGGCGCGCAGGACGCGCTGATCGCCTCGGGCACCGGGCGCATCATCACCACCAGCGGCAGCCGCTACGGCCGGCTGGTGCCCGACCTGCCGTCGTCGAGCGCGCTGCGCCAGGCGCGGATCACCCGGCAGTACGCAACGGTCGAGCCGGCCGAGGGCGAGCCGAACGGGCTGAAGCTGCGCGTGATCGTCGCCATCACCGCCGCGTCGCAGCGCGCCGACGACAACCGCTACCTGCAGCTCACCCAGGCGGTGCCCTCGGCGATGGCCGAGAACGCCGAGGCAGTCGAGCGCGGGCGGCGCGACTTCCAGCAGCTGTCGCTGTCGCGCGGCGGGCTCAACCGCATCTTCAGCATCACGCTGACGCTGATCTTCCTGCTCACGGTGTTCTCGGCGATCGCCGCCTCGTTCCTGCTCTCGGGCTGGCTGACGGGCCCGCTGTCGATGCTCGCCGCCGGCACCCGGGCGGTCGCCGAGGGCGACTACCGGCCGGTGAAGGACTACTCGGGGCGCGACGAGCTGGGGCTGCTCACGCAGTCGTTCAACGTGATGACGCGCCAGCTCGAGGACGCGCGCATGCAGGTCGAGCGCAACCAGCGCGAGCTCGAGCGGGTCAACGCGCGGCTCGAGAGCGTGCTGGCCAACCTGACGGCGGGGGTGCTGGTGCTCGACTCCGATTTCCGCCTCACGCTGGCCAACGCGGGCGCCGAGCGCATCCTCGGGCTGTCGCTGATCGAGCACCTGGACAAGCCGGTCGCCGACGTGCCGCGGCTCGCGGCCGTCGCGGGGCAGGTCCGGGCCGCCTTCAACGAGCAGGCCGCCGCCGGGGTCGCGAGCTGGCAGCGGCAGTTCGTGCTGCCGCGGCTCGCCGCCGGCGACGTGCCGGCCGCGCCGGCGGTCGAGGAGGCGCGCGAGCCGGGGGTCGCGCCGGTCCCGGGGGGCGAGCAGACCATCCTCGCGCGCGGCTCGATCCTGCCGGAGCGCCGGGTCGGCTACGTCATCGTGTTCGACGACATCACCGAGGTGATCTCGGCGCAGCGGGCGGTCGCCTGGGCCGAGGTCGCGCGCCGGCTCGCCCACGAGATCAAGAACCCGCTCACCCCGATCCAGCTCGCCGCCGAGCGCATGCAGCGCAAGCTCGCCGACAAGCTGCCGGCGCCGGACGCCGAACTGCTGGCGAAGAGCTCGCAGACGATCGTCAACCAGGTGTCGGCGCTCAAGCTGATGGTCGACGAGTTCCGCGACTACGCGCGGCTGCCGGCCGCGCAACTGGCGCCGCTGGACCTGAACGCGCTCGCCGACGACGTGCTGCGGCTGTACGCGGCGGCCGGCGGCCGCTTCGCGATCCAGGGGCGGCTCGAGCCCGGCCTGCCCCCGGTGCTCGGCGATCGCACGCAGCTGCGCCAGCTGATCCACAACCTGGTGAAGAATGCCGTCGAGGCGACCGAGCGCGTCGAGCACCCGAGCATCGAGGTGCTCACCGAGGTGCTCGCGCTGCCCGACGGCACCGCCGCGGTGCGGGTCCGGGTCCGGGACAACGGCGGCGGCTTCGCGCCGGCGGTGCTGGCGCGGGCCTTCGAGCCCTACGTCACGAACAAGCCGCGCGGCACCGGCCTCGGTCTGGCGATCGTCAAGAAGATCGTCGACGAGCATGGCGCGCGCATCGACGTCGGCAACTGGCAGGACGCCGCCGGCCGGCCGGCCGGGGCCCAGATTTCGGTGCTATTTACCAAATTGGCGAAAAGCGGGGAAAATCGTCGCCTGACTGCAACGGACCCCTAGACTGCACAGGAACGCATGGCGGAAATCCTCGTAGTGGATGACGAGATCGGCATCCGCGAACTGCTCTCCGAGATCCTCGGAGACGAAGGCCACACGGTGCTGGTCGCCGAGAGCGCGCAGCAGGCGCGGCAGCTGCGCGAGGCCAACCGCCTCGACCTGGTGCTGCTCGACATCTGGATGCCCGACACCGACGGCGTCACGCTGCTGAAGGAATGGGCCAGCGGCGGGAAGCTGACCATGCCGGTCATCATGATGTCCGGGCACGCCACGATCGACACCGCGGTCGAGGCCACGCGCATCGGCGCGCTCGACTTCCTCGAGAAGCCGATCACCCTGCAGAAGCTGCTGAAGGCGGTCGAGACCGGCCTGCAGCGCGGCCGGCCGGCCGCGGGCGAGCCGGCGCCCGGCGCGGCCGCG
>JBDHRX010000180.1:0-4104 GCA_039807785.1 Burkholderiaceae bacterium
CGGTCGCGGCGGGCCCGAGCGCCGGCCGTCCGGGCGGTCGGCGACGTCCGCCGGCCGGGCCGGGACCGGCCACCCCCTGAGCGGGGCCGGTTTATACTCGATCGTTCGGTAGACGGCGCTCGGCGCGACGCGAATCGCCGGCCGCTCTGCCCACGGGATCATCGATGAAGGGCAAGCTCAAACCCCTGGGTCTCCTGTCGGCCGGCGCGGTCGCCGGCGTGCTCGTCAGTCTCGGCCTGACGGCGCTCGCCCAGCGTGAGCCGCGCGCGGCGCTGCCGCTCGACGAGCTGCGGCAGTTCAGCGACGTGTTCGGCGCGATCAAGTCGAACTACGTCGAGCCGGTCGAGGACCGCAAGCTCATCACCGGCGCGATCGACGGCATGCTCTCGGGCCTGGACCCGCATTCGGCCTACCTGGACGCCGAGGCGTTCAAGGAGCTGCAGGTCGGCACGCAGGGCGAGTTCGGCGGGCTGGGCATCGAGGTCGGCACCGAGGACGGCTTCGTGAAGGTGGTCGCGCCGATCGAGGACACGCCCGCGGCGCGCGCCGGCGTGAAGGCCGGCGACCTGATCGTGCGCATCGACGACAAGCCGACCAAGGGCATGTCGCTGAACGACGCCGTCAAGATGATGCGCGGCAAGCCCAAGACGACGATCACGCTCACGATCTCGCGCAAGGGCGAGCCGCAGCCGATCGTGGTGCAGATCGTCCGCGACGTGATCAAGGTCCAGTCGGTGCGCTCGAAGGTGCTCGAGCCCGGCATCGGCTACGTGCGCGTCACGCAGTTCCAGGAGCACACGGTCGAGAACCTGGTCAAGCATCTCGAGGGCCTGGGCAAGCAGAACGCGCTCGAGCGCATCGTGCTCGACCTGCGCAACGACCCCGGCGGCCTGCTGCACGGCGCGGTCGGCGTGTCGGCCGCGTTCCTGCCGCCGAAGGCCACCGTGGTCACCACCGACGGCCGCACCGAGGATGCCCGGCGCAAGTACGTCGCGAGCCCCGAGGACTACCTGCGCGGCACCCGCGAGGACATGCTGCGCCGGCTGCCGCCGGCGGTGAAGACGGCGCCGATGGTGGTGCTGGTCAACGCCGGCTCGGCCTCGGCTTCCGAGATCGTGGCCGGGGCGCTGCAGGACCACAAGCGCGCGGTGCTGCTCGGCACCCAGACCTTCGGCAAGGGCTCGGTGCAGTCGATCCTGCCGCTGTCGAACACGACCGCGATCAAGCTGACGACGGCACGCTACTACACGCCGAACGGCCGCTCGATCCAGGCCAAGGGCATCACGCCCGACTACCTGGTCGAGGAAACGCCCGAGGGCGACCTCAACACGTTCCGGCTGCGCGAGGTCGACCTGAACCGCCACCTGTCGAACGACAAGGACCAGGAAGGGCGGCCGACCGCCCCGAAGCCGACCGATGCCTCGCAGGCGCCGAAGGACCGCAAGCCGATCGAGTTCGGGTCGGCCGACGACTACCAGCTCAAGCAGGCGCTGAACTACCTGAAGGGCCAGCCGGTGGTGATCGCCAAGGCGAAGGACGAAACGCTTCCCGGCGCCGACGCCAAGGCTTCGGACGCCAAGTGACGCTGCGGCCGGCCCGGGGCCGGCTGCGGCGCGCCGCCCGATGAACGACGAGCAACTGCTGCGCTACAGCCGCCACATCCTGCTCGACGACATGGGCATCGATGTGCAGGAGCGGCTGCTCGCCAGCACCGCGCTGGTCGTCGGCGCCGGCGGCCTCGGCTCGCCGGCCGGCCTGTACCTGGCGGCGGCGGGCATCGGCCGGATCCTCCTCGCCGACGACGACCGGGTCGACCTCACCAACCTGCAGCGCCAGATCCTGCACCGCCAGGACCGCGTGGGCCAGCCGAAAGCCGACTCCGGGCGCCGCTCGATGCTCGAGATCAACCCCGGCATCGAGGTCGAGGCCGTGGCGCGCCGGCTCGAGGGCGCGGCGCTCGCCGACGCGGTGGCGCGCGCCGACATCGTGCTCGACTGCTGCGACAACTTCGCCACGCGGCAGGCGGTCAACCGCGCCTGCGTCGAGGCCGGCCGTCCGCTGGTGTCCGGCGCCGCGATCCGCTTCGACGGCCAGGTCGCCGTGTTCGACACCCGGCGCGACGACTCGCCCTGCTACCACTGCCTGTTTCCCGAGGGCCGGGACATCGAGGAAGTGCGCTGCGCGACGATGGGCGTGTTCGCGCCGCTCACCGGGATCGTCGGCACCCTGCAGGCCGCCGAGGCGCTGAAGCTGGCGGGCGGGTTCGGCACGCCGGCGACCGGCCGGCTGATCCTGATCGACGCGCGCGCGATGCACTGGCACGACATCAAGGTGCCGCGCGACCCCGGATGCGCGGTCTGCGCGACGCGGCCGGCCGCGTCGCCCTGAGCATCGGCCGCATCCCGGCACCGGGCCCCCATCCGTCCGGCTGCGTCGCCCGGTCGATTCGGCGCGCCGGCGCGCGACCGGTAAACTCGGCCGCCTGATGCTTCCCGACGACCCCGCCCCGATCGATCGCGATGCGCTGGCGATCCTGAACCGCGTCTTCGGCTACCCGGCCTTCCGGGGCCCGCAGCGCGAGATCGTCGCGCACGTCGCCGGCGGCGGCGATGCGCTGGTGCTGATGCCCACCGGCGGCGGCAAGTCGCTGTGCTACCAGGTCCCGGCGCTGCTGCGCGACGGCGTCGGCGTGGTGATCTCGCCGCTGATCGCGCTGATGCAGGACCAGGTCGACGCGCTGCGCGAGCTGGGCGTGCGCGCCGCGTTCCTCAACTCCTCGCTGGGCGCGCGCGAGGCGGCGGCGGTCGAGCGCGCGGCCGCCGCGGGCGAGCTCGACCTGCTCTACATCGCCCCCGAACGCCTGCTCACGCCACGCTGCCTCGACCTGCTGGCACGCGCGCGGCTCGCGCTGTTCGCGATCGACGAGGCGCACTGCGTCTCGCAGTGGGGCCACGACTTCCGCCCCGAGTACCTGCAGCTCGCGGTCCTGCACGAGCGCTGGCCGGATGTCCCGCGCATCGCCCTCACCGCGACCGCGGACGCGCTCACGCGGCGCGAAATCGTCGAGAAACTGGCGCTCGGCGCCGCGCAGGCGTTCGTCTCGAGCTTCGACCGGCCGAACATCCGCTACCGCATCGTCGAGAAGATCGATCCCAGGCGCCAGCTGCTCGGCTTCATCCGCGGCGCGCACGCGGGCGCGGCGGGCATCGTCTACTGCGGCTCGCGTGCCCGGGTCGACGAGACCGCCGAGTGGCTCTCGGCGCAGGGCATCGCCGCCCTGCCCTATCACGCCGGGCTGGACGCCGCGACCCGCAGCGCCCACCAGGCCCGCTTCCTGCGCGAAGACGGCCTGGTGATGGTGGCGACGGTCGCCTTCGGCATGGGAATCGACAAGCCCGACGTCCGCTTCGTCGCGCACCTGGACATGCCGCGCAGCGTGGAGGGCTACTACCAGGAGACCGGGCGCGCGGGCCGCGACGGCGCGCCGGCCGAAGCCTGGATGGCCTACGGGCTGGCCGACGTGGTGCAGCAGCGGCGCCTGATCGAGCAGTCCGAGGCCGACGAAGCCTACAAGCGGGTCTCGGGCGCCAAGCTCGACGCGATGCTCGGGCTCGCCGAGACGATCGACTGCCGGCGCGTGCGCCTGCTGGCCTATTTCGGCGAAGCGAGCGCGCCCTGCGGCAATTGCGACAACTGCCTCGAGCCGCCCGAGCCCTGGGACGCGACCGAGCCCGCCCGGAAGCTGCTCTCGTGCATCTACCGGATCCGGCAGGCCAGCGGCTTCGGCTTCGGCGCGCAGCACGTCATCGCGGTGCTGCGCGGCCAGGCCGGGGAGCGGGTGCGCCAGCATCGCCACGACGCGCTCAGCACTTTCGGCATCGGCGCCGACCTCTCCGACACCGAATGGCGCGCGGTGCTGCGGCAACTGATCGCGCAGGACATGGTGGCGGTGGACCACGCGCGGCACCAGGTGCTGGTGCTCACCGATGCCAGCCGGGCGCTGCTGCGCGGCGAGCGCGGCCTGTCGATGCGGCGACCGAAGGCCGATGCCGCGCGGCGCGGCGGGCGCCGGGCGCGCGGGGAGCCGGCCGGCGGACCGGCTCG
>JBDHRX010000181.1:0-4091 GCA_039807785.1 Burkholderiaceae bacterium
CAGCGCACGCCGCCGCACCGGCCGGGCCGGACGCGGCGCCGCCGCGCGCGCCGCGCGTCGCGACGGCGGCGGGCGGGGAGGACGCCGGTGCCGTGATGTCGGAGCTGCGCGCGATGCGCGGCTTCCTGTCGGACCGGATCGAGTCGATGAGCTGGTTCGAGGGCGTGCGCCGCCGTCCGGCGCAGGCCCGGATGCTGCGCCAGCTGCTGCAGGCCGGCTTCTCCGCGTCGCTGGCACGCACGCTGGTTGGCCACCTGCCGGCCGATTTCGGCGATGCCGAGGCCCAGCGCTGGTTGCGCGAGGCACTGCGGCGCAACCTGCACGCGGCGGCGCCGGAGCGCACGATCTTCGACGCGGGCGGGGCGTTCGCGCTGGTGGGGCCGACCGGCGTCGGCAAGACCACCACCGCGGCGAAGATCGCCGCCCAGTTCGCGCTGAAGTACGGCGCCCAGTCGGTGGGGCTGATCACCGCCGACGTCTACCGGATCGGCGCCCAGGACCAGCTGCGCACCTTCGGGCGGCTGATCGGCGTGCCGGTCCACGTCGCGCACGACGTGGCCGGCCTGGCGGACTTCCTGCAACTGTTCATGAACCGCCGGCTGGTCCTGATCGATACCGCCGGAGTCGGCCAGCGCGATCCGCGCGTCGGCGAGCTGCTGTCCGCGCTGTCGACGACCCAGGTGAAGAAAGTGCTGGTCCTCAACGCCGCGATGCAGGCCGAGGCGATCGACGAGGTCGCCGACGCCTACCAGGCCTCGCATGCGGCGGGCGTGGTGCTGTCCAAGGTCGACGAGACGGTGCAGCTCGGCGGCGCGCTCGACTGCCTGATCCGCAGGCGCCTGGCGCTGCAGGGCGTCGCCAACGGCCAGCGGGTGCCCGAGGACTGGCACCGGCCCGACGTCGGCGCGCTGGTCGAGCGTGCGCTGGCGGGCGACCGATCCGCGCGGCCGACGCCGTTCAGCTTCGACGACGCGGAACTGGCGATGCTGATGGCGGCGCGGCCCGCCGACGACCTGCGCGCGGAGGCCCGTGGTGTTTGAGTCCGGTCGCGACCAGGCCGCCGGCCTCCGGCACCTGTTCGAAGCGCGTCCGCTGATGTTCCTCGGGCTCGGCTGCGCCAGCGGCGATCCGCGCGATCGCGCCGGCGCCACCGCGCTCGCGCGCGCACTGCAGCGCGCCGGACGGCGCCCGATCGTGATCGACCTGCTCGGCGACGAGGCCTGGCCGGCGGCGCGCGCCGCTGGCTCGCGCGCCGACGCGCGTTCGGCCGGCGTGGCCCGGGTGGCGGCGCACCGCCTGCTCGAGCCTGATGCCGATGCACGCGATCTCGCGGCGCTGGCGCGGTCCCTGCGCGAGCACGCGCTGCGCTGCGGCTCCGATGCCGACCTGGTGCTGGTCGTGGCCGATCCGCTGCGGCTGGCGGACATGGCTGCCGCGCTGACCGATCGCTTCGTGCTGATCGCTTCCGGCGACGCCGCGTCGCTCGCGCGCCTGTACGCCCAGGTCAAGGCGGTGCGGCTCGCCCATGGGGTGACGCGCTTCGTGACCGCGTTCCGCGACGCGCGCTCGCGCCAGGGCCTGCTGGCGGCGCACCGTCGGCTGTCCGAGACCGCTGCCCGCTTCCTCGGCGCGGCGGTGGAGTTCGGCGGCGTGTTGCCGGCCGGCGACCACGATCTGTCCGCCTGGGACCGGCTCGCCGCCGATGCGATCGACTGGGCCCGGCCGATCGACGCCGGGCCGGCGCCGGCCTTCCACTGAGCGCCTCCCGAGAGGCCGGCGATGTATACCGCGCAAGGCACCCTGGACCGGGAAACCGCGGTCGAGCGCTACGGACCGATGGTCCGGCGCGCCGCGAGCCAGCTCGCGGCGAAGCTGCCGGCCAACGTCGAGCTCGACGACCTGGCCCAGGCCGGGATGATCGGGCTGTTCGACGCGATGACCCGCTTCGAGGCCGGGCAGGGCGCGCAGTTCGAGACCTTCGCGATGCAGCGGGTGCGCGGCGCGATGCTCGACGAGCTGCGCAGCGCCGACTGGCTGCCGCGCTCGGTGCGGCGCAACCAGCGCACGATCGAGCGCGCGCTGCGCGCCGCCGAGCAGAAGCTGCAGCGCGCGCCGAGCGAGAGCGAAGTCGCCGCCGAGCTCGGCGTCGACCTGGTGGCCTACCAGCAGATGCTCGCCGACGCGCGCGGCGCGCAGCTGGTGCATCTCGACGATTTCGGGGCCGACGACGGCGAGGAAGGGTTCCTCGATCGTCATGCGCCCGCCGGCACGCCCGATCCGTCGGAGACGCTCGGCGACGCGCGTTTCCGGCGCGCGCTGGTCGAGGCCATCGAGCGCCTTCCCGAGCGCGAGCGGATGGTGATGGGCATGTACTACGAGCAGGACATGAACCTGAAGGAGATCGGCGCGGTCCTCGGCGTCACCGAGTCGCGGGTCTCGCAGATCCACAGCCAGGCGGTCGCCCGGCTGCGCACCCAGCTCAAGGGCTGGACCTGAGGGACTGGACCTGAGGAGCTGGCCCCGGGCGCGGCCGCGGACCCCTGATGCGTCCGGACGCGGCGTCGAAGCCGCCCGGGACGCAGGCGCGTCCCGGCCGGTCTCGGACAGGGGGCGCCGGCCGGGCGATCAGGCGGACAGCGGGCCGCGCCGGCGCGAGGTGGCCGGGGCCGTGCGGCCGTCGGCTTCGTAGAGCGGGTCGACCGGAGCCAGCAGCGCGGTGAAGCCGCGCTGCGCGGACGCCGCCGCCCGCTGGGCCACCGCCGCGTTGGCGCGCAGCGCGCCACTCATCCGGACGGCCTCGTCGCGGGGGAGCGGGTCGGCACCGGTGCGCGGCATCCGGGCGATCCATTCGGCCAGCGCGGCATTGATCCGGGCGAGCTCGTCGAACTCGCCGGCGATCATGGCGGTGCGCTGGGCGTCGAGCAGCGCCAGCCCCTGGCGCAGGAGCCCGGACCCGTCGTGGCTGGCGCGTGCGGAGGTCATCGTCTCGGGACGGACAGGGTTTCGAGCAGCTCGGCGGCCTGGGCGATCATCTTGTCGGCGACCACTTCCGCGCTCACGTGGAAACGGCCTTCGCGGATCGCCTCGCGCACTTCCGCGACCTTGTCCGCGCGCACGTCGGCATCGGCTTTCGGGGCCCGGGACGCTGCCGACAGGCTGACCGAATCGGTTTCCCCGGCGGCCGGGGCAGCGGCACGGCCGCGAGCGGCCGACCGGGCGGCGCCCGCGGCCTGTCCGGAGCGCAGGGCGGCATCCGGCGTCGACTGGATCTCGACAGGTTTGTCGATCTTCATGGCGATTTCCCCTGCAGGCCGGCGGCCCGCGGTCCGAATGCCTGATTATTCGGCATGGCGGCGGGGAACTTTAGCCCGGAACAGCGGCGGGGCGCCGGCGCTGTTCACAGCTTGACCTCGACCACCCGCTCGCGCACGGTACCGACCAGCAGTTTGCCGGTACCGGTCCGTACGCGCAGCGGCTGGCCCTCGCCGGCGCCGGCCAGGGCGAAACCCTCGGCCGACACCGTGAAACCGGGCCCGACCAGCCGGATGCGGACCGGGTCGCCGGCGGCGACCGTCTGGAGCACCCGCAGGTCCTCGGCGCGCAGCGTTTCGCCGGCGCGCAGCGGCCGCGCCAGCGTCCGTCCGTCCAGCTGTCCCGGGTCGACGACCGGCGACCCGCGGGTGCGCGTGAGGTCGACCTCGTCGAGGCGGAACGCGCCGGCCTCCGCGAGGGCGCCCCCCGGCAACGGGCGGTCGGCGACCAGCGCCGGGCCGTAGACCGACACGGTCACCGGGACCATCATCGTCCAGCTCGCGCCCTCGAGACAGCGCACGCCGATGTGGCTCGGGCCCCACAGCCGGGCGTTCGGCGGCAGGAACGGTTCGATGCGGGTGCAGGCCGAGAGCCCCGGCCGCGCCGCGAAACTGCCGACCCGGACCTCGATGCGCATCGGCGCGGCGCGGGCGGGGTCCGGGGCATCGTCGCCGGCGCGGGTGCCGGTTCCGTTGCCGGGGGCCGCCGTCCAGGCGGCCGCGGCCGATTCCTCGACCCAGCGCTGCAGCGCGCTGCCCGCGTCGGTCGACGCCGGCGCC
>JBDHRX010000182.1:0-4087 GCA_039807785.1 Burkholderiaceae bacterium
TTCGCGGTCGACGTGGCGCGCCACGAGCGCGACGCGGCGCGCGCGGCGCTGGGCGCGCACGACGCCGGCCGGGGATCGGCGCCGCTGCAGGTGCGCTCGCCGGTCGTGGCCACCGTGCTGCGGCGCCTGCGCGAGAGCGCCGGCGCGGTGCAGCCGGGTGCGCAAGTGCTCACACTCGGCGACCTGGACAGCCTCGAGGTCGAGGTCGACGTGCTGTCGCCCGACGCGGTGCGCCTGCAACCCGGGATGCGGGTGGAGTTCGAGCGCTGGGGCGGCGACGAGATGCTCACCGGCCGGGTGCGGCGCGTCGAGCCGTCGGGCTTCACGAAGGTTTCGGCGCTCGGCGTGGAAGAGCAGCGCGTGTGGGTCGTGGTCGAGCCCGACGGCGCGCGCGAAGCCTGGCGCCGGCTGGGCGACGGCTACCGGGTCGAGGCGCGCTTCGTCGTCTGGGAAGACGGCGACGTGCTGCAGGTGCCGGCCGGCGCGCTGTTCCGCGAGGACGACCGCTGGGCGGCGTACGTGATCGAGGATGGCCGGGCACGGCGCCGTCCGGTGCTGCCCGGGCGGCGTTCGGGGCTGCAGGCGCAAGTGCTCGACGGCCTCGGGGCGGGCGACCGCGTGGTGCTGCACCCGGGGCGCGACCTGCGCGAGGGCGACCGGGTCCGGGTCCGGTAGCGACGCTTCCCCCGGACCGCTTGATCCAGATCAATCGGTCCGGTCGAAACCGGCCCGGGAAGGGGGCGCCGGGATCTTGCGGGTCGCGAACCTATAATGGTAAAACGGTACCGAAATACCAGAGGATGACCATGGTCATGCACATCGTCGTCTGCGTGAAGCAGGTGCCGGATTCGAGCCAGATACGGGTCCACCCGGTGACCAACACGATCATGCGCCAGGGCGTGCCGGCGGTGGTCAACCCGTTCGACCTGATCTCGCTCGAGGAGGCGCTGCGCATCAAGGACCGCTTCGGCGCGAAGGTCACGGTGCTCAGCATGGGCCCGAAGATGGCGGCCGACGCGCTCAAGAAGTGCGTGTCGTTCGGCGCCGACGAGGCGGTGCTGATCACCGACCGCGTGTTCGCGGGCTCCGATACGCTGGCCACCTCGTACGCGCTGTCGTCGGCGATCCGCACCATCGGCGGCGAGCGCCCGGTCGACATGGTGTTCTGCGGCAAGCAGACCATCGACGGCGACACCGCCCAGGTGGGTCCGGGCATCGCGCGCCGCCTCGGCCTGCAGCAGCTCACCTACGTCTCGCGCATCGAGTCGGTCGACCCGGCGGCGCGCGAGATCGTCGTGCACCGTCGGGCCGAGGGCGGCGTGCAGGTGCTGAAGACGAAGCTGCCGTGCCTGGTCACGATGATGGAAGGCGCCAACACGATCCGCTTCGCCGACATGGACGACATGTTCCGCGCCGCGCGCTGCCAGGTGCTCGAGTGGGACCACAAGGCCGCGGGCATCGGCGAGCTCGCGCGCTGCGGCCTGAAGGGCTCGCCCACCGTGGTGAAGAAGGTGTTCGCGCCGCCGCCGCGGGCGAACAAGGCCGAGGTCGTCGACGCGGCCGGCAAGTCGCCGCGCGAAGCGGCCGAGGCGCTGCTCGAGCGGCTGTTCGCGCGGCATCCGGCGCTGGAAGAGGAGATCGGCCGATGAGCGGGGAAGCGACGAACCGGGAACCGACGAACCGGGAAACGACGAACCGGGAAACGACGGGCGGCGACGAGCACGCGCCCGCGCCGTCGGCGGCCGCTCCGCGCCGTGCCGGCGCCGACGCCGACCTCGGCGCCTGGCGAGGCGTCTGGGTGAACGTGGAGCTCGAGCGCGGCCGGGTGCATCCGGTCTCGTGGGAGCTGCTCGGCGAAGGGCGCAAGCTGGCCGACCATCTCGGCGTGCCGCTGTCGGGCGTGGTGCTGGGGCCGGACGACGCCGCCACCACCGAGGCCTGTACCGAGGCTTTCCGCCACGGCGCCGACAGCGTCCACGTGGTGCGCGACCCGGTGCTCGCGCACTATCGCACGGACCCGTACACGCAGGCGCTCACCGGGCTGGTCGAGCGCAACAAGCCCGAGATCCTGCTGCTGGGCGCGACCACGCTGGGCCGCGACCTGGCCGGCGCGGTCGCCACCACGCTCGGTACCGGGCTGACCGCCGACTGTACCGAGCTGCGCATCGACGACGAGACGCGCAGCCTCGCCGCGACCCGCCCCACCTTCGGCGGCACGCTGCTGTGCACGATCCACACGCTCGAGTACCGACCGCAGATGGCCACGGTGCGTCCGCGCGTGATGGCGATGCCGAAGCGCGACGCCGCGCGCACCGGCGCCGTGATCGAGGAGCGCGTCGCGCTGTCCGAGGACGACGTCGTCACCAAGATCCTGTCCTACATCCCCGACGCCGACACCGACAAGGCGCAGCTCGCCTACGCCGACGTGGTCGTGGCCGGCGGGCGCGGCCTGGGCAAGCCGGAGAACTTCCGGCTGGTGCGCGAGCTGGCCGGGGTGCTGGGCGGCGAGTACGGCGGCTCGCGGCCGGTGGCGCAGGCCGGCTGGGTCTCGGCCGACCGCCAGATCGGCCAGACCGGCAAGACGATCCGCCCGAAGCTGTACATCGCCGCCGGCATCTCGGGCGCGATCCAGCACCGCGTCGGCGTCGAGGGCGCCGACGTGATCATCGCGATCAACACCGACCCGAAGGCGCCGATCATGGACTTCGCCACCTACGCGGTGGTCGGCGACGCGCTGCAGATCCTGCCGGCGCTCACCGAGGCGCTGCGCGAGCGCATCGGCCGCCGCGTCGCGGCCTGACCACAGCTATCCGGAGCGATCCATGGCCGAGAAATTCGATGCGATCGTCGTCGGTGCCGGGCCCTCGGGCAACACCGCCGCCTACCTGATGGCCAAGGCCGGCATGAAGGTGCTGCAGCTCGAGCGCGGCGAATACCCCGGCTCGAAGAACGTGCAGGGCGCGATCATGTACGCCGACGCGCTCGAGGCGGTGATCCCGAACTGTCGCAAGCAGGCGCCGTTCGAGCGCGCGGTGCTCGAGCAGCGCATGTGGCTGATGGACGAGCGCTCGCACGTAGGCTCGCATTTCCGCGGCACGGTCGACGCCGACGAGCAGCCGACGCGCTACACGGTGATCCGCGCGAACATGGACAAGTGGTTCTCCGGCAAGGTGCAGGATGCCGGCGCGCTGCTGATCTGCGAGACCACCGTGGTCGAGCTGCTGAAGCAGGGCAACCGCGTGATCGGCGTGCGCACCGATCGCGCCAATGGCGACGTCTTCGCCGACGTGGTGGTGCTCGCCGACGGCGTGAACTCGCTGGTCGCCACCAAATCGGGCCTGCGCCCCGCGGTGAAGGCGCACGACGTCGCGCTGGCGGTCAAGGAGATGCACTTCCTGCCCAAGCACACGATCGAGGAGCGCTTCAACGTCTCGGGCAACGACGGCGTCGTGATCGAGATGTTCGGCAAGGTCACGCGCGGCATGGTCGGCACCGGCTTCCTGTACACCAACAAGGAATCGATCTCGGTCGGCATCGGCTGCATGGTCGAGGACTTCAAGTCTGCCGGCGTGAGCCCGTACCAGCTGCTCGAGGAAATGAAGGCGCACCCGTCGGTCAAGCCGCTGCTGGCCGGCTCCGAGGTCAAGGAGTATTCGGCGCACCTGATCCCCGAGGGCGGCTACAACGCGATTCCCACGGTGCACGGCGACGGCTGGGTGATCTGCGGCGACTCGGGCGGCTTCGTCAACTCGGTGCACCGGGAAGGCTCGAACCTGGCGATGACCACCGGGCGGCTGGCCGCCGAGACGATCATCGCGCTGCGCGACGAGGGCCGGCCGTGCAGCGCCGCGAACCTGAAGCGCTACCGCAAGGTGCTCGAGCAGAGCTTCGTGATGAAGGACCTGAAGAAGTACCGTGACGTGCCGGAGATCCTGCACGATAATCGTCAGTTCCTCACCACCTATCCCGAGCTGCTCACGCGGGCGGCGCATACGATGTTGAAGGTCGATGGCGTCGACAAGCTGGCCAAGGAGAAGGCGATCAAACGCGACTTCGTGGCCAAGCGCTCGCGCCTCGGGTTGTTCGG
>JBDHRX010000183.1:0-4085 GCA_039807785.1 Burkholderiaceae bacterium
CGCGCGCTGAGGTCAGACCCCGCCCGCGGCAACCGCGGGTGATCGCCCGCCGGCGGCGACAGGCCGCGGCGACGCCGGCCCGGGGACCCGCAGCAGGTCGCAGTCGGCCGACTCGAGCAGCCGGGTCGCGACGCTGCGCAGGAGCGGGCGCCGCGGTCCCCCGTGCCGGCGTACCCCCACCGCTGCCAGGCCGGCTCCGGTCTCGGCCTGCCGCGCGCGGCGGTCGCCGCATCGAGCGGCGCCGCGCGGCGCGCAGGCTGGCGTGCCGGATGTGCGGCGCCGCGAACAGGCTCCGCGCCCCGATGGCGCGCCACGGGCCGAGCACGTGGAACGCCACGATGCCGCGGGCCGCGCGCGCGGCAGCACCACCAGATCGGCCCGGCGGCACGCCCCCGTGAGCGCCGTGAGCGATCCGGCACCATCGGCCATCACCTCGACCGGGAAGCCGCGCTGTCGGGCGATCCGTCGCGCATGGCGGCGCAGGCGGGCGGCGGAATCACCGGGCGGGGCGGCTCCGCCATCCCGGAAATGCATCAGGTCCAGGCCAGCGCCGGGCGTCGCCGCCAGCCGTGCGGCGCGCCCACGCTCGGACCGCGGGCGCGCCATCCGGAGGCGAGGGGCTTGGCGACTCCAGCTTGATAATCTATAATCGACTGTATACAAAATATACCGGCCCAAGCAGCAGAGAGGAGACTTCGGATGAGACTGGAGATGAATCGCCGGCTTTGCCGGTTGGCCCTGGGGCTCGTCGCCTGCCTGTTCGGCGCCGGCGCATGGGCGCAGGCATACCCCTCCAAGCCCTTGCGGATGATCGTCGGCTTCCCGCCGGGCGGACCGAGCGACATCGTGGCGCGCGCGGTCGCGGACAGCCTGGGGACGGTGCTCGGCCAGCCGGTGGTGGTCGAGAACCGGCCCGGCGCCGGCGGCAACATCGGCACCGAGCTCGTCACGAAAGCCCAGCCCGACGGACATACCTTGCTGATGGGCTCGGTCGGCCCGCAGGCGATCAATCCGGCGATCTATACGCACCTGCCGTTCGACATGCTGCGCGATCTGGCGCCGATCACCCTGGTCGCGATGGTTCCGAGCGTGCTGGTGGTCAATCCCGGCGTGCCGGCGCGTACCGTCGCCGAGCTGATCGCCTACGCCAAGCGCCCCGGGGAAACGCTGCGCTACGCTTCGGGCGGCTACGGAACGAGCCCGCATCTGGCCGGGGAGCTGTTCAAGTCGATGGCGAAGATCGACCTGCTGCACGTGCCGTACAAGGGTGCGTCGCCGGCGCTCGCCGATCTGGTGGGCGGCCAGACCCATCTGATGTTCCAGGCGCTGCCGGCGGTGATGCCGATGGTGAAGGCCGACCGGTTGCGGATCGTCGCGCTGACCACGCGCAAGCGCCTGGCGGCCTTGCCCGACGTGCCGACCATCGCGGAATCGGGTCTTCCGGGCTACGACGTGGAGCCCTGGTTCGGCGTGCTCACCACCGCCGGGACGCCGCCCGCGGTGATCCAGCGCCTGAACGAGGCGATTCGCCAGGTGGTCGCGATGCCGGCGGTGCAGCAGGCGTTCGAGAAGCAGGGCGCCGAGACCGTCACCAACTCGCCCGAGGAGTTCGGCGCCATGCTGCGCGCGGAGATCGAGAAGTGGTCCCGCATCGTGAAGGAGGCGAAGATCAAGCTCGACTGAAGTGTGAGGAGGGCACTGTCCATGTCCGCACTCGAGCGCGCGCTGGTGGCGCTGTTGCTGTCGCTTTGCGCCGGGATGCCCGCGGTGGCCCAGGAGTGGCCGAGCCGGCCGGTCCAGATGTTCGTTCCGTTCGCGGCCGGCGGCGGCGCCGATGGCGTCGCGCGCCTGGTCGCGGGTGCGCTTTCCGGCGCGCTCGCGCAGCCCGTCGTGATCGAGAACCGGCCGGGCGCGGGCGGGATCGCCGGCACCGAGACGGTGGCGAATGCCCGCAAGGATGGGCACACCCTCCTGTTCACCACGCCCAGCCTGGTGTACGGAAAGTTCCAGTTCGCCCGGCTGCCCTACGATCCGGAGACGGACCTGGTGCCGGTGGCGCTCGTCGGGATCGCGCCCTACGTGATGGTGGTCAACAACGACTTTCCGGCCCGGGACCCGCAAGCGCTGGTCAGGCTGGTGAAGGCCGCGCCGGGCAAGTACGACTACGGCAGCGCCGGCGTGGGCACGGCCACCCACTTCGTGTTCGAGCTGTTCCTGGCGTCGGCCGGTGACCTCGTGATGACGCACGTCCCCTACAAGGGGGCGCCCGCCGCGATCACCGATGTCATGTCCGGCACGATTCCGGTGCTGATCAACCCGGCGTCGGGCATCGTGCCGCAGATCGCCAGCGGCAAGCTGCGCGGCCTTGCGGTGACCTCGAGCCGGCGCCTGCCGGGCCTCCCGCAGGTGCCGACCTTCAAGGAGTCGGGCTTGCCGGACCTGGAGGTCTACGGCTGGTACATGATCCTGGCCCCGAAGGGCACGCCGGGCGACCTCGTCGACCGGATCCATGCGGCCGTGCGCAAGGCGATCACCGACCCTGTCGTGACGAGGAAGATGGCCGAGGTCAATACCGATGTGCCGCCCGAGGCGATCGGCACCCCCAAAGGGGCGGCCGAGTTCCTCGCTTCCGAGTTCGCCCGCTGGGCCGCGGTGGCCCGGCGCGCGGGCATCAAGCCCCAGTGATCGAATCACAGCGATCGAGCTCCGGTAATCCAGCCTCCATGATCCAGCCCCAGTGAGATCGAACCCCATGACACGAGTCGCGGTGATCGGAAACACCCATCGGAACCTGGGCGCCGCGTGCGCCGCCGACCTGACCATGGGCGGGCACGAGGTCCACTACGCGGTCTATCCGGACCAGGCGAAACACTTCGAAGCGGTGCGCCGGAAGGGCGGCATCGACCTGCGCGGCGAGCCGCGCTACCTGTTCTGGGAGAAGACCGGATTCGCGCGGCTGGCCGGGCTCCACGACGACGTGGTCGCGGCCGTGGCGGACGCCGAAGTGGTGCTGCTGGATGTCCCGATGCCGCTGCTCGAGGAACGCTTCGCGCAGCTCGCGCCGGCACTGCGGCGCGATGCGGTGGTGCACGTCCAGAGCCACGGCTACTGGCCGGCGGCACGCCTGATGCCGATCGTCGCGAAGGCGGGCAGGGCAGACCTGATGCTGACCGAGGCAACCGTGCCGACCAGCATGGCAGCCGTCGAGGGGGAGGTCGTCACGGCCCAGGGACGGCGACGCGGCACCGAGTTCGCCTGCCATCCGGCCTCGCGCCGGGAGGAGGCGCACGCCGCCCTGATGCGCCTGTTCCCGGACGCGATCTCCGCGCCGTCGATCCTGCAGACCGGCCTGGAGAGCATGAACCTGATGGTGCATCCGGCCATGGCCCTGCTCGGCGTGTCGCTGCTCGAGAACGCCCAGCGGGCCGGCACGACGGTGCCGTTCTACGACCAGTGCAACATGCCGAGCGCCGGACGCCTGTCCGACGGACTCGACGCGGAGCGGATGCGGGTCTGCGCCGCCTATGGGATTCGCCAGCGCCCCCTGGCCGCGGCGATCGATCACTACTACGGCACCTCGGGGACCGGCGCCTACGAGGCCATCTCGAACAGTGCGGTGATGCAGGGCTACGGATGGTTCGACCCCCTGTGCTGGCGCAACTGGGAGGAGATCGACGTCCCGTACGCCGTCGTGCCGCTCGTCTGGCTCGCGGAAAAAGCCGGCGTCGCGGCCCCGGTGCACCGGGGCCTGGCCGAAATCTTCGGCGTGCTGCTCGGGACCGACCCCTGGCGCATGGGTCCGTCGATGCAAGACTTCCAGATGACCGGCACTCGCGACGAGATCATCGCCCGGTTCGCGGGAGCCTGAGCGGCCGGCCGCCGCTTCTGGCCGCGCCGTTTCTTCCTCACGACTTCGAGGCCGCCATGATCGACCGGACCGCGGGCGCGCGGATGCTCCTGGACCTGCAAGCCGACCTGTGGATCTGGCGCATGGCGCGAGGGCCGGCGCGGCGGCGAACGGCGGCGATGCGGGTGCGTGGGAAGTTTCGAACTCGGTGATTTGACATAATATACATTATGCGCAA
>JBDHRX010000040.1:0-24632 GCA_039807785.1 Burkholderiaceae bacterium
TCACCGTCACCGCCGCCATCATCGTCACCGCCACCAGCGCGGACGGCCGCGCGCCGCGCATCCGACAGCGCGAGCAGCCGCGCCTCGAGCGTGCCGGCGGCGCTCTGCGCCAGATGGGCGTACAGGCGCCGGTTGCGCAGCACGTCGAACACCGCTTCGGCGATCCCGCCGCGATCGCGACGCCCGAGCGACGGATGGCGACGGAAGAATGCGCGCAGCGCGGCGTCGGCCGGCGCGTCGAAGCGCAGCACGGCCGCCAGCGCCTCGCAGCGCAGCGCCTGCGCGGTCGGGACGGCGCCCCGCCGTCCCCGGCCGGGTTCCCGCCCCGTCCCGCGGCTCAGTCCGCGTCGTGCCACAGCAGGCGCGTCTCGCCGGGGCGCGGGTCGCGCAGATGCACCCGTCCGGCCTGGAGAACCAGCCGGTCCTCGACGAACCAGCGCAGCGCCATCGGGAACAGGCGATGCTCGGCCCGCAGCACGCGGGCCGCCAGCGTCGCCTCGTCGTCGCCGGACCGGACCGGTACCGCCGCCTGGGCGATGATCGGCCCCGCGTCCACCTCGGCATCGACGAAATGGACCGTCGCGCCATGCACCGCGACCCCGGCCTCGAGCGCGCGCCGGTGGGTGTCCAGCCCGGGAAACGCCGGCAGCAGCGAAGGATGGATATTGAGCAGCCGGCCCCGGTAATGCTCGACGAACGCCGCGCCCAGCACCCGCATGAAGCCCGCCAGCACGACCGCGTCCGGATCGAGCGCGTCGATCGCCGCGCGCAGCGCCGTCTCGAAGCCGGGCCGGCCCCCGAACGCCCGGTAGTCGACCAGCCCGGTCGCCAGACCGGCCTCGGCCGCCCGCTGCAGCCCGGCCGCCGCCGGGCGGTCGCCGATCACGCCCACGATCGTCGCCGGCCAAGCCTCGCGGCGCCGGGCCTCGGCGATCGCCGACAGGTTCGAGCCCCGGCCCGACAACAACACGACGATTCGCTTCATGCCCCGATCCTTCATCGGCCAATCCTATCATCGCCCTATAATTCAAGGTTTTGCATCGCCCGCCGCCCCTCGCCCCGATGGATGTCTTCCGCCGCCTGCCGCCCGCCGATCGCCGCGACCCGTGCGCGCTGACGATCGGCAACTTCGACGGGGTGCACAGCGGGCACCGCGCGGTCCTGGCGCGACTGCGCGGGCGTGCCGACGCGCTCGGCCTGCCCACCTGCGTGCTCACCTTCGAGCCGCATCCGCGCGAGTACTTCGCGGCCCAGGCCGCGGCCTCCGGCGCGGCGACCCGCCCCCCGCCCGCCCGCATCTCCACCGAACGCGACAAGCTCGACGCGCTCGCCGACTGCGGCGTCGACCGGGTCTGCATCGCGCACTTCAACGCGTCGCTGGCGAACCTGCCGGCCGAGCGCTTCATCGACGAGATCATCGTCGACGGCCTGCGCACCCGGGTACTGCTGATCGGCGACGACTTCCGCTTCGGCGCGGGGCGCCGCGGCGACTTCGCGATGCTCGGGCAGGCGGCGGCCCGCCACGGCTTCGAGCTCGCGCGCATGGACACGGTGGCCCGCGACGGCCGGCGCATCTCCAGCTCCGCGGTGCGCGAGGCGCTCGCCGCCGGCGACTTCGGACGCGCGCAGGACCTGCTCGGGCGGCCGTACTTCGTCTCGGGGCACGTGGTGCACGGCCGCAAGCTCGGCCGCACGCTCGGCTTCCCGACGCTGAACCTGCCGATCCCGTTCGACCGGCCCGCGGTGGCGGGCGTCTTCGTCGTGCGCGTGCACGGCCTTAGCGACCGTCCCGTCCCGGGCGTCGCGAGCCTGGGCACGCGGCCGGCGATCGAGCGCGACGGCCGTCACGTGCTCGAGGTCCACCTGTTCGACGTCGACGCCGACCTCTACGGCCGGCTGGTCCGCGTCGAGTTCCTGCACAAGCTGCGCGACGAGGCGCATTTCGAGTCGATCGAAGCGCTGACCGCGCAGATCGACCGCGACGCGCAGGCCGCGCGCGCATGGTTTCGCGACGGGCGCGCCGGCGACCGCAGCGACTGATTCCCGAGGGGCATCCATGGCCGAAGGCAAACCCGACCGCGGCGCGAAAGGCGAGCAGCCGTACCGCGACACGCTGAACCTCCCCGACACGCCGTTCCCGATGCGCGGCGACCTCGCCAGGCGCGAGCCGCAATGGACGCGGCAATGGCAGGAGAAGGGGCTCTACCGCCGGATCCGCGAGGCGTCGCTGGGGCGGCCGGTGTGGGTGCTGCACGACGGCCCGCCGTATGCGAACGGCGACATCCATCTCGGGCATGCGGTCAACAAGATCCTGAAGGACATCATCGTCAAGAGCCGCAACATGGCCGGCCTCGACGCGCGCTACGTGCCCGGCTGGGACTGCCACGGCATGCCGATCGAGATCCAGATCGAGAAGCAGCACGGCAAGCACCTGTCGGCGGCCGAGGTCCAGGCGAAGTCGCGCGCCTACGCGACGGCGCAGATCGAGCGGCAGAAGCGGGATTTCATCCGGCTCGGCGTTCTCGGCGAGTGGGACCACCCGTACCTGACGATGGCTCCGGGCAACGAGGCCGACGAGCTGCGCGCGCTCGGCCGGATCCTGCGCGAGGGCTACGTGTACCGCGGGCTGAAGCCGGTCAACTGGTGCTTCGACTGCGGCTCGGCGCTGGCCGAGGCCGAGGTCGAGTACGCCGACCGCGTCGATCCGTCGATCGACGTGGGATTCCCGTTCGCCCCCGAGGAACTGCCCCGGCTGGCCCGCGCGTTCGGCCTGCCGGCGCTGCCCTGCGAGCGCGGCTACGCGGTGATCTGGACCACCACGCCCTGGACGATCCCCGCCAACCAGGCGTTGAACCTGCACCCGGAGATCGAGTACGCGCTGGTGCGCGTCGAGTGGGCCGGTGCGCCGGCGCTGCTGATCGTCGCGACCGAGCGGGTCGACGCGTGCCTGAAGCACTGGAAGCTCGACGGCGGGATCGTCGCCCGCTGCAGCGGACAGGCGCTCGAGGGGATCCGCTTCCGGCACCCGTTCGCCGACCGCTTCTCGCCGGTCTACCTGGGCGAATACGTGACGCTCGACTCCGGCACCGGCCTCGTGCACTCGGCGCCGGCATACGGGATCGAGGACTTCGCGTCGTGCAAGCAGCACGGCATGGTTGACGCCGACATCCTCCAGCCGGTGCTCGGCGACGGCACCTACGCGAGCTGGCTGCCCGATTTCGCGGGCCTGTCGATCTGGGACGCGAACCCCAGGATCGTCGAGCACCTGCGCGCGCGCGGCTGCCTGTTCGGCGTCGAGGCGCATACGCACAGCTACATGCACTGCTGGCGGCATCGCACGCCGGTCATCTACCGCGCATCGAGCCAGTGGTTCGCCGGCATGGACCTGGTCCCGGCCGACGGCGGGCCGACGCTGCGCGAGACCGCGCTGGCGGGCATCGAGGCCACGCGCTTCTATCCCGCCTGGGGCAAGGCGCGCCTGCACGGGATGATCGCGAACCGGCCCGACTGGACCCTCTCGCGCCAGCGCCAGTGGGGCGTGCCGATGGCGTTCTTCGTCCACCGCGAGACCGGCGCGCTGCATCCGCGCACCGACGAGCTGATCGAGGCGGTCGCGCAACGCATCGAGCGCGAGGGCATCGAGGCCTGGCAGCGGCTCGATCCGCGCGAACTGCTGGGCGACGAGGCCGACCGGTACGAGAAGAACCGCGACACGCTCGACGTCTGGTTCGACTCGGGCACCACGCACCAGACCGTCCTGCGCGGCTCGCATGCGGCGCAGTCGGCCTTCCCGGCCGACATGTACCTGGAGGGCAGCGACCAGCACCGCGGCTGGTTCCATTCGTCGCTGCTGACCTCGTCGATGCTCAACGGCGTGCCGCCCTACAAGGCCCTGCTCACGCACGGATTCACCGTCGACGAGCGCGGCTACAAGATGAGCAAGTCGGCGGGCAACGGCATCGAGCCCCAGGAGATCTGGAACCAGTACGGCGCCGAGATCCTGCGCCTGTGGGTCGCGAGCACCGATTATTCGGGCGAGATGGCGCTGTCGAAGGAGATCCTGGCGCGCGTCGTCGAGGCCTACCGGCGCATTCGCAACACGCTGCGCTTCCTGCTCGCCAACGTGGCCGACTTCGATCCGGAGCGCGACGCGGTGCCGGTCGAGGCGATGCTCGAGATCGATCGCTACGCGGTCGCGATGACCGCCGCCTGGCAGCGCGAAGTCGAGCGCGACTACGAGCGCTTCGAGTTCCATCCGGCGGTGGCGAAGCTGCAGACCTTCTGCTCCGAGGACCTCGGCGCGTTCTGGCTCGACATCCTGAAAGACCGGCTCTACACCACCGCCGCCGGTTCGCCCGCGCGCCGCTCGGCGCAGACCGCCCTGCACCAGGTCGCCCAGTCGGTGCTGCGGCTGATGGCGCCGATCCTCTCGTTCACCGCCGAGGAAGCCTGGCCCCTGCTGGCGCCCGCGGCCTGGAAGTCCGGCGGGGAGACCATCTTCACCCGGACCTGGCACGCCTTCGAGGGAATGGGCGAGCTCGCCTCGCCCGAGGCGCCGGACACCGCCCGCCTGCTGCGCAAATGGGCGACGATCCGGGCGGCCCGCGCCGAAGTCCTGAGGAAGCTCGAGGAGGCGCGCAGCGCCGGCATGATCGGCGCGTCGCTGCAGGCCGAGGTCGAGGTGCGCGCCGCCGGCGAGACCTACGAGGCGCTCGCCGCGCTCGGCGACGACCTGCGCTTCGTGCTGATCACCTCCCGGGCCCGGGTGGTGGACGGCGCCGACGGCGAGGCCATGACCGTCAGCGTCGCGGCCAGCGACCATGCCAAGTGCGAGCGCTGCTGGCACTACCGCGCCGATGTCGGCGCCGACCCCGCGGACCCGACGATCTGCGGACGCTGCGTGGCCAACCTGCACGGCTCCGGCGAGCCGCGCAGCGCGGCCTGAGACCGGCGCGCGATGGCTGCGCGCCGCGGCGCCACGCTGCGCTGGCTGGGGCTGGCGGCGATCCTCGCCGCCCTCGACCAGCTCACGAAGCTCGCGATCCTGCAGGCCCTGTCGTACGGCGAGCGGCTCCCGGTCGTGCCGGGCCTGTTCGACCTGACGCTGCTGTACAACCCGGGCGCCGCCTTCAGCTTCCTGGCCGGCGCCTCGGGCTGGCAGCGCTGGCTGTTCACCGGCATCGGGGTCGCCGCGGCCGCGTTCATCGTCTGGCTGCTGGCGCGCCACGGCTCGCAGCGCCTGTTCTCGCTCGCGCTGGCACTCATCCTGGGCGGCGCCATCGGCAACCTGATCGACCGGATCGCGCGCGGTCACGTGGTCGATTTCCTGCTCGTCTACTGGGGGCGCTTGCACTGGCCGGCGTTCAACGTCGCGGACAGCGCGATCACCGTCGGCGCGGTGCTGCTGATCGCCGACGAGATCCGCCGGGTGCGCCGCGCCCGCTGAAGGCCCGGCGCCGCCGCGCGGCGGCCTGCCGCCGGCCGCCGCGCCGGCGCCTGCGCGAGCCCTTGGCGCTCCCCGAGGTGTGATATACAGCCCGGATGATGCTCGAAGGCAAGCGGATCCTGCTCGGGGTGGCCGGCGGCGTGGCCGCCTACAAGGCGGCCGAACTGGCGCGCGAGCTGCAGCGCGCCGGCGCGCGCGTGCAGGTCGTCATGACCGAGGCGGCGACCCGCTTCGTCACGCCCGTCACGTTCCAGGCCCTGACCGGCGAGCCGGTGTTCACCGACCAGTGGGACGCGCGCATCGCCAACGGCATGGCGCACATCGAGCTCTCGCGCGCGGCCGACGCGATCCTGGTGGCCCCCGCCACCGCCGACTTCCTGGCGAAGGTCGCGCACGGGCTCGGGGGCGACCTGCTCGGCACGCTGTGCCTGGCGCGCGAATGCCCGCTGCTGGTCGCGCCGGCGATGAACCGCCAGATGTGGCTCAACCCGGCCACCCGGCGCAACGTCGCGCTGCTCGCCGCCGACGGCGTGGCGATCCTCGGCCCGGGCAGCGGCGACCAGGCCTGCGGCGAGACCGGCATGGGGCGGATGCTCGAACCCCTCGAGCTCGTCGACGAGCTGGCCGACTTCCTCGCGCCCAAGCCGCTGGCCGGCCGGCAGGTGCTGCTGACCGCCGGCCCGACCTACGAGCCGATCGATCCGGTGCGCGGCATCACCAACCTGTCGTCCGGGAAGATGGGCTTCGCCATCGCCCGCGCATGCCGCGCCGCCGGCGCGCAGGTCACGCTGGTGGCCGGACCGGCCGCGCTCGCGACGCCGCGCGGCGTCCGGCGGATCGACGTGCGCACCGCGCGCGAGATGCACGACGCGGTGATGGCGGCGCTGGAGGCCGCGCCGCGCACCGAGGTGTTCGTCGCCGTCGCGGCGGTGGCCGACTGGCGCGTGGCGCAGCCGAGCGAACGCAAGCTCAAGAAGACCGACGGGCGCGGCGCCCCGGCGCTCGACCTGGTCCAGAACCCCGACATCCTCGCGGCGGTGGCCCGGCGCGCGGATGCCCCCTGGTGCGTCGGCTTCGCGGCCGAGAGCGAGGACCTCGAGGCCAACGGCCAGGCCAAGCGGATCGCCAAGGGCGTGCCGCTGCTGGTCGCGAACATCGGCCACGCGACCTTCGGCCGCGACGACAACGAGCTGCTGCTGATCGACGAGCAGGGCAGCCGGCGCCTGCCCCGCGCCGGCAAGGCGCAACTCGCGCGGGCGCTGGTCGCCGAGATCGCCCGCCGCCTGCCACCGCGGCACTGAACGGAGCCCGACCATGGACACCTTCGACCGGGACGGCCCGCCGGACGGCGACTTCGCCCGCTACATCGAGCGCCTGTCCGGCACGGCCGGGCGCGCACCGGGGCGCGTCGAGGCGCGCACCGGCGTGGCCGGGCGGCGCGCCGCCAACGCGGCGCGCAACGCCGGTGCCCAGGGAGCCGGCACGCTCGCCCAGACGGCGGCCGAAGCGCTGCGCCGGGCCGGCGGCGCACGCCCGGGCGCCGCCGGCGCCGGGAAGCCGCCGCCGTCGGCCTTCCGCGCACTGCTCCTGCGCGCCAGTCGCACCATGGCGATCGTCGGCATCGCGTTCATCGTCCTCACCGTCCTCGACATCCTGCCCTGGATGACGCCGCTGCCCGGCTTCGCGCTGCTGGTGGCGTCCGTGATCCTGCGCAGCCTCGCCAGCCGATGATCCAGCTCGACGTGCGGATTCTCGATCCGCGCATGAAAGGGCAGTTGCCCGTCCATGCGACCGCCGGCAGCGCCGGCCTCGACCTGCGCGCCTGCCTCGACGCACCACTCACGCTCGCGCCCGGCGACGCGCAGCTCCTGCCCACGGGCCTCGCGATCCACATCGGCGACCCGGGCTACGCGGCGATGATCCTGCCCCGTTCGGGGCTCGGCACGAAGCACGGGATCGTGCTGGGCAACCTCGTCGGCCTGATCGATTCCGACTACCAGGGCCCGCTGATGGTGTCGTGCTGGAACCGGGGTCGCGCGCCGTTCACGATCGAGCCGATGGAACGGATCGCGCAGATGATCGTGGTGCCGGTCGCGCAGGTCCGCTGGAACCCGGTCGACGCGTTCGTCGCCACCGACCGCGGCGGCAGCGGGTTCGGCAGCACCGGCAAGGCGTGAGCAAGCGCCTGCTGGTCGTCTGGTGGACGATGACCGGCGGCACGCGCCAGCTGGTCGACGCCTTCTGCGAAGGCGCGGCCGCGCAGCGGGATGTCGCGGTGCTCGCGCGCCGCGCCGACCTCGCCGGGCCCTCCGACCTGCTCGCGGCCGACGCAGTGGTGTTCGCGACGCCCGAGAACCTGGCCTCGATGGCCGGCATGATGAAGGACTTCTTCGACCGCAGCTACTACGCGGCGCTCGACAGCCTCGCCGGCCGCCCTTATGCGACGCTGATCTGCGCCGGCTCGGACGGACAGGGCGCGGCGCGACAGGTCGCGCGCATCGCCACGGGCTGGCGGATGAAGGCCGTGGCCGAGCCCCTGATCGTGATCACCCACGCGCAGACGCCGGAGGCGATCCTCGCGCCCAAGACGATCGATCCGGCGTCGCTCGCCCGCGCCCGAGAGCTCGGCGCGGCATTGGCCGCCGGTACCGCGCTGGGAATCTGGTAGCGCCGGGCGCAGGCCCGCCGCCGCGCTCAGCGCGCCGCGGCGACCAGCGCCTCGAGCTTGAGCACGTCGGCCGCGAACAGGCGGATTCCCTCGGCCAGTTTCTCGGTGGCCATCGCGTCCTCGTTGATCGACCAGCGGAACTGCTTCTCGTCGAACCGCACGCGCTCGATCGTCGCGTCCCGCGCGTGCGCCGGGTCGAGCCGGCGCTCGACCTGCGTCGCCGCGCCGCGCAGCTGCTCGAGCAGCTCGGGACTGATCGTGAGCAGGTCGCAGCCCGCGAGCGCGAGCACCTGGCCCGCGCTGCGGAAGCTCGCGCCCATCACCTCGGTGGGATAACCGAACTTCTTGAAGTAGGCATAGATGCGGCGTACCGACAGGACCCCCGGATCGACCTCGGGCGCCGGATCGATGCCGTCGCGCTTGCGATACCAGTCGTAGATGCGCCCGACGAACGGCGAGATCAGCGTGATGCCGGCATCCGCGCAGGCCACCGCCTGCGGAAACGAGAACAGCAGGGTCAGGTTGCAGTGGATGCCCTCGCGCTCGAGCACCTCCGCCGCGCGGATGCCTTCCCAGGTCGCGGCAACCTTGACCAGCACGCGCTCGCGGCCGATGCCCGCCTCGTCGTAGAGCGCGACCAGGCGGCGCGCCTTGCCGATCGTCGCATCGACATCGAAGGACAGGCGCGCGTCGACCTCGGTGGAGACGCGGCCGGGGACGATCGACAGGATCTCGCGGCCGAAGCGCACCAGCAGCCGGTCGCACAGGTCGGGGACCGCTTCGCCCGGATGGGCGGCGACGGTCTGGGTCAGCAGCGCCCCGTACTCGGGCTTGCTCACCGCCTTGAGGATCAGCGTCGGGTTCGTGGTGGCGTCGCGCGGCGCGTAGGCGCGCATGGTGTTGAAGTCGCCGCTGTCGGCAACCACCGTGGTGAACCGCCTGAGCTGCTCGAGTGCGTTCATGCCCCCTTCCCCGGCGCGGCGCGCCAGCCGCAGGCCGCGCGCGCGGCCAGCGCAGCCAGCAGCACGAACAGCGCCGCGCTCCACAATGCGAACGGCACCCCCAGCAAAGGCGCGTTGGCGTCGCTGCACGAAGCCGTGGCCTCGAACAGCCACGGCAGCCCCTCGTCGAGCCGCAGGCGCATCAGCACCCGGTCGGCGAAGGTGAACGCGCACGATTGCGTCTGCGCAGCGACGAACTGCTGGTGCAGCGCCGCCCACAGGCCGGCGAGCGCCGTCGCCACCGACAACCCCGACAGCGCGAGGGCCGCCCCGCGCGAGCGGCGCGCGAGCCAGCCCAGCGCGGCGAACGCGCCGACCAGCAGGAACAGCAGGCGCTGGAACGTGCACCAGGCGCAGGGCGCCATGCCGAACGCGTGCTGCAGGACCAGGGCGATGCCGACGGCGCCGAACGCGAGCACGGCGCCCAGCAGGAGCAGGAATGCGCTGGGTCGAAACATGCGCGCACTATACGACATCGGCCTGCGACATCGACCTGCCGCCCGCGACATCGGCCCGGGACGCCGGCCGGCTGCCCGTGGCCCCGGCCGGCCGCCGCTTCCGGCCGGCGATCCGGCTCAGGCCAGCATGTCGTTCCAGATGTTCCGCGCCCAGGCGTTCGCGTACTGCCCCTCGAGCTCGCTCGGCGCGGACGACAGGCCCCCGGCGCCGGCCACCGGCTCGAGGGTCTTCTTCTCGGGCACGTAACGATGCACCGACGCGACGTGGACGACGTTGCGGTCGTCGATGAAGCTGTAGCAGGTGTTGGCCATCATCACCGGCTGCGGCGTGCGCCCGTTCAGCGCCTCGACGATCGCGGCGGCCGCGGCCTTGCCGTGCTGGTTCGCCATGTGCCCCGACTTCGGCATCCCCGGCGCCGACAGGGTCGCGTCGCCCAGCACGTGCACGCCCGGCGCGACCGTCGACTCGAGCGTCACCCAGTCGACCATGCACCAGCGGTTGTTGGCGTTGACCAGGCCCGCCTTCTGCGCGATCGCGCCGGCCCGCTGCGCGGGCACGACGTTGAGCACGTCCGCCTTGATCCTGTCGCCGAACTCGGTGATCGCGACCCGGCTGCGCGCGTCGACCTCGGTGACGCTCATGTTCGGCCGGTAGTCGACGAGGCCCTTGAACGGGCCGTTCCAGGCCGCCAGGAACAGGCCCTTCTTCGACTGGATGTCGGGATTCGCGTCGAGCACCACCACCTTCGAGCGCGGCTTGGCGGTCTTGAAGTAGTGGGCCACCTGGCAGACGCGCTCGTAGGGTCCGGGCGGGCAGCGGTACGGCGACTTCGGAATCGACAGCACGTAGGTGCCGCCATCGGGCATCGCCTCGAGCTGCCGGCGCAGCGCGACCGTCTGCGGGCCGGCCTTCCAGGCGTGCAGGATCGTCTTCTGCGCCTCGGCATCCAGGCCCTGGACCGCATCGAAGTCGATCTCGATCCCCGGCGACAGCACGATCCGGTCGAAACGCTGGGTGGCGAGCCTGGCGAAGCTCGCGCTGCGCGTGCCGGCATCGACCGACAGGACTTCGTCCCGGACCACCTGCACTCCCGCCCGGCGCAGGCCGTCGTAGGAGACGGTCAGGTCGGCGATGCTGCGCGAGCCGCCCAGCACCAGGTTCGACAGCGGGCACGAGACGAATGCCGCCTCGCGCTCGACCAGCACCACCTCGAGGCCCGGCCCGCCCCATTTCTTCAGGTACTTCGCGGCGGTCGCGCCGCCGAAGCCGCCGCCCACGACCAGCACCCGGCCCAGGCCGGATCCCGAGCCGGCGCCGCTGGTGGCGCAACCCGACAGCGCCGCGCCGGCGCCGATCATCGACAGGGTGGCGCCGGAGCCGAGCGCCCGGGCGAAGCGACGGCGCGAGAGGTTCGTATCGTTCATGGCTTGCTCCGTCGGTCGGCTCATGGCTTCTGCTGCGCGAAGTACTCGGCCAGCGCCCCGATCTGCGCTTCGGTGTAGCCCTTGGCGATCTGGTGCATGATCGTGGCCTTGCGTGAACCGTCGCGGAACGCCTTCATCTGTTCCTTGAAGTAGACCGCCGACAGGCCGGCCAGCCCGGGCATGCCGGCGCCGCCCGCCGAACGGCCGTCGGTGCCGTGGCAATTGGCGCAGTTGGCGGCCAGATAGCGCGTCTGCTCGGCCGCCGCCGGTCCCGCCGCCAGCGCCGCCACTGCGGCACAGATCGCCGCCGCGAGGGTGAACGTCCTCATCGAAGCCTCCTCTTCCGATCGAAATACGGTTGTCGAGTCTGACGACGGGGAGCGTCGGCGACAACGATCTGCGCCAATGTAATTTGCTTCTGCGCCGCGCACCGCCGCCCGGCCCGGGGAACGCGCGAACGAGCGAACGGGTCGACGGGCGATGCGAGTGCGACTGCGCCCGGAATGAAGAGGGGCCCCGGCGGGGCCCCTCGGAACGCACCGAATGCGCCGGCAGAATACGCCGGCAGCGGCGCCCGCGCTATGCGGGCAGGACCTCGACGAACTCCTCGCCCTCGTTGCCGGCCGTGGGCGGCGCGCCCTCGGCGAACGACAGCGTGACCTCGCCGGCCTCGTCGAGGTCGACCGTCACCTTGCCGCCGTTGACCAGCTTGCCGAACAGCAGCTCGTCGGCCAGCGCCTTGCGGATCGTGTCCTGGATCAGGCGCTGCATCGGACGCGCGCCCATCAGCGGGTCGAAGCCCTTCTTGGCGAGCATCTGGCGCAGCCGGTCGGTGAACACCGCCTCGACCTTCTTCTCGTGCAACTGCTCCTCGAGCTGCATCAGGAACTTGTCGACCACGCGCAGGATGATCTCCTCGTCGAGCGCGGCGAAGCTGATGATCGCGTCGAGCCGGTTGCGGAACTCGGGCGTGAACAGCCGCTTGATCTCGACCATCTCGTCACCCGGCTTGCGGGTGTCGGAGAAGCCGATGGCCCGCTTCTGCAGGTCGGACGCGCCGGCGTTGGTCGTCATGATGACGATCACGTTGCGGAAATCGGCCTTGCGCCCGTTGTTGTCGGTGAGCGTGCCGTGGTCCATCACCTGCAGCAGGATGTTGAAGATGTCGGGGTGCGCCTTCTCGATCTCGTCGAGCAGCAGCACCGCGTGCGGCTTCTTGCTGATCGCCTCGGTGAGCAGGCCGCCCTGGTCGAAGCCCACGTAGCCCGGGGGCGCGCCGATCAGCCGCGACACCGCGTGGCGCTCCATGTACTCGGACATGTCGAAGCGGATCAGCTCGATGCCGAGGATGAACGCGAGCTGCTTGGCGACCTCGGTCTTGCCGACGCCGGTAGGGCCCGAGAACAGGAACGCGCCGATCGGCTTGTCGGGCTTGCCCAGGCCGGAGCGCGACATCTTGATCGCCGCCGACAGCGCCTCGATGGCCGGGTCCTGGCCGAACACCGTGGCTTTCAGGTCGCGGTCGAGCGTCTGCAGCCGGCTGCGGTCGTCGGAGGACACCGACGCGGGCGGGATGCGCGCGATCTTGGCGACGATGTCCTCGATCTCGCCCTTGCTGACGATCTTCTTCTGCCGGCTCTTGGGCAGGATGCGCTGCGCCGCGCCCGCCTCGTCGATCACGTCGATCGCCTTGTCGGGCAGGTGGCGGTCGTTGATGTACTTGGCCGACAGCTCGGCCGCCGCCGACAGCGCGGAGGCCGAGTACTTGATGCCGTGGTGCTCCTCGAAGCGCGACTTCAGGCCGCGCAGGATCTGCACCGTCTGCTCGACGGTGGGCTCGACCACGTCGATCTTCTGGAAGCGGCGCGACAGCGCGTGGTCTTTCTCGAAGATGCCGCGGTACTCGTTGTAGGTGGTCGCGCCGATGCACTTCAGCGTGCCCGACGACAGCGCCGGCTTGAGCAGGTTCGAGGCGTCGAGCGTGCCGCCCGAGGCCGAGCCCGCGCCGATCAGCGTATGGATCTCGTCGATGAACAGGATCGCATGCTGCGCCGCCTTCAGCTGCTTGAGCACGGTCTTCAGCCGCTGCTCGAAGTCGCCGCGGTACTTGGTGCCGGCCAGCAGCGCGCCCATGTCGAGCGAATACACGGTGGCGTCGGCCAGCACCTCGGGCACGTCGCCCTGCGTGATGCGCCAGGCCAGCCCTTCGGCGATCGCCGTCTTGCCCACGCCGGCCTCGCCGACCAGCAGCGGGTTGTTCTTGCGCCGGCGGCACAGCACCTGGATCACGCGCTCGACCTCGTGCTCGCGCCCGATCAGCGGATCGATGCGGCCTTCCTTGGCGGCGACGTTCAGGTTCTGCGTGTACTGCTCGAGCGCGCCCTGCTGGTTGCCCGCGCCTTCCTGCTCGGCCTCGGCCTGCTCTTCCTTCTGGGGCTCCTTCGGCTGCGGCGTCTTGGTGATGCCGTGCGAGATGTAGTTGACGACGTCGAGCCGCGTGATGCCCTGCTGGTGCAGGTAGTAGACCGCGTGCGAGTCCTTCTCGCCGAAGATCGCCACCAGCACGTTGGCGCCGGTGACCTCCTTCTTGCCGTTCGACGTGCTCTGCACGTGCATGATCGCGCGCTGGATCACGCGCTGGAACCCCAGCGTGGGCTGCGTGTCGATCTCCTCGCTGCCCGGCACGACCGGCGTGTTCTCCTTGATGAACGTGGTCAGGCTCTTGCGGAGATCCTCGACGTTCGCGGCGCAGGCGCGCAGCACTTCCGCCGCCGACGGATTGTCCAGCAGCGCGAGCAGCAGGTGCTCCACGGTGATGAACTCGTGGCGTTGCTGCCGGGCCTCGACGAAGGCCATGTGCAGACTGACTTCCAATTCCTGCGCGATCATGCTTCCTCCATCACGCACTGCAGCGGATGCTGGTGCTGGCGTGAGTAACTGCTAACCTGCTCGACTTTCGTGGAAGCGACGTCGCGCGGGTAGACCCCGCACACTCCACGCCCCTCCCGGTGCACCTTCAGCATCACCTGGGTCGCCTTCTCCCGACCCATCCCGAAGAACTTCTGCAGCACGTTCACGACGAATTCCATCGGGGTGAAGTCGTCGTTCAGCAGCATCACCTGGTACATCGGCGGCGGCTTGAGCCGGGATTCCTTTCGTTCCAGAACCGTCGCAGGATCTTGCCGTGTTGCCATGCATCCCATTCTAGCGAGTCACGTTACCCGTGCAACAACGGACGGGGCCGGTTTTCGGAGGACCGTGACCCCCTTCACGCGCCATCTAGGGATTTGCCCGATCACCCTTGACGCCCGGAGATTTTTGCCAAAGAATCCGAGCGCTATCCGGGGTCTTTCCTGCGCGAATCGGCGTTCCATGGCACCTCGCAGTTTGGGGATCGATCCGCGCTTTCAAGGTACCGGCGGCAACGAAACGGTCGCGTCAGTGAGATCCGTGCACATCGGACATCGTTCTCTGCAGCCTCGATTCTGGCCGACCTCGTCCATTGGCATAGAGGGGTAGGCAGGCATGGCTACAGGTACTGTCAAGTGGTTCAACGACTCCAAGGGGTATGGTTTTATCACCCCCGATGATGGAGGGGAGGATCTGTTCGCGCATTTCTCGGCGATTCAGATGAACGGCTTCAAGACGCTGAAGGAAGGCCAGAAGGTCCAGTTCGACGTGGTTGCGGGCCCGAAAGGCAAGCAGGCCTCGAACATCCAGTCGGCCTGACGCGGCCGGCACGGCGCCCGGGCCCGTCCGCGGCGCCCCGGGCGTCGTCTCCCGTTCGCGGCGCCGCGAGGCGCCCTCCCCGATCCCGCCGCGCCGCGAGGCGCTGCCCTTCGATCGCGTCGCGCCGCGAGGCGTGACCGCCGGTCTTTCCGCGCCGCGAGCCACCGCTCGCGAGCCCGTGTCCCCGATCCCGCTGCGTCGATCCCGCCGCATCGATCTTGCGACGCCGATCCCGCGACGCTGACGCCGCTGGCGACGCTGCGCCGCCCGACGCCGTTCCCGCCGTTCCCGCCGACCGGGCCGGATCGAGAGCCGGACCCGGAGGCTGGTTCCCAATCTGGATTGCATTTTTTATTACGAATCATTAGCATTTCTTCTTTCCTTTTCAGAAGCATTCCTGTATGCCCCCCTTTCCCGACGGCATCCGCCTCCGGTTCCGGCAGGCGGCCAAGCCCTGTCTTTCGCTCCTGGGTCTGGGGGTGCCGGTGCTGCTGGCGACGACGCCGGCGCGCGCGGCCGACGCGACTGCCGAGCTCGAGCCGGTGGTGGTCACCGCGACGCGGTCCGAGAAGACGCTGGTCGACACTCCGATCCGCACCGAGGTCGTCGATCGTCGCGAGATCGAGCGCAGCCATGCCCGCACGCTGAAGCAGGCGCTGGAGAACGTCCCCGGCCTGCAGCTGCGCGAGGTGCACGGCAAGTCGGGATACGAGGTCTCGCTGCAGGGCCTGACCAGCGACCAGGTCCTGATCCTCGTCGACGGCCTGCCGATCACCCCGAGCACCGGCTCCACGGTCGACCTGAGCCAGTACCTGCTGAACGACGTGGAGCGGGTCGAAGTCGTCAAGGGCGCCACCTCGGCCCAGTACGGCAGCTCGGCGATGGGCGGCGTGATCAACGTGATCACGCGCCGCATCCGGCCCGGGCTGTGGGGTTCCGCGAGCGCCGACGTGGGCACGCGCGGCGGCCAGAATGCCTCGGGACGCTCGCTGGACGCCGCCATCGGGCACGCCCGGCTGCGCGTCGAGGGCGGCGGAGAGCGCTGGCGGATGCGCGTGCAGGGCGACATGCTCGACGACGAGGGCTTCGCGGTCGACCCGAAGCGATGGGCGCGCCAGGGCGATGCGGTGCGGCGCGCCCAGTACGCCGGCCGGTTCGAATGGCTGCCGCTGCCGGGTGCGCTCCTGTGGGTGGAAGGCAGCGCCTACCGGGAAGAAGCGAAGCAGCGCTTCGACTTCTTCGCGCCGCCGAGCTACGTGCCGCAGAGCAAGGTCGAGCGCATCGACCGCGACCGCATCGTCTACGGCGGCAGCTGGGCCGGCAGGAACGGCCTGCGCGCGGAGATCAAGGGCGTCGAGGAGCAGTACGACAGCGATTCCGACGGCTTCTCGAACGGCGTCCTGCTGCGCGCGCGCGAGGCCGCGCAACGGACCTCGCACGTGACGGCCCAGGTCGACCTGCCGGTCTGGCATCGCCAGCTCTGGCAGTTCGGGGTCGACTGGCACCGCGAGACCCTGCGCCAGCGCAGCAACGGCGTGTCGGAGCTGGGCAGCCGCGGCCACAGCGAACGCGCCAGTCGCGAGTTCTTCGTCCAGAACGACATCCTGTTCGACGACACCTGGGAGCTGCTGCTCGGGATGCGCTGGCAGGACGATTCCGATTTCGGCGCGCACGGGGCGGCCAAGGCCAGCCTGCGCGCCCATCTCCCGCTCGGGCCGGCGTGGAGCGGCTCGGTGCGCGCGAGCTTCGGCCAGGGCTACCGCGTGCCGAACCTGAAGGAGCGCCACTTCCTGTTCGACCACAGCTCGCTCGGCTACATGGTGGTGGGCAACCCGAACCTGAAGCCCGAGTCGTCCAACAGCTTCCAGCTGGGCGCCAATTTCGACTACCGCAAGCAGGTCTCGTTCGAGGTGAACCTGTTCGACAACCGCGTCGAGGACCTGATCCAGGTCGACGAGGACAACGCGACCACGGTCAACGGCATCACCACCTACACCTATCGCAACATCGCGCGTGCGCGGACCTCGGGCATCGAGACCGGCGCGACCTGGCGCGTGCGCCCGGACCTCGACCTGCGCGCCGGCTACACCCGCACCCGCGCGCGCAACGAGGACACCGGCCAGGAACTGACGCGGCGCCCGCGCGACATGGTGCGCATCGGGCTCGATTGGCGCTTCCGGCCCGACGCCACCGTCTCGGTGCGCGGACGCTACCAGAGCAGCGAGCTGGTCAACACCCAGGGCGGAGGGCGCTCGCCCGGCTGGACGGCGCTTGACCTGAAGCTGAACTGGCTGGTGGGGCGCGCCACCACGCTGTTCGCGGGCATCGACAACCTGTTCGACCGGCAGCGCGATTTCGGCAATTCCAACGACTTCGGCCCGCTGTCCGGGCGCGTGGTCTATCTCGGCGTTCGACACGACTTCGGCAACACCTACTGACCCATGGAGCACTCCAAGATGACCGGATCGATGAAAGCGGCGCTCGGCGCCGCGTTGCTCGGCTCGCTGCTGGCCGGTTGCGGCGGCGGCGGTGGTGGCGGCGGCAGCGCAACTCCGCCTCCCGACCCCACCCCTGCCAGCAAGTTCGTCGACAGCGCCACCTGGATCCTGAGCCTGCCGGCCTCCGGCAGCTCGGTGTGCTACGACTTCGACGCCAAGGTCGAGGTGGCCGGCTGCACCGGCAACGCCTGGGACCTCAAGGTCACCAGCGGCGGCCGTTCGGCCACGCTGTGGACCAACAGCGGCGTGAGCGGCACCGGCCAGGGCGGCGCGTTCGGCGGCCCGTTCGACCGGAACTGGACCGCGCTGTCGACCTGGACCGACGCCACGGTCGACCCGGTCGACGGCGCCCTGCCCTCCGCCGTCTACTTCGCCGACTCGGCCAAGAACGTCTTCACCGGCACCAACGCGATCGGCGTGGCGGCCTTCGAGTACGACCTCATCGGCACGCACCAGCTGCATCCGAACTTCCGGGTGTTCCTGATCACCACCGACAGCGCCTCGGCCGACGCCAGCGGCGCCACGACGCAGGTGTTCGCGCTGCAGGTCACCGGCTACTACGGCGGGCCGAGCGGCACCGCGTCGGGATACCCGTCGTTCCGCTGGGTCGACCGCGCCGCCCCGGGCACGGTGAACAGCGCACAGGTCAACGCCAGCGCCGGCTGGGTCTACTACGACCTGGTCACGCACTCCGAGGTCGCCGAGAGCGGCAACTGGCACATCGCCTTCAACCGCTACAACGTGAAGCTGAACGGCGGCAAGTCGGGTAGCGGCACGGTCGCCGGATTCCTCGGCAAGACCCCGGCCGGCTTCTACGACGGCGATGGGGCGCCGGTGAACGCGAAGTTCCTGTCGGCGACGAACCTCGCCGACACGGTCGGCGAACTCACCGCCGCCGACCTGGCGCTGCCGGCCAGCGCGAACGCCTGGCTCAAGGACGACTTCACCTCGCAACTGAACGCGGCATACCGGGGCACCTACCCGAGCCCGCTCGACTTCGGCTGGTACATCTACTATCCGACCGCCGCCGCCGCGCAGGCCGCGGGCCTTCCGGCCGTCGCGCACCTGCTCGCCGCGAACCCCGAAGGCGCCGCGCTGATCCGTTCGGGCGAGGGCAACAGCTACGCGCGCGCGCACGTCACCGGGATCGAGTACGCCGATCCGAGCAACTCGAGCAGCGCGCAGACCTGGACCATCGTGTTCGACGTGCAACCGCCGGCCGCGGCGACCCCGCAATGAACGCGGACCCGCACGCTTGCGCGGGCGCCGGCGGGGAATCCCTCGCCGCGCTCAGGGCACGCCACGATGCGCTGACGGCCGCCGAGCCGAAGCTGCGCGTCCGCGAGCGGGCGCGCCGCCTCGGCACCACCGAGGCGGCGCTGGTCGCCGCCGGATGCGGCCTCGACGCGGTGCCGCTCGACACGCCCAAGGACGTGTTCCGCGCGCTCGGCGCGCTGGGGCGGGTGATGGCGCTGTCGCGCAACGACTGGTGCGTGCACGAGCGCCACGGTCGCTACGAGGACATCCAGGCCGACGGTCACGTCGGCGTGGTGCTCGGGCCCGACATCGACCTGCGCATGTTCTTCCAGGAATGGCGCGACGCGTTCTCGGTCGTCGAGAACGGCCGGCACAGCATCCAGTTCTTCGACCGGCAGGGCGTGGCGATCCACAAGGTCTACCGCACCGAGGCCACCGATGCGCAGGCATGGGAGGCGCTGGTCGCGCGCTTCGCCTCGAAGCAGCCCCCGGCGCTGCCGGTGCCCGAAGCGGCGACGCCGCGCAACGAGGCCGACGAGGCCGCCGATCCGGCGGCGCTGCGCGCGCACTGGCTCGGCCTGAAGGACACGCACGACTTCTTCCCGATGCTGCGCCGGTTCAAGGTATCGCGCCTGGGGGCGCTGCGCGCCGCCGGACCGGACCTCGCGCAGCGGGTCGGGGCCGACACCGCGCAGGCGGTGCTGGAGCGCGCCGCCGAGCGCAGGCTGTCGATCATGTGCTTCGTGGGCAACCGCGGCATCGTGCAGATCCACACCGGTCCCGTCGAGCAGTTGCGCCGGACCGGCCCGTGGTTCAACGTGCTCGACCCGACGTTCAACCTGCACCTGGACACGACCGCGATCACCGAGTGCTGGGTCGTGAACAAGCCCACCGTCGACGGCTGGGTGACCTCGCTGGAGGCCTACGAACGGGGCGGCGAGCTGGTCGTCCAGTTCTTCGGTGCCCGCAAGCCGGGCCAGCCGGAGCTGGTGGCCTGGCGCGAGCTGATGCAGGCGCTGTGCGCCACGCCGCTGGCCGCGTGACCCGGGCACGGCGGCGACCACCGCGGTGACCACGACGATGCTGAGGCGTTCGTTCCTGCTGCTGTTGGCGACGTCGGGGCCGCTGCGCGCGGCCTCGGCCGCGGCCCCGCTCCGCGTGGTGGCGCTGGGCGGCAACGTGACCGAGATCGTCGACGCGCTGCAGGCGGTCGACCTGCTGGTGGGCGTCGACGCATCGAGCCTGCATCCGGCATCGGTCCGCCGCCTGCCGCAGGTCGGGTACTACCGCAGCTTCGCGGTCGAGGGCGTGATCGGCCTGCGCCCCGACCTGGTCCTCGCGTCCGAGCATGCCGGGCCGCCGCGTTCGCTGGAGCAATTGCGCAGCGTCGGGCTGCGCGTGGTCGGCGTGCCGTCTGGCCCGAGCCTGGACGCGCTGCGCGAGGGCATCGACGCGGTCGCGCAGGCGCTCGGGGTCGCGGATCGGGGCCGCGCGCTGATGCGGCGCATCGACGCCGAGATCGCGCCGCTGCGGCGCGACGCCGGCCCGGCCGCCGGGCCGCGCACGCTGGTGCTGAGCAGCCATACCGGCAAACTGCAGGCCGCCGGCCGCGAGACCGCGGCCGATGCGCTGCTCGCGCTCGCCGGCGCGCGCAACCTGTTCGGCGCCTACAGCGGATTCAAGGCGATCTCGAACGAGGCGGTCGCGGCGCTGGCCCCCGAGGTCATCGTCACGACCGCGATGTCGATCGCCGGCAGCAACGGGCTCGCCGGATTCAGCGCCCAGCCCGGCGTCGCCGTCACGCCGGCGGCGCGCAACGGGCGCGTGGTCGTGCTCGACGATCTGCTGCTGCTCGCCGTGGGCCCGCGCATCGGGCTGGCGCTGCGCCAGCTGGAGGCGGGGCTCGACCCGCAGCGCGCGCAGGACGGGACTGTCGACCGGGCCGGCGGACGCTCCTGATGCCGGGCGCAGCCCCTCCGCCCGGCGCCGGCGTGCCCTCCGCGCCGGCCGGTGCGCCGCAGCGGCGTGCCCCGACCGCAGCCTTCGCGCTGCTCGGCCTGTTGCTGGTCGCCCTGGTCCTGGTGGCGGCCTCGAGCGGCGCGGTCTCGATCCCGCTGCGCGAACTGCCCGCGCTGCTCGCCGGCCCTCCGGCGACCGACGCGCAGGCCCTGTGGCGCAACGTGCTGCTCGAGGTACGCCTGCCGCGCGTCGGCTTCGCGGTCGTCGCCGGCGCCGGCCTCGCGATCTCCGGAGCCGCGATGCAGGCGCTGTTCCGCAACCCGCTCGCCGAGCCGGGCCTGATCGGCGTCTCGCTGGGCGGCGCGCTGGGCGCCGTGGCCGCGATCGTGCTGGGCGCCACCGGCATGCCCGCCATCGCCGGCACCGCGTTCGCAGGCAGCCTGGGCGCGACCGCGCTGGCCTACCGCTTCGGAAGCCTCCGGCCCGGCGTGACGAACGTGCTGCTCGCGGGCATCGCGATCAACGCCATCTGCGCCAGCCTGATCGGCCTGTTCACCTGGCAGGCCACCGACGTGCAGTTGCGCAACCTGACGTTCTGGAACATGGGCAGCCTCGCCGGCGCGAGCTGGCCGATGCTCGCCTGGCTGGTGCCCTGGGTGCTGCTGCTCGGCGGCCTGCTGATGCGCGCATGGCGCGCGATGAACGCGCTGCTGCTGGGCGAGCGCGAGACGCATCACCTCGGCTACGCGCTCGTGCCGCTGCGCCGGCGGCTGATCGTGCTGGTCGCGCTGCTGGTCGGCCCGCTGGTCGCGGTCACCGGAACCATCGGCTTCGTCGGCCTGATCGTCCCCCACGTCATCCGGCTCACCCTGGGCGCCGACCATCGCTGGCTGATGCCGGCGTCGCTGATCCTGGGCGCGATCGCGCTCACCCTCGCCGACTGGTTCGCGCGGATCGCCGCGAGCCCGGCCGAACTGCCGATCGGGATCGTGACCAGCCTGGTCGGCGGCCCGTTCCTGCTGTGGCTGCTGATGCGCAGGCGCCCCTGATGCTGCAGGCGCAACGACTCGCCTGCGCGCGCGGCGCCCGGACCGTCCTGTCGGACGTGTCGCTGTGCCTGCCCGCCGGCGAAGTGCTCGGCGTGCTCGGCGCCAACGGCGCGGGCAAGACGACGCTGCTGTCCACGCTGGCGGGCGAGCTGCCGCCCGCCGACGGCGACCTGCGCCTCGACCAGCGCCCGCTGCCGCAGTGGAAGGCGTCCGAACTGGCGCGCCGCCGCGCGGTGCTGCCGCAGTCGCCCTCGCTCGCCTTCGATCTCGAGGTCCACGCCGTGCTCGCCATGGGCGCCTATCCGTTCCCCGAGCTGGCGCCGGCCGCGCTGGACGAGCTCGCGCAACGGGCGCTGCAGCTCGCCGAGGCCGGCGCGCTGGCCGCGCGCCGCTACGCGACGCTGTCGGGGGGCGAGCAGCAGCGCGTCCAGTTCGCCCGGGTGATCGTGCAGTTGCTCGCCGCGAAGCCGGCGCGCGAGTACCGCCTGCTGCTGCTCGACGAGCCCATCGCGAGCCTCGATCCGCGCCACCAGGTCGGGCTGCTGCAGGCGGTGTCGCGGCTCGCGCGGGAGGAAGGCATCGCCGCGCTGGTGGTGCTGCACGACGTCAACCTCGCGGCGGCATGGTGCGACCGCCTGCTGCTGCTGGCGCAGGGCCGCGCCGTGGCGCTCGACACGCCGTCGCGCGCGCTCACCAGCGCGCACCTCGAGACCGTCTACCGGTTGCCGGCGCGCGTGCTCGAGCACCCCGACCGGGCGGGCCAGCCGCTGGTGCTGTTCGGCACTCCCACGACCTGAGACAGCGCCCGCGGCGCCAGGTCGTTGCGCAGGCTGTCCAGCAGCGCCGCCGGCAGCGGCGCGTGCCACGCGTAGGCCGGATGCGTGCAGCCGATCGCGACGGCCGCGCCGGCCAGCACCCCGACGCAGGTCGCGCGCGGCAGCTGGAAGCGCAGGAAATGCACTCCGCTCGGACGCGCGCGATGGCGATCGGGCTGGTCCTCGTTGGCCTGGGCCAGCACCCGCGCGCGTCCCCGCGCCTGGACGTACAGGCAATGCGCGGCCGCGCTCAAGAGCGGCATCGCGCGGGCCCGCTCGGCCGCCTCCGGCAGCTCGATCAGCAGCGAGGCCTTCCACTGCGAGCCGTCCGGGAGCAGGTGCGCATAGGCGTCGAGCTCGCAGCGCGCCGCCTCGGGATCGGCGATTCCCTCGGCATGGAGCACTTCCTGCACCTGGTAGCGGATCGTGGCGGCATCCTCGAACTGCAGGCGCATCGCCGGACCGAGCTGCAGCGTCCGCAGGCGCCGGTACGCGATCGCCTGCGCGCGATAGGCGGGCCGGCAGGCGGCGTAAGCCCGGGCGCTCATCAGGCCGCCGGCATCGAGCTCGATCGGGCGACGATCCCCCGGGAGCGGCCGTTCCGGCGACCGGGCGAGCGCCGCGGCCGGAGAGCTGGCCGGGAACGCGCGGTCGGGGCGAACGGCAGGGGACGGGACGGTGGGGGATGGCACGGACCGAAATATAAATGCAAATCGGTCTCGTTATCAATACCTAGCCATCATGCCCCCTGCCGCCCCGGCCGGGGCCCGGGGTCCCGGATCCGCGCCCCGCCTCTTCAGACCCCGCCGTTCGCAGGCAGCCCGGCGGCGTCGAACAGGCCCTCGAACAGGACCGAGCTGAGATAGCGTTCGCCCGAATCCGGGAGGATCACGACGATCGTCTTGCCGGCGTTCTCGGGACGCTGCGCCAGGCGCGCGGCGACGGCGACGGCGGCCCCGCTCGAGATGCCCGAGAGGATGCCCTCCTCCCGCGTCAGGCGGCGGGCATACTCGATCGCCTCCTCGTTGCCGACCTGCTCGACCTCGTCGACCAGCGACAGATCGAGCACGCCGGGCACGAAGCCGGCCCCGAGCCCCTGGATCTTGTGCGGCCCGGGCACCAGCGGCTCGCCCTTGCGCGTCTGCGTGAGCACCGGGCTCGCGGCCGGCTCGACCGCCACCGACCGGATCGCCTTGCCCCGGGTGCGCTTGATGTGGCGCGAGACCCCGGTGATGGTGCCGCCGGTGCCGACGCCCGAGACCAGGATGTCGATCGCACCCCCGGTGTCGTCCCAGATCTCGGGGCCGGTGGTCGCCTCGTGGATCGCCGGATTGGCCGGATTCTCGAACTGCTGCAGCAGCAGGTAGCGCCCCGGGTCGCCGGCGACGATCTCCTCGGCGCGGGCGATCGCGCCCTTCATGCCCTTGGCGCCCTCGGTGAGGACGAGCCGCGCGCCGTACGCGAGCAGCAGCTTGCGCCGCTCGACGCTCATCGTCTCGGGCATCGTCAGCGTGATCGGAATACCGCGCGCCGCGGCGACGAAAGCGAGCGCGATGCCGGTGTTGCCGCTGGTGGGCTCGACGATCTCCCTGCCCGGGCCGAGCAGGCCGCGCTGCTCGGCGTCCCGGATCATCGCGGCCCCGATGCGGCACTTGACCGAGTAGGCCGGATTGCGGCCCTCGATCTTGGCCAGCACGGTGGCCTTGCCGCCGTCGAGCACGCGGTTGAGCCGCACCAGCGGGGTGTGCCCGATGGAAAGGGAATTGTCGTCGTAGATGCGCGTCATGATGGGATTCCTCGATCTGGCCCGGCCAGGCGTCGCCGGCCAGATGAAGCATACCTGCAGCGGCGGAGCACGGTGGGCGCGCCGCAGCGGCAGCCGCGCCGGTCTCGATCAGGAATCGCTTGACCTTCCAACGGTGGCACGGTCCACCATGGCCGGTGAGACGATTCGAAGGAGGCTCCGATGCAGTTCCATCTCGACGACATGACCTGCGGCGGCTGCGCCCGCTCCGTCACCCGGGCGATCCTCGCCGTGGACCCCGACGCACGGGTCGCGACCGATCCTCCGGCCCGCCTGGTCCGGATCGAGACGAGCGCCCCCCAGGACCGCATCGTGTCGGCGCTGCGCGCCTCCGGCTTCCCGCCGCGCGAGGATTGATACGGCTTCTCGCTCGATCGACGAGCAGGTAAGGGGAGCGGGGCGAGGTTGGGGCGAGCCAAGGTTGGGGGCGAGCCAAGGCGCGGGCAGCCGGCCGGTGGGGCGCCGGTGCTGGCCCCCGCTGCGCGGGGGTGCCCTGCGATGCTCGCACTGCCGGCCTGCGCGG
>JBDHRX010000184.1:0-4021 GCA_039807785.1 Burkholderiaceae bacterium
CGGGCCGGCGGACGCGGCACCGGCGACGCCGACCCGCGTGCCGAGCGCGCCGATGTCGCGCGGCGGGATCAGCGTGCCGTAGTTCGTGCGGCCGTCCGGACGGACCACGTAGTAGGTGTAGTACGAGGCGATCACCGGCGCCGCGCAGACCAGCAGGATCGCCAGCATCTTCCAGCGCCCGGTCCGGGCGCGCCGGCGCACCTCGGCGCCGCCGGAGCGGGCCGGCCCCGGCGCCGCGCCCGCGAGCGCGGCCGCCGAGTCCGTCGATTGCATCGTCACCTGGCTGCCTTCCTTGTTCCGAACAACACGAAGCGGACCCACAGGCCCGCCGCGAGCACGGCCAACGCGTACCACTGGAACGCGTAGCCGAGATGTTTCTCGACGCCGCCGCCCGGCTCCGGCCAGTCGCGCACTAGGCCGTCGTCGCGCTCGGCGCCGCCGACCCGCGGCGGGGCCGTCTCGCGCACCACCAGCGGCTGCATCGCCAGGCCGGACCAGCGCTCGAACCGGGCCACGTCGGCGTTCTGCCACAGGCGGTCGCCGGGACCGGGCGGCGTCGACCGGCCGAGCTCGAGCGCATGCTCGAGATCCCGCTGGGCGATGCCTTCGACCTCGACCTCGCCGGCCGGCGTCGCGATCTCGGGCAGCCGCGCGCGCTGGCGCGGGTCGCCTGCGACCCAGCCGCGCAGCACCAGCACGTGGCGCTCCGAACCTGTGATTCTAAGCGGAGAAAGGACGTGGAAACCGGCAATCCCCTTGTGGGTGCGATTGTCGACGAAGACGGTCCATGGCCCCAGCAGTTGCCCGTGCGCGACCACGCGCCGGCCCGCCAGGCTGCCCGGATCGAGCTCGCCGCCGGGCACGCGCACGACCGCGTCGCGCCGCGCGGCCTCCAGCCCCGCCTGCAGCGCGCGCTTCTCGTCGGCCCGCCGCATCTGCCAGTTCCCCAGCGAGACGGTCGTGACCACCAGCGCCAGCGCCGCGAGCGTCGGCACGGCCGCACGCAACCTCATCGCCCCGGCGCCTCCGGCCCGGGGGCGCCGGCGGTGCGGGCGCCTAGAATCGGGGCTTGCCCTGCGGAGTCGCACGTGAAGGCCATCATCGTCATCGCATTCGTCCTGATCATCGGCAGCCTGGCCTCCGCGATGATCTTCCTGATCCGCGACCGCGGCCGCACCCGCAACACGGTGCGGGCGCTGGGCCTGCGCGTCGGTTTCTCGATCGCCCTGTTCCTGTTCATCCTGTTCGCCCACTGGATGGGCTGGATCCAGAGCACCGGCGTCCCGATCGTCGCCCGGTGAGCGCTCCGGCCGGGCCGCGGCCCCGCGCGCGGCCCATCATGCCACCGAAGCGGCCGGATGGCCGCACGGCCGGGACGCCTTGGAACGACGGAGCCGGAGACGAGAACGGCCCCGCCGGGCGGGGCCGTGGGGCCGCTGGCGCCGGCCGGCGCGACGCCTGCGTCGCGTGGACCGGCCGGACAGGCCGGTCCGGCCGGGAGTGGCCGCCGCGCCGCCGCGCGCTACAGCCAGTAGACGACCACGTACAGGCCGAGCCAGACGACGTCGACGAAGTGCCAGTACCAGGCGGCGGCCTCGAACGCGAAGTGCCGCTCCGGCGTGAAGTGCCCCTTCAGGATCCGGAACAGCACCGCCGACAGCATGATCGCCCCGACCGTCACGTGGAAGCCGTGGAAGCCGGTGAGCATGAAGAAGGTCGAGCCGAAGATGCCCGACGACAGCTTCAGGTTCAGGTCGCGGTACGCATGCATGTACTCGTAGGCCTGGAACCCGAGGAAGACCACGCCCAGCGCGATCGTGACGAACATCCAGAACGCCAGCGGCCCGCGCCGGTTGTCCTTGAGCGCATGGTGGGCGATCGTCAGCGTCACGCCCGAGGTGAGCAGCAGCGCGGTGTTCAGCGTGGGGATCGGCCAGGGCCCGATGGTCTGGAACGCGTCGACCACGCCGGCCGGGCCGGCGTTCGGCCAGATCGCCTGGAAATCGGGCCAGAGGATCGACTTGTGGTCCAGGTCGCCGAGCCAGGGCGTGGTGATCGCGCGGGCGTAGTAGAGCGCGCCGAAGAACGCCGAGAAGAACATCACCTCGGAGAAGATGAACCAGCCCATCGACCAGCGGAACGAGACGTCGACCCGGTCGTTGTACAGCCCGTTCTCGGATTCCGTCGCGACCGTGCCGAACCAGCCGACCATCATGTAGACCAGGATCGCGATGAAGATCGCGAACAGGTACGGGCCGAAGGGCGCCCCGTTGAACCAGCTCGCCAGCCCGAAGCCGAAGAACGCCAGCGCGATCGCGCCCACCATCGGCCACTTCGACGGATGCGGCACGAAGTAGTAAGGCGCCTGTGAGCTTGCACCCGAAACCATGTTCCTGTCTCCCCGAAAGAAAACTTTCCGAATTCCCCGTCCGGCGCGTCAACCCGCCGCGAGCCGCGCGACGGCCACCAGAACCAGCACGAAGACCGCCGCCGCCACGAGCCCGGCGACGATGACGCGCGCGGGATGCAGGCGCGCCATGTCGCGCTCGTGCGAACGCCCGGCGCGAACGCCGAAGAACGACGCGCCGACCGCCCTGATCGTCTCGACGAAGCCGGCCTTGCGGTCGTCCGCGCGCTGCCCGGCCCCGGTCATCCGCCCTGCCCCGTCCCGCCCTGCCGGGCGCCCGCCGCGGCCGACTTGCCGCCCACTTCGAAGAACGTGTACGACAGCGTGATCGTGCCGACGTCGCGGGGCAGCTTCGGGTCCAGCACGAACACCACCGGGAAGCGCCGCGCCTCGTTCGGGCCCAGCTCCTGCTGCTGGAAACAGAAGCACTCGATCTTGCGGAAATACGACGCCGAGACCTGCGGCGCATAGCTGGGAATCGCCTGCCCCGTCGTGGGCGCGGCGCGGGTGTTCTCGAGGTCGTAGACCACGGTGACCAATTCGCCCGGATGGACGTCGAGCGCGCTCACCTCGGGCTTGAAGGTCCAGGCGCCGCGCCCGTTGGCGTCGAACTCGACCCGCACGGTGCGCGAGCGGTCGACCTGCGTGTTGCGCGCGAACTCGGCCGCGCCGCGATCCGCCTTGGTCAGGCTGTTCAGGCCGGTGACCTCGCAGATCTTGTCGTAGAGCGGCACCAGCAGGAAGCCGAAGCCGAACATGACGACGGCGACGACGCACAGCTTGCCGAGCATGCGCAGGTTCATCGCGCGCGCGCCGGCGCGCGCCGGCGCCGGCGTTTCGTCGCGGTTCGGTCGGTCTTGCGTCACTGCCTGAACAGCCAGTGGTTGGCGATCACGCCCACGAAGAAGGCGAACGCGATCGTGGCCAGGATCAACGCGGTACGCAGGTTGCTGCGTCGGTTCACTTCACCACCGGCGGCGTCTCGAAAGTATGGAACGGGGCGGGGCTCGGCACCGTCCACTCGAGCCCCTGGGCATTCTCCCAGACTCGATCGGTCGCCTTCTCGCCGCCCTTGATGCATTTGACCACCGCCCAGAGGAAGATCAGCTGCGACAGGCCGAAGCCGAACGCCCCGACCGTCACGAGCGCGTTGAAGTCGGCGAACTGCATCGGATAGTCGGCGTAGCGCCGCGGCATCCCCGCCAGCCCGAGGAAGTGCATCGGGAAGAACGTGATGTTGAAGGTGATCAGCGACATCCAGAAGTGCCACTTGCCGAGCTTCTCGTCGTACATGTGGCCGGTCCACTTCGGCAGCCAGTAGTAGGTGCCCGCGAACAGCGCGAACAGCGAGCCCGCCACCAGCACGTAGTGGAAGTGGGCGACGATGTAGTAGGTGTCGTGCAGCTGGATGTCCAGCGGCGCGACCGCCATGATCAGGCCGGTGAAGCCGCCCATCGCAAACACGAAGATGAATCCCACCGCGAACAGCATCGGCGTCTCGAAGGTCATCGAGCCGCGCCACATCGTGGCCACCCAGTTGAAGATCTTCACGCCGGTGGGCACCGCGATCAGCATCGTCGCGTACATGAAGAACAGCTGGCCGGTCACCGGCAT
>JBDHRX010000185.1:0-3992 GCA_039807785.1 Burkholderiaceae bacterium
CGTGGCGCAGCGCCGCCGCGGCGGCCTGCAGCGCGAGCGCCGCGCGCGGTCCGGCGGCCAGCGCCGGCTCCTCGCGGGCGCTGCTGCGCTGCTGGTGGAGCCAGACGAGCGAGCCCACCGCGATGCCCGCCGCCAGCAGCGTGAGCCAGAACGCGAGGAAGAATTTCCAGAACAGTCGGCCCATGGCGGATGCGCGGATCGAAACCGGGTCAGTCGAGCAGGAACTGGTAGCCGCGGCCGCGGACCGTCTCGATCCACGAGCGCCCGTCCTCGCGCTGGCCGAGCTTCTGGCGCAGGCTGCTGACGTGGACGTCGATGCTGCGGTCGAAGCGCGCCAGCGATCGTCCCAGCGCCTGCTCGGAGAGCTCGGTCTTGCCGACGACGCGGCCGGCCTGGCGCGCCAGCAGCTCGAGCAGGTTGAACTCGGTGCTGGTCAGGGCCAGGGCATCGCCGCGCCATTGCGCGACGCGCCGGCCCGGCCACAGCGACAGCGGCCCGGCCGTGAGCGGCTCGTCGGCGCCGCCTTCGCCGGCGGCGTGCACGCGACGCAGGATCGCGCGCAGGCGTGCCGCCAGCTCGCGCGGCGTGCACGGCTTCGGCACGTAGTCGTCGGCGCCCAGCTCGAGCCCGACGATGCGGTCGACGTCGTCGCCGCGGGCGGTGAGCATCAGCACCGGAACCCGGCTCGCCGCGCGGATGCGCCGCAGCGCCTCGACGCCGTCGAGCCCGGGCATCATCACGTCGAGCACCACGATGTCGTAGCTTCCGCCGAGCGCGTGCGCGACGCCCGAGGCGCCGTCGTGGACCGCGTCGGCCTCGAAGCCGTCCCGCTGCAGGTACTCGCGCAGCAGCTCGGACAGCTCGGCATCGTCGTCGACCAGCAGGACCTTCGGCATGACGGGGCGGAATCGGCGTGGAGGAGTCGATCGTGCGGACGGGTCGATCATATCGGCCGCCGGCCGGGGCCGGTACCGGCCGGGCGCGGGCGGCGGCGCATCTTTACCAACGTTTACACATGGCGGACGACGATTAACGCGCGGCGCGCGCATTCTGCAGGCGTGCCGAGGGTGTCCTCGGCCGGTCGGGCAGCCGCCCGATCGAACGACCGACCATCCGGGCCAGGGCCCGATCGAAGGAGTCCACGATGAAGAAAGCACGAATCGCAGCCATCGCCGCCGCGGCCGGCGTCACGCTGGCGGTCCCGTTCCTCGTCTCGGCGCAGGGCGCGCCGCACGGCGACGGCCCGGGCATGCGCGCCGGCAAGTTCCACCACGTGCATGCGCGCCACGACGCGCACGGGATGGCGGGCGGCGCGTTCCTGCGCGGCCTCGACCTGACCGAGGCGCAACGCGACAAGGTGTTCGCGGTGATGCACGCCAACGCGCCGAAGCTGCGCGAGCAGGGCAAGATCCTGCGCGCTTCGCGCGCCGAACTGACCCGGCTCGCGCTGTCGACCGACTACGACGAAGGGAAGGCCCGGGCGCTCACCGAACGCAGCGCGCAGGCCATGACCGCGATCGCGCAGCTGCGGGCGCAGGGGATGAACGAGATCTTCCGCGCGCTCACGCCCGAGCAGCAGGCCAAGGTGCGCGAGCGCCAGGAGCGCTGGGAGCGGGGCGGCCCGCGCGGCGGACGGCACTTCGGCCCCGGCGGCGACGGCCCGCGCGGCGGCCCGGAGCGCGCCCCGCGCGGCTGAGCGGCCGAACGCTCGAGTGACCGAGTGGCCGGATCCCCGGAACGGCCGGCGGACGGGTGGCGCGCGCCCCCGTCCGCCGGATTTCGCCCGCGTCGTTTCCGGTACAGTGCCGCATGGCACTCAGGGCGACGCTCTACAAGGCCGGCCTTGCGGTGGCCGACATCGATCGCGGCCACTACGGCGACTACGCGCTGACGATCGCGAAACACCCTTCCGAGACCGAGGAGCGGATGATGGTCCGGGTCCTCGCGTTCGCGCTCGATGCCGACGACGCGCTGTCGTTCGGGCGCGGCCTGTCCACCGACGACGATCCGGATCTGCTGCGCAGCGACCTGACCGGGGCGATCGACACCTGGATCGACGTCGGCTGGCCCGACGAGCGCCGCGTGCGGCGCGCGTGCGCCCGCGCCCGCACGGTACGGGTGCTCACCTACGGCGGCGCGAAGGCGCAGGCCTGGTGGCGGCAGAGCGCCTCGGCGTTCACCCGCTGCGACAACCTCGAGGTGCTCGAGGTGCCGGCCGACGCCTCGGCCGCGCTCGCCGCGCTCGCGCGGCGTTCGATGCAGCTGCACTGCTCGATCCAGGAACGCCAGGTGCTGTTCGGCTCGGACGACGGCCAGGCCGCCTTCGAGCCGGTCGCGTTGCGGGCACGCGGGTAAGATCGCGCCATGATCACCGACCCCGCCACCGGCGAGAACGCCTGCGCGCCGCTTGCCGACGCCGACTTCGATCGCCTCGACGGCCTGCTCGACGCGCTCGGCAACGACGATGCGATGATCGTCGAGGAGCTCGACGGCTTCGTCGCGGCGCTGGCCTGCGCCCCGGAACCGGTGGCGGCCGCCGAATGCCTCGCCGAGATCCTCGGCCTCGCGCCCGGCGACGCGGCGCGCGCCGAGGTGCCCGCGGAGCTCGAAGCCCTCGTGCTGCGCCATGCGCGGGCGGTCGCGGCGGCGCTCGACGCCGGCCGCTTCGCGCCGGTGCTGGCCTACGACGCCGCCGGCGCGCCGGACGGCAGCGCCTGGGCGGTCGGGTTCCTGCGCGCGGTCGAACGGTCGCCGGACAGCTGGGAGGCGCTGCTCGCGGAGAAGGAGTTCGGCGATGCGCTCGACGCGGTCGAGGCGCTCGCCGCGACCCTGGACGATGCGCCGGGCGCGCGCCCGCCGTCGCGCCGGGAGCGCGAGGCGCTGATCGACCGGATGATCGCGGACGTCGCCGACGTCCACGAGTTCTTCCGGCCCTACCGGCAGGCCGGGTCGACGCCGCAGGCATTGCGCGTCGCGACGGTGCGCCGCGCGCAGCCGAAGGTCGGGCGCAACCAGCCCTGCCCCTGCGGCAGCGGACGCAAGTACAAGGCCTGCTGCGGCGCCGCTCAGGCGTCGTCCTCGGCGAGCGCCGACACGACGTAGCGCAGCGGGCCGCCCGGGGCCAGCGCGTCGAACGGCCAGCAGGTGACCAGCGTGAGCGCGTCGCGGCCGCGGTCGGCGATGATCCCCAGGTCCCGGTGGTCGACGATCCGCACGCCGGTCACCCGGTAGCTGCGGCGGCTGCCGTCGAGCCGCTCCACCGCGATCCGCTGCCCCGCCGCCACGTGCTCGAGGAGGCGGAAGTGCGTGTCCCGGTGCCCGCTGATGACGCTGTTCCCGGCGGCCCCGGGCAGCGTGGTGCCGGTGCGGTGCCCGGGGCCGAAGGCCAGGGTCCGGCCGGCGTCGCCCTCCAGCACGATCATCGAGCGCGCGTGGTCGACGAAGGTGAGCCGCGCGATCGCGGTCGTATCGGCCCAGGCCCAGGGGCGCGCCGTCGCCAGGCCGCGCTCGCGGTTGTGCTGCCACGCGTGCTCGATCAGCGCCTGGGCGAGCCGGGCCTTGGCGTGCAGGTACAGGCCGGCGCCGACCTGCCACGCCGCGGCGGCGAGCAGCGCGACGACCAGGAGCCGCATCGGGCTCGCCCGGCGGCGCACGGCCATCCAGCCGTGGCGCAGGTCGATGCGCCGGTCGAGCAGCCAGAGTCGCATCGTCTGGATCATCGCCGGGCCCTCCAGCGCCGCGGCGCGAGCGCGAGCGCGCCGGCGAGGGCGAGCAGCGCCAGTCCGCTCGCGAGATGCAGCGCGGCGGGCGTCGCGCCCCGGGCCAGCTCGCCGGCGCCGAAGACCGCGTCGGCCTCCCAGCCGGCCGGCAGGCGCGTCGGCACGCCCCCCGATTGCATCGGTGCATCGGCGGGGCGCGCCGGCGTCACGTCGACCGCGACCAGGCTGGTGTAGGGCGTGACCAGGTGATGCGCGAGCCCGAGGTCGCGCACC
>JBDHRX010000041.1:0-24032 GCA_039807785.1 Burkholderiaceae bacterium
CTGGTTCCTCGCCTCGGAGTAACGCATGGCCGCACGTTTCCCACAGGGCAGCGGAAATCTGGCGTACAGAATCAAGCCGGCATGGTCTAGCAAGATTCATGTTCTGTACTGGGCGGTCGAAGCCGACAAGCTGCAACGCCTGCGCTCCGGCGATACGGTTACGTCGCAAGTCACCCGCGCCGCCTCCGGCTGCACGTTTGACGCCACGAACGGCGTGATCGCGGGCAACAACTCTACGCGCTTCACCGACTCAATTGCGGGCGGCTTCGGCGGGTTGCAGGAGAACAGCAACTTCGTTGCCGGCGCGAGCTGGCTCGGCGATGTCTTCAACAGCGGCACCGGCGGCACGATCGGGCTGAGCTCTGCGGCAGCGACAAGCACGGGCTCGTCATTCCTGATCGGGTCCGTCAACTCGTACACCATCGAATGGCGTTTGCTCGATGGCTCTGGCAACAACTCTCCGGGTTCGCCGTTCTCTGACGACACCGTCGGATGGATGACGTTGGCCGCGAGGTTCGATCAAGCCGATGCGACCGCGAAGATCAGGGCGTGGGGGAACGGTTCGGAGTTCGACGGCAAGCGCACGAACGGGTCGACCGGCAACACGTCGAAGCTCGGCGACACGGGGCGACCGCTCTACATCGGTGACAGCTATACCGGAACCGGCAACACGCGAATGCACTTCGAGTTCGCGTTCCTGGCTGCGGTGTTGTCCGACGCCGACATGGCGACGATCACCTCCGATCCGGCGAGCATCCTCGAGGTCGCGGAGTCCGGCGACCCGCCTGACCCGCCCACCATCGGCTCTGTGACCAGCGTTACCGGCACCGGGGCGACTATCAACTGGGCCGACGAATCCTCCGACGAGACCGGCTTCAAGGTCGAGGTCGGCGTCTCGGTCGGCGGAACCGTGTCGGTCTGGTCTTCCGCCTCCGGCAGCCCGGCCGCCGAGGATGCCGAGAGCCTCGCCATCACCGGGCTTTCCCCCTCGACGACCTATCGCGCAAGGGTGGCGGCGACGAACGCCAGCGGTGACAGCGCATGGCAGCAGACGGCCGAGTTCACGACCCTCACGCGCAAGCTCAAGGTCATGGTCGAGCCGGCCGCGGCGAGCGCGGATGGCATCGCTGGCGTCGTGTTCGCGGCGCCCGACGGCGGCGCCATCACCGGCGCGAAGATCGGTGAGTTCACCGGCAAGAGCTTCGCGGCCGAAACCGAGTCCGGCAAGGCCGTGCTCAAGGTGCCGGTCGCAGATTTCGGCGGGGGCGCGCTCTCGCTTTCCGATCATCCGGTCATCCTGGTGCGCAACAGTACCTACACGACCGGGATCATCTCGGCGGATGTATCCGTCATCGACGACTGAGGCCCATCATGCTGCTGCTCGACTACATCGCCGCGCTTGCCACGAAACTCAATGGCATCAACCCGAAGCCCGGCATGACCGAGGGCGAGCGCGAGGCGTTCGACGACCTGAAACGTCGGGTTGCGGCGCTCGAGGAATCCACGGCTCCGCTCGTGGGCGAGATCAACGGGTTGCCCGAGCTGTAATCCCGATCGATGGCCCACTCGTGGCATCCACGGTCGGGTGGTGGGGCGCAGGCATGGTTTCCGAGCCTCGCGCCACCGCTTACCGACTACGCGCTGACATGGGATGTCACCGGCGGCGCGGTGACGCGCGACTTCTTGGTCGCGTGGGATGTCGCCGCGTCGGTCCAGCGCGACCTGACCGCCCTGTGGGACATCCGGTCGGCGGTGGCGCTGGACTTCTCGATCTCCTGGGACCAGGAGTCGGCGACCGTCTCGCGAGACTACGCCGTCGAATGGGATTCGGGCGGATGGCTGACTGCGGACTACGCGCTTGCCTGGAACTCGGCGGGCGGCATCTCAAGGGATTACGCGCTGGCGTGGTCGACGATCACGGCCGCGCAGCACGACGTGGCGCTGACCTGGGACATGAAGCAGGCCGCGCAGCGGGACTTCGCGCTCTCCTGGTCCGCAGTCGCGGCGGTCGAGCGGGATATTCCCCTGGGATGGAATCTCGTCACCACGGACCCGGTTTCGGCCGATTACACGATCGAGTGGGATGTCTTCGAACTCTCGGCCGTGACGCGCGACTTCTCGCCGGTCTGGTCGATCCTCGGCCAGCCGGTGAACTCCTGGTTCCGGCGCTTCACGGGCGCATTCAACGCATGGGCGGGCTACACCGGATCGTCGGTGTCGGCGACCTACACCGTCGCATGGAGCGTCGTCGCGGCCGTCTCAAGGGACTACGCCGTTTCGTGGGACACCGGCATCCTCGGCTCGATCGAGGGCGGCGGCGATCTTCCTCTAGCGGTGCAGCGCGACTACCTCGTCGAGTGGGCCACGACCGGCAACGTATCGATGGATTACGGGCCGGCGTGGGACGTGTTCGGGTCGGTCAGCCAGGACTACGCGATTTCCTGGTCGATCACGCTCTCGGCGGTATGGCGCGACCTCTCCTGCTCGTGGAGCGTGGCCGGCCTGCCCGGTGTTGCGCAGCGGGATTTCGTGGTTGGCTGGGACACGCTGAATTCCGCTTCCCAGGACTATGCCGTCACTTGGAGCGCCGTGCGCGCGGTGGTCAGGGACTACGCGCTGGCCTGGAACCTGCTGCAAGCGGCGGCGATCAGCGGGCTTCAATCCTCGGCGCTTCGGATGTCCGCGTGGCCGCCCGCGACGCGCTCGGCCACGGTCAGGATCATCGTGTCCTCCGGTAGCCCGGAGGGGCATTCCTTGCACGCGGCGTCGAGTTCGCCGGGGATCGTTGCCGTGCAGTCCGGCGCCGTCACGGACGCCCAGGGCGAGGCTGTATTCGCGCTCGACTTCCTCGCCCCGGGGCGCTCCGAGATCGTGTTCACCGGCCCCGCAGGGGTTTCCGACAACCTGCTGGCGGTATCGAGGGAACTGGCATGACGGACAAACTCTCAGAACGCGAGGAACTCATCGCGCAGCGCGCCGCCAAGCTGGCCGTCGAGGAAATGACCAAGGACTTCTACGCCCAGGTCGGACGGGGCGTGATCCATCGGCTGCTGGTATACCTTGGCGCCGCCGTGGTCGGATTCGCTGTCGCCAAGGGGTGGGTGACGTGGAAGCCCTGATGCGCCTCTCCGACGCCGGGCTGATCACGCTCAAGCGGCACGAGGGCCTGAGCCTGGAAGCCTACCCGGACCCAGGGTCGAAGGACGGAAAGCCGGTCACGATCGGCTACGGATCGACGCGCCGCCTCGACGGCGGCGAGTGGCGCGTGGGCGAGCGGATCACCGAGGTCGAGGCGGCCGAGCTGCTGCGCCGAGACGCGGCCGGCGCGGAGACGGCGGTCAACCGCATGGTTCGGGTTCCGCTTACGCAGCCACAGTTCGACGCCCTGGTGTCCTTCGTCTACAACGTTGGAGCCGGCGCGTTCGAATCATCGACGCTTTTGCGCAAGCTGAATGCCGGCGACTACGCCGGCGCGGCCGCTCAGTTCGACCGCTGGACCTACAACGACGGACGGGTAATGGCCGGGCTGCAGCGCCGTCGGGAGGCCGAGCGCGCGCTGTTCGAGGCCAGCGCAATCGCCCCGGCCGAGGCCGTCACCGAGCTGGTCGGCGAGCGGCCGCCAGCGCCCATTTTCGAATCGAAACCCTCCTGGGAGGCTCCAGTCATGACCCCTTTCATCGCCGCCGCGCTGCCCGCGCTCGTCCAGTCCATCCCGGAACTGATCCGCAGCTTCGGCAAGGGCGAGGTCACCGAGCGCAACGCCAAGGCCGCAGAGGCCGTGTTGCAGGTCGTCCAGACGGCCACCGGAGCGCCGAACGCTCAGGCGGCGGTGGAGGCGATCCAGATCGATCCTGCGGCCCTCCAGCGGGCCAGGGAGGCCCTGGAGCGCGAGATGTGGTTCGAGGTCACCGAGGCGGGTGGCGGCGGCATCGAGGGCGCCCGGGCCTACGGCCGCGAGCACGCCGGCGAGGATATCCGCGGCATCCCGGCGTTCTGGATCACCCTGGCGCTGCTGCCGCTGCTGTACGGCACCGTCTACCTGGTCCTGACCGGCACCACGGAGCAGTTCTCGGGCGAGCTGCGCGCGGCCATCGCAAGTTCCGTGGTGACCGGAATCCTTGGTGGCGTCACCGGGTTCTGGCTCGGCCTGAAGTTCAGCGCGCCGCGCGGCCAGGTGATGGGCGCCGGGCGCTGAATCAGTCGGTCGAATTGACATTGGCCCGGAAGCCGCCTTCCGGATCGACCTTAAGCGCTTGATTCCCTTGGCGGGCGCCAGCGTGGCATGCCGGTTGCTTAAACCCTCCCGATCCGCACGGGAGGGGACATGTCACGCATTCTCGCAGCGCTGCTTCTCTGTTTCGCGGCCTCGGTCCATGCCGCGCACGTAAGCGTCACGGCGCAGGCCGGATGGTTCGCGTCCACCTTCGAGGGCCTCGGGCTCGAGCTGGGGTGGGTGAACTTCACCTACGACCAATCGGCCCCGGACTCCGACCCAGACCCCGCCCGGGGCGAGTACCGGGACGCCCTGACCTCGTTCACGATGACGGTCGGCCAGCAGAGCCGGCCGGACCTGTTCTTCACGCTGTCGTCGGAGCCGAGCCTGATGGTGGTCGGCTCGGGTGTCGCTCATGGAGACGCATCCGTGCAGATCATCGCGACGCTGACCGAGCACAGCGGCGCATACGGGGATCTCGCAGGGCACTTCACGATGTACAGGCCGGGGCCGGCCGACGATGACGCCCTGCCCGGAGCATCGTTCTGGAACTCATCCGCCCCGCACGTTGTGGCCTTCGTCGGTTCGCTCGGCCCAGCGGTCGAAACCGACTGGGCGTGGGACTTCCGGGCCACCGAAATCCCCGCCCCGGGCAGCGCGGCTCTGCTGGGCCTCGGCCTGGCCGCGCTTGCGTGCCGTCGATCTCGATCCTGATCGCCCGCCCGTCCGGCCAGACCAGCAGTACGCGGCGGAGCTTGGCGCAATCGGCCGGAGGGCCTAGGCCAGCGTGACGTTTTCCGTGACGGTCTGGGGTCGGTTTCGGCACGAAAGAGACGTTTCCAGCCGGTTTCGGTCCGCCGCCGGTTAGTGGTTGCTATCGGCGAAACCAGCGCAAACACTGGAAACTCTGGCGCCTCCGGCACGAATCGAACGTGCGACCCTCCCCTTAGGAGGGGGATGCTCTATCCACTGAGCTACGGAGGCGTTCCGGTCGCATTCTACCGAAGCGCGCGTGGCGGTCGCCGGCCGCGACGCCGTCCCGCGCTTCCGGCGGCGGCCTCAGCGCCTGAGGTAGTCGACGATCGCGTAGCGCAGGCCGGTCTCCGATCGGTGCTCGCCGCGCGACGCCTCTCGCCACTGCGCGGCGTCGAGTTCCGGGAACCAGGCGTCGCCCCGGACCTCGAGGTCGATCTCGGTCACGATCGCGCGCCGGGCGAGGGCGATCGCCTCGTTGTAGACCTGCGCGCCGCCGACGACGAACACCTCGTCGGTGGCGATCGCGGGATCGGGGCCGGGCCTTCCGGCCAGCGCGACCGCCTCGCGCAGCGATCCGGCGCGTTCGCAGCCGTCATGCCGCCACTGCGGGTCGCGGCTGACCACGATGGTCCTGCGGCCCGGCAGCGCCCGGCCGATCGATTCGAAGGTGCGGCGCCCCATGACGATCGCGTGGCCCATCGTGATCGCGCGAAAATGCCGGAGGTCTTCCGGCAGGCGCCATGGCAGAGCATTGGCGGCGCCGATCACGCCGCCGCGGGCGCGCGCGACGACGATCGTCACGCGCGGCGCCGCCGCGTTGTCCTGCTGTTCCGGATCGTCCATCCCGACGCGGCCTTCACCGCTCCTGGTCGCCGCCCTGGCGAAGCCGGGATTGTAGCGTCCGGCCCCGGGGGCCGGACGCGGGCGGACCGGCTACCTGGGTACCACCGCCGTCGCCTCGAGCTCGATCTTGCCCGGATTGTCGAGCAGGTCGGACACGAAGATCATGCTCATCGCCGGGTAGTGCGAGCCGAGATGCTTGCGCCAGATCCGGCCCAGATCCTTGCGCGCCGCCATGTAGGCCGGCTTGTCGCAGCAGTAGGCGGTCATCCGGCAGATGTGCCGGCCCTCGGCGCCCGCCTGCGCGAGCACGGCCAGGATGTTCAGCAGGGCCTGTTCGAACTGCGGGGCGATGTCTTCGGAATGGAAGGTCTGTTGCGCGTCCCAGCCGACCTGGCCGGCGACGAAAACGATGCGGCCGGCATCGACGGCGATGCCGTTGGCGTAGCCGATCGGGGCGGCCCAGCCTTCGGGGAGCAGAGTCTGCATGCGTTGGTCTCCAGGGCAGCGGGTCAGTCGGTGTAGCGGGGCGGATCGGGGTCGTCCGCCCAGTCGCGATCGGGCTTGGGCACCTTGGCGAGCCAGCTCCGGATCAGCTCGACGTGCTCGCGTTCCTCGGCCTGGAGCTCGAGCGCGGCGGCGCGTACCGTGTCGACGGTCGCCGCCTCCGCGATGCGGGCAAAGAAGCGCTCGGCGCGCTCCTCGCTGCCCAGCGCGAGCGTCAGCGCGTGATAGGGCTGCATCAGGTAGTGGACCTCGTCCATCGACGGGGTCTCGGGCCCCTCGAATCCTTCCCAGGCCGCGCCGCTCGGCGCCGGCGGCTCGGTCCAGCCCATCTCGGCCATGATCTGGGTGGCGTGGCGACCCTCGATCACGGACATTTTCCGGAACAGGTCCGCGACCTCCCGGTTGTTGTGGGTCTCCATCGCATCCGCGAACTCGGCGTAGCGCTGCGTGGCCTCGAGCTCCATCTCGTAGGCCTTGGCCATGAACTCCTCGAGGGTGCGAGGGGCGGTCAGGGGTTTTCCGGTCATAGTTCGAACTCCGCGCCCACTTCGGCGACGCTGCGCTTGCCGTCTCGGGGCCCGAGCGGCAGGGCCGGGCGATGGCCGGCGTAGAGCACGCCGATGTTGAAGCCGTCGTCGGTCATGATCCGGCGCGCGGCGCGCGCCGGATCGTCGGTCGGGCCGACCGCGGCCGGATGGGCCTGCTCCTTCCAGGTGCGCTGCTCGGGACGGAAGGTCACGCAGGGGCTGAGGATCTCGATGAACGAGAAGCCCGGGTGCCGGATCGCCTGCGCGATGATGTCGGCGGTGCCGTTCGGGTCGCCGGCGAACGCGCGGGCGACGAAGTTGGCGCCCGAGGCCAGCGCGATCACCAGCGGATGGAACGAGCGCAGGCCGGTGCCGCCGGGCGAGAGCTTGGAGTCCCAGTCGGGCTCGGTGGTCGGCGACGGCTGGCCCTTGGTCATCCCGTAGACGTGGTTGTCCATCACGATGTAGGTGAGGTCCACGTTGCGCCGGCAGGCGTGCAGGAAGTGGTTCCCGCCGATCGAGTAGCCGTCGCCGTCGCCGCCGGCCACCAGCACCGTCAGGTCGGGGCGCGCGACCTTCAGGCCGGTGGCCGCCGCCAGCGAGCGCCCATGCACGCCGTGGAACCCGTAGCAGGCGGTGTACGCCGGGATCCGGGACGAACAGCCGATGCCCGAGACCACGGCGACGTTCTCGGGACGCACCTGCACCATCGCGAGCGCCTTGGTGACCGAACCGAGGACCGAGTAGTCGCCGCAGCCGGGGCACCAGATCGGCTTGTAGGACGACTTGTAGCTTTGCGCCGTGAGCGGCGCGGCAGTCGTGGCTGCCTCGTTCATGCCTGTCTCCAGTCGAGGATGACTTTCGCGAGTTCGTCCGGCCGCATCGGCAGCGGGCCGGGGCGGTGGAAGCTGGCGGGCTTGCCGGGCAGGTCGTACATCGCGCGCAGGTAGCGGAACAGCTGCGCGGTATGGTTCTGCTCGACCACCAGGACCCGATCCACTCCGCGCAGCGCTTCCTCGAGCCGCTCGGGCAGCGCGGGCGCGAGCAGCCGGAGCGCGACCAGGCGCACGCCGACGTCCTGCGGCGCCAGCCGGGCCAGCGCTTCGCGCGCGACGGCGGTGACCGAGCCGAACGTGATCACCGCGAGATTCCCGGCGCCTTCGATGTCGGCCCACCAGTCGCCGTAGTCGTACTGGACCAGCTTGCGCTCGCGCTTGTCGAGCTGCGTGTAGTGGTCGCGCGCCTGGCTGCTCGGAATGCCGGCCTCGTTCTTCTCGAGGCCGTCGGCGGTGTAGACCACGCCGGGCGTTCCCGGGATCGACATCGGCGACACACCCGACTCGGTGTCGCGGTAGCGCTTGAAGTCGGGCGCATGGGCCGGAACGACCAGCCGGTTGGCGACGAAGCCGGGGTCGGCCGGCGGATCGATGATCGCGCGCGACTGGCCCATGAACTGGTCCGACAGCACGATCGCGGGCGCCTGCAGGGCCTCGGCCAGCGCCACCGCCCACTGGGTGGTGGCGACGCAATCGGCGATCGAGGTCGGCGCGAGCACCAGCCGCGGCGCGTCCCCGTGCAGGCCGCTGACCGCGAACGAAAGGTCGCTCTGCTCGCTCTTGGCGGGAATCCCGGTGGACGGTCCGCCGCGCATGACATCGACCACCACCACCGGCACCTCGGCGCTGACCGCGAGGCCGATGCCCTCGGTCATCAGCGCCAGACCGGGGCCCGCCGTCGCGGTGAGCGACGGCACGCCGCCGTACGATGCGCCGACGATCATGTTGATCGAGGCCAGCTCGTCCTCGGCCTGCAGCAGCGTGCCACCCACCTTGGTCAGGGCGGGGGCCATCCATTCGAGCAGTTCGGTGGCCGGCGTGATCGGATAGGCCGCGACGAAGCGGATGCCGCCGCGCAGGGCGCCGAAGCCCGCTCCCTCGTTGCCGCTCAGGAGCCAGCGCCGGGTCGCCGAGGCCGAGCCGGCGGCGACGCGCGGCAGGCCGCCGATCGAGGCGGCCGCGTCGATGCCGGCGCGCACCGCCAGCAGGTTGGCCTGCAGGGCCGCGTCGGTCCGCTTCCACGAGGCGCGAACCGCTTCGTCGATCGCCTCGACCGGGATCCCGGCGGCCGCGCCGGCGGCACCGAGCGCGACCATGTTCGTCCAGCTCCCGGGGATCCCCTTCGAGATCTTCTTCAGCGGCAGCGAGACGAAGCGCGCGCCGCCGGCCAGGAACACCGCCGGCGGCTCGCCCTCGTCGGAGTCGCCGATCAGCACGCCCGACGCGCGCATCGGGATCTCGTCGGCGAACCGGTTGATGTTCTGCCAGTCGATCGCGAGCAGGAGGTCGAATCCGTCGTCGAGCGACTCGGTCTGGACGCGCGTGAGCCGCAGCAGCGCGGCGGCCTCGCCGCCGCGGATCTGCGGGCCGCTGGTGCGCACCATCAGGCCGTAGAGGCCGGCCTTGGCGGCCGCATCGAGCAGCAGGTTGCCGGCTGTCATGACGCCGCTGCCGCCGCTGCCGGCCATGGCGATGGAGATGCTGGCGGCGGCGTTCTCCGGCCCGGCGTCGCGCGGAGAGGGGTCGTTCGGATCGGGCTTCAACGTGGACTCCGTTGCGTGGTGTTCGAGATTGTCCGTCGGGTACCCACGATGGCGTGATTGATTCAGATCAATGCACTCGAAACGGGGGTGTTACAACATCCTTTCCCATATAACCGTATTTCGGTACCACAATACAAGAATAAACGGCGACCACCCCCCGGTCAACCCCGGGCGCCGGGTGCGAAACCGGGTTCCAAGCATCGACAGGACCATGACGCAGGAGGCCTCGGAACGATGAGCATCGAAGCGCATCGCTGGATGATGACCGCGGTGGGGGCGCCGCTCGAGCGCGCGACGTTCGGCGCAGCCGCCGGAGACGGCGAGGTGGTGGTCGCCGTCGCCGGGTGCGGTGTCTGTCATACCGACCTCGGCTACCTCTACGACGGCGTCCGGACCAACCATCCGCTTCCGCTCGCGCTCGGTCACGAGATCAGCGGCAAGGTGGTGGCCGCGGGGGCCGGCGCCGGACGCTGGCTCGGGAAGTCGGTGATCGTTCCGGCGGTGTTGCCGTGCGGCGAGTGCGACCTGTGCCGGCGCGGGCTGGGGACGATCTGCCGGAACCAGAAGATGCCGGGCAACGACATCCAGGGCGGTTTCGCGTCTCACATCGTGGTCCCGGGGCGCGGGTTGTGCGACGTCGACGAGGCGCGCCTGGCGGCGGCCGGGCTGACGCTGGCGGAAGTCTCGATCGTGGCCGATGCGCTCACCACGCCTTACCAGGCCGTCAAGCGGGCCGGGGTCCGTCCCGGCAGCCTGGCGGTGGTGATCGGTGCCGGCGGCGTGGGTGGATACTGTATCCAGATCGCCAGCGCGAGCGGCGCGAAGGTCGTCGCGATCGATGTCGACGACGCGAAGCTCGAGGCGGTCGCCGGGCACGGCGCGGCGCTGACGCTGAACAGCCGCCGGCTCGACGCGCGGGCGATCAAGGCCGCGATCGTCGATTTCGCGAAGCAGAACGGGCTGCCCTCGACCGAGTGGTTCATCTTCGAGTGCTCCGGCACCGCTCCCGGCCAGCTCACCGCGTTCGGGCTCCTGGTGCACGGGGCCACGCTGTCGGTCGTCGGGTTCACCATGGACAAGGTCGAGATCCGCCTCTCGAACCTGATGGCCTTCGACGCGCGCGCGATCGGGAACTGGGGCTGCCCGCCGGAGCTCTATCCGGCGGCCCTCGACCTCGTCCTCGACGGCAAGGTACGGATCAAGCCGTTCGTCGAGCCGCATCCGCTCGACGACATCAACCGCGTGTTCGACGCGGTCCACCATCGCGAGATCCGCAAGCGCGCGGTGCTCGTTCCCTGATTCAGGAGTCCAAAGTGCGTGCCTTCAAGAACCACGACCTCGTCGAAGACTTCTCGAGGCCTGGCGTCCGCTACGAGAAGCGGCCGGCGAAGCTTCCCGACGGCTCGGTGGCCGAGGGGCTGTTCAACGTCTGGATCACCCTGGACAACCCCGGCCAGTTCAACTCGTACACGACCGACATGGTCAAGGGCGTCATCCTCGGGTTCCGCGCCGCCTCGAACGCGCGCGACGTGAACTGCGTGGTCTTCACCGGGGCCGGCGACAAGGCGTTCTGCACCGGCGGGAACACCAAGGAGTACGCCGAGTACTACGCGGGTCATCCGCAGGAGTACCGGCAGTACATGCGCCTGTTCAACGACATGGTCTCGGCGATCCTCGCCTGCGACAAGCCGGTGATCTGCCGGGTGAACGGGATGCGGATCGGCGGCGGCCAGGAGATCGGGATGGCCTGCGACTTCTCGGTGGCGCAGGATCTCGCGCGCTTCGGGCAGGCGGGTCCGAAACACGGTTCCGCCCCGATCGGTGGCGCGACCGACTTCCTGCCGGTGGTCGTCGGCGCGGAGCGGGCCATGGCGGCCTGCGTGCTCTGCGAGCCGTTCTCCGCCCACAAGGCCTACCAGATGGGCGTGCTCACCGACGTCGTCCCGGCCCTGAAGGTCGACGGGCGCTTCGTGGCGAACCCGCTGATCGAGACGCAGCGGATGGTCGACGAGTTCGGGCGCAACGTGTACGGGGAGCCGAAGATCGGCGAGGCGGCGCGGGAGGGCAAGGCCCTGATGGCGCGCGGCACGGTCGACCTGTCGCTGCTCGACGCGAAGGTGGAGGAGCTGTGCTCGAAGATGCTCCTCACCTTCCCGGACTGCACCACCAAGACGATCGAGGAGCTTCGCAAGCCGAAGCTCGACGCCTGGAACCGGAACAAGGAGAACTCGCGCGCGTGGCTCGCCCTGAACATGATGACCGAGGCGCGCTCCGGGTTCACCGCGTTCAACGCGGGGACCAAGGAGGATCGCGAAGTCGACTTCGTGCTGCTGCGGCAGAAGCTCGCCGCGGGCGAGAGCTGGGTCGGTCCGCTGCACGACTCGATCCAGCCGAAGGCCGGGCGCAAGGACTGACGCCGTGCCCGACTCCGCTCCGCTGAAGGCCGGGCTGGAACGCGACGGGGCGCTGCTGCGCCTCACGCTCGCGCGCCCGAAGGCGAACATCGTCGACGCCGCGATGATCGGGGCGCTCTCGGAGGCGCTCGCGGCGCATGCCGGCGTCCGCGGCCTGCGCGGGGTGCTCCTGGGCGGCGAGGGCCCCAACTTCAGCTTCGGCGCCAGCGTCGAGGAGCACCTGCCCGATCGCTGCGCGGCGATGCTCGCCTCGCTGCACGGGCTGGTGCTGGCGATGCTCGAGTTTCCGGTGCCGATCCTGGTCGCGGTGCGCGGCCAGTGCCTCGGCGGCGGGCTCGAGGTGGCGCTGGCGGGCGGCCCGATCTTCGCGGGGCGCGACGCGCAGTTCGGCCAGCCCGAGATGAAGCTGGGCGTGTTCGCGCCGGCCGCCTCGGTGTTGCTGCCGTACCGGATCAACCAGCCGGCCGCCGAGGACCTGCTGTTCTCCGGCCGCTCGATCGGCGCCGACGAGGCGCATGCGATCGGCCTGGCGCAGCGCGTCGACGACGACCCCGACGCGGCTGCGCTCGGCTACTTCGACGCCCACCTGGCGGGGCGAAGCGCGGCCAGCCTCGCCCTGGCGCTCGCCGCGGCGCGCGGCCCGATGCGCCGCGACGTGCGCATCCGCCTTGCCGAGGTGGAGCGACTGTATCTCGAAAGCCTGATGAAGACCCGCGACGCGAACGAAGGACTCGTCGCATTCCTCGAGAAACGCAAGCCTGCATGGGAGCACCGCTGATGAACACACCCTCCGCCGTCGAGGCGATCGTCGATCGCTGCCAGACGCTCTTCGAGGATCTCCACTTCAACTACGTGAAGGAATGGAAGGCCGCGGCACCCGGTCGCAAGGCGATCGGCTACATGCCGGTCTACGTGCCCCGGGAACTGGTCCATGCGGCCGGGATGCTGTCGGTCGGCATCCTCGGCGGCGGCGACCAGCTCGAGGTCATCCAGGGCGACGCGTACTACCAGAGCTACATCTGCAGGATTCCCCGCTCGACGATCGAGCTGGGCCTGACCGGCCGGCTCGACTGCCTGGACGGCATGCTGTTTCCGTCGATCTGCGACGTGATCCGGAACCTGTCCGGCATGTGGCAGCTGATGTTCAAGGACAAGTACGTCCGCTACATCGACGTGCCGCAGAATTACGAGGACGCGATCGGCGGGCGTTTCTACACCGAGGAGATGGAGATCCTGCGCAAGGACCTCGGCGAGCTGCGCGGCAAGCCGATCACCGACGACGAGCTCAACGCGTCGATCGGGGTCTACAACGAGAACCGCAGGGCCGTGCGCCGGCTGTACGCGTACCGCGCCGCCAAGCCGTGGCAGGCGCCCACCTCGGAGGTCTACCTCGTGCTGCACGCCGGAATGCGGCTGCCGCCCGAGGAGCACACGAAGCTGATCGACGAGTACATCGCGGCCACCGACGCGGTGCCGCGCCAGCGGCGGGACAACGCGCGCGTGGTGATCAACGGGTCGTTCTGTGAGCAGCCGCCGCTGAACCTGATCAAGTCGATCGAGATGTCCGGGTGCTACATCGTCGACGACGACTTCATGCTGGTCACGCGCTGGCTGCTCGACGACGTTCCGGAGAACGGCAAGCCGCTCGAGGAGCTGTCGAAGGCGTTCCTGCACCGTTCGGCGTCGACGGCGGCCAAGTACGACGCGAAGCGCGAGGACAAGGGGCAGTACCTGCTGCGGCAGGTCAAGACCGGCGCGGCGGAGGGCGTGATCTTCGCGGCTCCGTCGTTCTGCGACCCGGCGCTGCTCGAGCGCCCGATGCTGCAGGACGTCCTCGGGAAGCATAAAGTCCCCTATACCGCCTTCAAGTACGCCGAGAACACGGGCCAGATGGCGCCGATCCGCGAACAGGCAGGCACCTTCGCCGACTCGATCAAACTCTGGAGCGCAGCATGAACACACCCGCCACGCCCATCGGCACGAAGAAGCCGCAGAACGTCCAGAAAGAGGACGCGATGTGGCTCCAGAAGGAGCTGATCAACAAGAACTACATGGAGCTCGCCACCGCGCGGGCCAACAACCGGAAGGTCTCGGCGACGTTCGTTCCCGGGAACCTGAACGAGCTGCTGATGTGCTTCGATTTCGCGCGCAGCCTGCCGGAGACGAATGCTCTGCAGAACGGCATGCGCAAGAAGTCCGGCAAGTTCATCATGGATGCCGAGCGCGACGGACACTCGGAAGACGTCTGCACCTACGTCAAGGCCGACCTCGGCATGATGCAGGGCGGCGAGGTCGGCCCCACCGGCGATCCGCTGCCCACGCCCGACGTGCTGCTGCTGTCGTACACCGGCTGCTTCACGTTCATGAAGTGGTTCGAGCTGATCCGGCACAAGTACGGCTGCGAGACCGTCATGCTGCACGTGCCGTACCAGGGTGAAGGCAAGATCGCGCCGAACATGCGCGACTACGTGGTGCGCCAGCTCAAGGACACCGTGATCCCGACGCTGGAGCGGATCTCGGGCGTCAAGTTCGACATCGACCGCCTCCGGGAGTACATGAGGGAGTCGGTCAAGGCCGAGGAAGACCTGGTCAGGGTGCTCCAGTCGGCGAAGAACCGGCCGTCCCCGATCGACGGGTACTTCGGCGCCGTCTACTACATCGGCCCGATCTTCACCGCGTTCCGCGGCACGCCCGAGGCCACGCAGTACTACAACGTGCTGCGCTCGGAGATCGACGAACGGGTGCGCCTCGGCAAGGGCCCGGTCACGCCCGACGGCGAGATGGGCGAGGAGAAGTACCGGCTGATCGTGGAAGGCCCGCCCAACTGGACCAATTTCCGCGACTTCTGGAAGATGTTCTACGACGAGGGCGCGGTCGTGGTGTCGTCGACCTACGCGAAGGTGGGCGGCCTGTACGACTTCGGGTTCCGCCACGATCCGGACCATCCGCTCGAGTCGCTCGCCGAATACTGTCTGGGTTGCTACACGAACCTGAACCTGCCCTCGCGGATCGACATGATCTGCAAGTACATCGAGGAGTACGAGGCCGACGGGCTGCTGATCAACTCGATCAAGAGCTGCAACAGCTTCTCGGCGGGCCAGCTGCTGATCCTGCGGGAAGTCGAGAAGCGCACCGGGAGGCCGGCGGCGTTCATCGAGACCGACCTGGTCGACCCGCGCTACTTCTCGGCGGCCAACGTGAAGAACCGGCTCGAGAGCTACTTCCAGATGGTCAAGCAAAAGCGCGGCGCGACTGCCGGCGCGCACTGAAGAGGGGACCGCCATGCGCTGCTTCATCGGCATCGACCTGGGTTCGACGACCACCAAGGCGGTGGTGATCGACGAGAACCAGAACATCATCGGCCGCGGGATCACCAACTCGCGTTCGAACTACGACACTGCGGCGGCGATCGCCAAGCAGGAGGCGCTGCTGAACGGCCGCTTCTACCTGTTCCGCCAGGCGCTCGCCCAGACCCAGGCCCTGGACGGGCATCTCGAGGGCTTCCTCGGCCAGCTCGAGCGCGACTTCCGCGCCGAGCAGTATCTCGAGCAGTTGTCCGACCTGCACGAGACCTGCCAGCGCAGCCTCGAATCGGCGAAGTTCGGCGACGACGCCAAGGTGGTCGGCGAAGCGCTCGACGAGACCTTCAAGCGCATCACGGCCGAGGCGCCGTCGCTGTTCGTGCCCGGCGCCAAGCGCAAGTCCGACTTCTTCCGCGACATCGCCGGCAGCCAGTACCTGGCGACCGGCGAGACGGTCGCCAAGGAGATGGGCACCCGCTACGACTACCTGCTCAACGTGTTCGATCGCTCGATCATCGAGGTCGAGAACCGCGTCTATACCGGGTCGATCCGCCGCCACCTGCTGTCGGCGCTCGAGCACACCTTCAAGGCGCTGCCCGAGACGGCCGGGCGCCGCGCGCAGGTCGAGGCGCCGGTCAAGGGCATCCTCGACACCGAGATGGAGGAGACCTACGTCATCGGGACGGGCTATGGCCGGGCCCGCCTGCCGTTCTCGAAGGAGCATGTGCGTTCCGAGATCCTGTGCCACGGGCTGGGCGCGCACGTGATGTATCCGCACACGGCGACCGTGCTCGACATCGGCGGCCAGGATACGAAGGCGATCCAGGTCGATCCGCACGGCATCGTCGAGAGCTTCCAGATGAACGACCGCTGCGCGGCCGGTTGCGGCCGCTATCTGGGGTACATCGCCGACGAGATGAACATGGGGCTGCACGAGCTGGGCCCGCTGGCGATGAAGTCGACCAAGACGGTCCGGATCAACTCGACCTGCACGGTGTTCGCCGGGGCCGAGCTGCGCGACCGGCTGGCGCTGGGGGACAAGCGCGAGGACATCATGGCGGGCCTGCACCGCTCGATCATCCTGCGCGCGATGTCGATCCTCGCCCGGTCGGGCGGCATCCGGAACGAGTTCACCTTCACCGGCGGCGTGGCCAAGAACGAGGCGGCGGTCAAGGCGCTGAAGGAGCTGGTGTTCGAGAACTACGGCGAGATGACGCTGAACATCGACCCGGACTCGATCTACACCGGAGCCCTCGGCGGCGCCACCTTCGCATGGCGGGCGGTGGTCGAGGAAGGCAAGACCGCCGAGGCGCGCGCCTGAACGGCATCGCAATCCAGGAGAATCACATGACCTACACGATCGGCATCGACATCGGCTCCGGCGCCGTCAAGAGCGTGCTCTTCAAGGTGGACGGCGACCGGCAGGAATGGCTGGCCAAGCGCTGCGAGCGGATCCGGCGGCGCGATCCGATGCAGCTGGCGGAAGAAGGCCGGGACGGAGTGCTGGCCGACGCAGGCATCGCGCCCGACCAGGTCGACTACATCGCGACCACCGGAGAGGGTGAGAACGTCAAGTTCTCGACCGGCCACTTCTACTCGATGACGACGCACGCGCGCGGCGGCGTCTTCCTGCATCCCGGCGCGCGGGCGATCGTCGACATCGGCGCGCTGAACGGAAGGGCGATCTACGTCGACGAGCGCGGCAAGGTGCTGGCCTACAAGATGACCAGCCAGTGCGCCTCGGGCTCGGGGCAGTTCCTCGAGAACATCGCCCGCTACCTCGGCGTGGCGGTCGAGGAGATCGGGCCGCTGTCGCAGAAGTCGGAGAACCCGGAGAAGGTGAGCTCGATCTGCGCCGTGCTGGCCGAGACCGACGTGATCAACATGGTCTCGCGCAGCATCGCGCCGACGGATATCCTCAAGGGGATCCACCTTTCGATGGCTTCCCGGATCGTGAAGCTGCTGAAGGTGACGGGCATCAAGCAGGGGACCGCGCTGATGACCGGCGGTCTGGCGCTCGATACCGGGTTGCTCGCCGCGATCCGGGAGGAGATCGCCAACGAGAAGGCCAACGTCGAGGTCGTCAACCACCCCGATTCGATCTATGCCGGCGCGATCGGCGCGGCATTGTGGGGGGCGTTCCGCCACGACAAGCTGGCCGGGCTCCAGGAACAGGCCGTCGCGTAATCAGGAGGCTTCCGTCATGGCACTGACGATCAACGACAACTGCACCGCCTGCGACGCATGCAGGCCGGTGTGCCCCAACGAGGCGATCAGCGCCGGCGATCCGGCCTATGTGATCGACCCGGCGCGCTGCACGGAGTGCGTGGGCGCGGAAGACGAGCCGCAGTGCATGCTCGTCTGCCCGGCCGACTGTATCGTGCCGCACCCGGACTATCCGGAGACGCCGGAGCAGCTGATGGAGAAGTACCAGCAGTTGCACGGCTGACCAGGCGGGGGGCGGCAGGAGGCGCCGGGCCGGAAGGCCCCGGCGCTTTTTTTTTCGTTCCGGGCGTGCCGCGCTCAGGGCGCTCGCTCAGGGTGCTTTTTCGGGATCGCCCGGGGGCCGGCCCGGCGCGCGGACCGGCCCGCGCTTCGCCTGCCGCGCGCCGCGCGCGACCGCGGTCGCGGTGCTGGCGATGAAGGCCGCCAGCGCGATGGCATTGAGCATTCCGCCGGCACGCAGCCAGTCGTGGCGATCGGCGGCATCGCCGAGGATCCGGACCAGCAGCGACAGGTGCAGCAGCGCCAGCGGCAGGTAGAAGCTGGGGTGGTACGGCACGGCGACCCGCAGCACCGCGGGGAAGATGATCGGCGCGTGGCCGAAGACCATCGAGAACACGAATCCGAGCGCCAGCGCGTGCATCGCCGCGTCGTAGGCGCGCGCGCCCGGCGTCAGGTCACCGCTCCACAGCAGGATCGCGCCGCCGAGCGCGAGCCAGGCGTAGCCGGCAAGCAGGCAGACCGCGATGAAGCGGGTCAGGCCGCCGTTGCGCACGGTGCGGCGGGCGATGTCCTGCCGCAGGAGCCAGGCGGCGAGGGCGAGCAGCCCCGCGCCGAAGGTGCGCGCGCCCCAGGGCTGCCCGATCCCGAACAGGGCCGCCGTGATCACGACGAGGATCGCGATGAACAGCCGCCGTGCGACCGGGGACGGCGGGAGGAACCGCGACAGCTCGAGGCGTTCGCCCGCGATGGTCAGGATCAGGAAGGCGAGCCACCAGGCGACGGCGTCGTGCACCGGAGCGCCGGTCGCCCAGACCGCGACGCCGACCGGCCAGCAGGCGGCGCCCAGCGCCAGCGTGAACGTGAACAGCGCGGTCTGCCGGCGATAGACGTCGATCGAGGCGATCAGCAGGACCAGGCCGCCGCCGAGGAAGAACCAGGGAGCGAGGCCGCCGGCGCCGAACACCGTGGTCGCGCTGCCGATGCCGGCCAGCAGCGGGCCGAGGTATGCCCAGCCGCGGCCGATCGCCACCGCGCGCTCGAGCGCGATGACGACCCCGAAGAAGCCGCAGATCATCAGCGGTCCGTGCAGCGCGGCAGCCGCGATGGCCAGCGCCGGCATCTCCCATCCGAGGCGCGCCAGGCCGGCGCCGGCGCCGACGACGAGCCCCAGGAAGCCGAGCATGAGGAGCGGGACCCGCCAGGGCGGCGGCAGACCCGACGGGGCCCCGCCGGCGGCCGCGGTCTGCCGGGACAAGGCTACCAGCCGAAGTGGTCGCGCGCGATGCCGGTCATCTTGTCGGGGGTCCAGGGCGGCTCCCAGACGAGCTCGACATCGATGGCCGCCTCGGGCGGGGCGATCGCGGCGATCGCGCGCCGGGCGTTCTCGGTGATCATGTCGGCCATCGGGCACGCGGCCGTCGTCATCGTCATCTCGACGCGCACCGCGTTCGCCTCGACCTCGATCAGGTAGACGAGGCCGAGGTCGACGATGTTCATCCCCGCTTCCGGATCCTCGACCTGCCGCAGCGCCTCGCGCACCGCGTCGTCATCGGGCATCGGCTGGTTCATGGACGGATCTCCGGCAGCCTCTCCGGGCGAAGCCGCTCAGCCGAGCTGCCGCGCGAAGGGCAGCCGCTGCGACGGCGAGAAGCCCACATCGTACAGGAAGCCGAGCAGCCCGAGATCGCGCGGCGCGACCTGCGTCTCGACCCGCTCGATGCGCAGTGCACCCAGGTTCAGGAACAGTTGCGACAGCAGCGCGTGGCCGACGCCGCGATGACCGTAGCCGGGATCCACGCCGATCGTGTCGACGACGGCCACCGGCTCGGTGCGCCCGAAGTCGCCGAGGTCGGCGCGCGCCATCACGAAACCGATCACGGTGTCGTCGAGCCGGGCGGTCAGTGAAACGCGGATCGCCGAATCGGCCAGCGTCTCGCCGAGCAGGCCGGCGATGTAGGCGCGCCGGTCGCGTCCGGTGATGCCGCGATCGATCCGGACGATGTCGTCGACGTCGTCGGCGCTGATCGGCCGGATGTCGGCCTGGTCGCGGGCGAGGCGTTCGAAGTCGTTGCCTTCCCGGCCGCCGAAGCTGATTTCGTGCGCCGGGCCGTCGCCGTCGGGCACCGACACGGGCGCGTCGCGATCCTGGACGTATTCGCCGCCGCGGACCGGGCAGTCGACGACGTGGTTCGGCGCCAGGGTGAAGCCCGCGCCATCGAGCCAGTCCATCATGCGGTGGTTGTTCCAGGCCGCCTGGGTGCGCAGCTCGGCGATGTCGTGCCGGGCGGCCCAGGCCGAAAGGGCGGCGAACAGTTGCGCGCCGGCGCCGCGACCGCGGGCGTCGGCGCGCACGCCGAGGGCCTCGAGCCGCAGGTCGCGGCCGCTGCGGCCGAACTCGCCTTCGGTGACGCGCGCCTGGATGTGGCCGAGCAGCCCGGCGCCGTCACAGGCGGCGAACTGCGCGTGGGACCCGGGTTCGCGCAGCGCGGCGGCGAGGCGGCGCTCGAAGTACGCGCGGCGCGAGCGACCCTCGATGGCGCTGTCGATGGCAACGACCGCGTCGAGGTCGCTGCCCGCGAGCGGGCGGATGGAGATCGCGGGAGCGGTGTTCATGGCGGCCTCGTTCGGTTCTGGTTCTTGGAGCGTTTCAGGCAGTCGCGTAGGCGAACGCGAGCTCCCGGTCGGTGTCGTCGTCGAGCAGGTCGTCGAGCATCGGCAGCAGCGCCATCGTCTCCTTCTGGATATGGGAGACCTGGCGCTCGACCATCTCGAGCGCTCCGACCTTGAGGGCGTTCCAGCCTTCGTCGTCGAGCGATCCGCTCGCCGCGGCGCGCGCCAGCGGGAGCATCTCCTCGGCCACGGCGCGGATCGCCGCGTGCTCCTCGACCAGCAGCTCGGCGATGTCGCCTTCACCCGCATCGGCGAGCCGGGTGAAGAGCTCGCGTTCCTCGAAGTCGAAATGCCGGTTCACGTCCTGCTCGAGGTGTCGCGCGAAGCTCGCCGCGACCTTGGCGAGGTCGGGGTCGCGGCTGGCGCCCGAACGCGGCGCCCGGGCGAATGCCTGCTCGATCCGGCCGAGCAGATCGAGGTTGGTGCGGTGCTCGTCGTCGAGCGCGTGGCTGACCTGTCGCTGGAAGCTCATCGTCGGTCCAATAATGGTATTACGATACTAGAATATCCGGGGAGCACCGCATCGCTCCATTGATGCGAGTCAAGCAACGGGCGGTTGGCGCCTCGGGCGCAGCGGCGGCGGCGGGCGGCGCATGCGCACCAGGAGGATCGCGAAGAACGCGGCGAAGGCGACCGCGCCGACCGATCCCGCCAACGCTCCGGCGGCGGCGATCCATGCGTTGTCCGAGACGATCGCGAGCGCCAGGAGCGCCAGCGCGGCCAGATGGCACCAGTAGTGCACGGCAAGGGGGCGGTCGTCGGTGAGCGAGGAGGGTGTCCGGGGGGCCGCGCCCGGAGGCTTGTGCATCGACGCAAGAAACGGAACGATGCGTTGCAGGATGCCGAGCAGGAAGGTGAGGAGCCAGCCGGCGACGAGCGTCAGGCCGAACAGCGTCGGCCAGCCGTCGAAGGGGAGGTCGAAGGCGACCGCGAGCGCCGCGAGCAGGCTGGCCAGCAGCAGGATCCAGGAGATCCGGACCAGGCGGAACGAGCGGCCGAGCTCGCGGCGCATGCCGGTGCGCAGCGCGGCGCGCATCATCCCGAGGTGCAGTCCGGCGGCGGCGGCGGCCGAGAGCACCGCGAGGCCCCGCAGGACCGGGGGGGCGACCCCGAACGCGGCCGCGACGGCCAGCGCCAGCGCCAGCGCGGCGAGCGCGCACGAGACCAGCGCGCGGCGCTCGGGCGGCGCGGCCGACAGGGCGAACATCGGCACCAGGACATAGGACAGGCCCAGCGCCAGCATGCCCATGAAGCCGTAGGCGGCCAGGGCGATATGCAGCGCGAGGGCGGTGCCGCGGTCGAGCAGCGGCACGCCGACATAGGACAGCGCCAGCGACAGCGCGGTGGCGAGCACGCCGGCCAGTGACGCGAGCGCGACCCAGCCATGGGCGACGATCGAGGGCATGCCGCGCGCCCCGGCGAGGTTGCGCGCGAGCAGGCCGGCGTAGACGAGGAGGCCCGCGGCGACGGCGACCGCGCCCGCGAGCAGCAGCGCCGGCTGCGCGAGCCCCATCCCGAGCGCGACGGCGACCACGCCGGGGGCGTACAGCCACCAGATCACGACCGGTCCGCGCATCGAACGCACTGGCTGGCGGGTCGCGACCGGCAGGAGCTGCAGGCTGGCGCCGATCGCCGTCATGGCCAGCACGCCGAGCGTCGCGAGGTGCAGCGCCGCCAGGGTCCAGCCCAGCCCGCCGGCGAAGCGCGGCAGGGTGCCGCTGCCGGCGAGCAGCGCGAGCCAGGCGAGCAGATGGTTCGCGACCGCGGCCCCGAAGAATCGCAGGGGGATCGAGGCGGGCAGCAGCCGGCTGGCCGCGCCTGCCAGGAAGTTGCCCGCCGCGAGCCGGGTGGCCATGGTGCGTGCGGTCCGGGGCGGTCAGGCGGCGGGGGTGAGCCGCAGCCGGACTTCCCCCGGCGCTCCGTCGACCTGCTCCGCGGTCCAGCCCAGCTCCGCGAGTTCGGGATAGAGCATGCGGGGGTCGCGGTCGTGGTGGACGATCACGGGGGTCGCGTCGCGGATCGACCCGACCAGCTCGAGGATCGCGACCAGCGGTTCGGGCGCCGGCAGCCCGCGCACGTCGATGTGGATCCCGTCGGCTTCGGTCCAGGTCGTGCCGGCCGTGCCGGGACCGCCGGATGCGGTCATGGCGTCACCGCGCACGGATGGCATGGGCCGGCGTGGACAGGCGCGCCATGGCTTCAGGCCCCCTTCGGGCGCAGGTCGCGCACGCGCACCGCCTTGCCCTGCGAGCGCGGGATCTCGCCGGGTTGCCGGATGACGACCGTGGTCGAGATCCCCAGCAGCGACTTGATCTGGTGGGCGACCCGGCGCGCGATCGCGTCGTAGGTGCCGGGATCGACGCCGGGCTGAGCTTCGGCCTCGACGGTGACCTGGTCGAGGCTGCCCTTGCGCTCGACGACCAGCTGGTAGTGCGGCGCGATGTCCTGCAGCCCCACCAGGACGGCTTCGACCTGCGACGGATAGACGTTGACGCCGCGGATGATCAGCATGTCGTCGTTGCGGCCGGTCACGCGCAGGATGCGCAGGTGGGTGCGGCCGCATGCGCAAGGCGCGGTGCTGACCCGCGTGATGTCGCGGGTGCGATACCGCAGCATCGGCAGCGCCTGCTTGGTGAGGGTGGTGATGACCAGCTCGCCGGCCTCTCCCTCGGGGACCCGGCGGCCGGTCTCGGGATCGATGACTTCGAACAGGAAATGGTCTTCCCAGCCGTGCAGGCCGTCGCGATGCTCGCATTCGCAAGCCACGCCCGGCCCCATGATCTCGGACAGCCCGTAGACGTCGACCGCCCGGATGCCGAGCCGGGCCTCGATCTCGCGGCGCATCGCGTCGCTCCAGGGCTCGGCGCCGAACAGCCCGACCTCCAGGTTCGACGCCTTCGTCAGGTCGATGCCCTGCTGCTCGGCCAGTTCCGCGATGGCGAGCGCGTACGACGGCGTGGAGCACAGCACCCGCGCCCGGAAGTCGACGATCAGCGAGATCTGACGCTCGGTGGATCCGCCCGACATCGGCACCACCACGGCGCCGAGCCGCTCGGCGCCGTAGTGCGCGCCCAATCCGCCGGTGAACAGGCCGTAGCCGTACGCGTTGTGGACCACGTCACCGGGCCGGCCGCCGGCCGTGTACATCGAGCGGGCCATCAGGTCGGCCCAGTTGTCGAGGTCGCCGCGGGTATAGCCGACCACCGTGGGCTTGCCGGTGGTCCCCGACGATGCATGCAGCCGGGCCAGCTCGCCCACCGGGCGCGCGAACATGCCGAACGGGTAGTGGTCGCGCAGGTCGGTCTTCAGCGTGAACGGAAGCCGCTGGACGTCGTCCAGCGAGCCGATGTCGCCCGGCTGGAGCCCGGCCGCGTCGAGTCGCGAGCGGTGCAGCGGGACGTTCTCCCAGGCATTGGCCACGGTCTGCCGGAGCCGCTCGAGCTGCAGCGCCTCGAGCTGCTCGCGCGGCATCGTCTCCTGCGCCGGGTGGAGATGGTGGGGGCCGGCGCGGTCCGCTGCCGGGCGCGGCCGGATCGATGTGGTGGTCGTCATGTCTTCTCCTGGATCTTTCGTCGTCGAATCGCGATCAGGAACGCACACCGCGGACCGGCAGCTTCGCCAGCGCGAATCCCTGGTTGTAGGCGGCGCGGGTGACCAGCGTGTGCTTGAACCATGCCCCGGTGAGGGCGGCCATCAGGCCCGCGAGCGCCGCCAGCGGCAGCGCGCCGGCGGCGCCGCCCAGGCCGATCGCCGCCGGCG
>JBDHRX010000186.1:0-3938 GCA_039807785.1 Burkholderiaceae bacterium
GGCGGCCGCCAGCAGCGCCGGCGCCAGGTGCCCGGCGCCGTGGAGCCACGGCGAGAAGGCCGTCAGCGCCCGTCGCGCCCGCAGGCCGACCCCCTGCCCCCGCGCCGCCGCGAGGTAGGCGCGCCACAGCAGCGCGTTGGCCAGCACCAGCCCGATGCCGATGGCCGCCATCGTCCCGGTTCCCGGGGCGCCGGCCGCGACCCCGGCGCTTCCCGAGGCACCCGGCAGCCAGCGCCCGATCGCGAGCGCCCCCCATCCTTCGAGCAGGCCCGTGGCGCCGATCATCCACGGGACCAGCGGCGCGCGCCACGCGGGGATGCCCCGCGCCCGGTGCAGGATCTTGGCCTGGCACCCGAGGAACGCCGCCGCCGCCGCGCCGGCCAGCGCGAACGGGAGCGGCCCCGGCGCCGCCAGGGACCCGAGCACCGCCGGGAAGAAGACCAGCGCCGCGTACAGCTCGCGCGTCATCCAGGAGCTCTGCCAGCGGGTGGCCGCGCGCCAGAAGCGCAGCTGCCGGCCGATCTTCAGGAAGACGAAGCACAGCCCGGCGGCCACCAGCAGCGCCGAGGCGAGATACAGGCCCGGCGCCCGGCCGGCGTCGACCAGCCCGAGCCCGAGCCCGGCGGTAGCGGCGATCGCCAGGCCGGTGCCGGCGCCGCCGAGCATCCAGTTCAGCGCCGCGCGCCAGTCCCAGAAGTGCTGGAGCCGGCCGGCCAGCGGGTTCGCCGCGGCCGGCAGCCGCTCCTCCTCGGCCTCGCGCGCGTCGGCCTCACGACCCGGCACGGCCGGCGTCGTGTACAGGTAGCGAATCTGGGGGTCAGTGCCCACTTCGGCATTGAGCTGCACGCTGGGCCGGTCCCGCACCAGTTGCGAGACGTTGCTCTGGGGATCGTTGAAGTCGCCGAACTGGATCGCCAGCGAGATGCAGGCGGCCGCGCAGGCCGGCGTGGCCTCCGGATCGACCCCCGGGACCAGGCCGCGCGCCACCCCCGCATCGACCCGGCCCTGGCAGAAGGTGCACTTCTGCGCCACTCCGCGCCGTTCCGGGTGCGCGATCGCCTGCTCCTGCGGCGTGGCCTGCGCGCCGAAGTATCCGCGCGGCTCGTGCACGATGGTGCGCGCCTGGTACGGACAGGACACCGCGCAGTAGGCACAGCCGATGCAGACGTCGTAGTCCATCGTCACCAGGCCGTCCTCGCGCTGGCGGGTGGCCCCGGTGGGACAGACCGGCACGCAGGGCGGCTCGGCGCAGTGCTGGCACCCGGTCACGAGGAACAGCCGCTGCACGTCCGGGTAGGTGCCCTGCTCGACATCGAGCACGCGCCGCCACTGGACGTCCGGCGTCGTGCCGTTCGCATGCTTGCAGGCGATGGTGCAGGTCTGGCACCCGACGCAGCGGTTCAGGTCGATGACCATTCCCCAGCGCGGCGCGGCACCGGCCCGCGCCGCGGGCGCGGCGTGCGATTCGACAGCGGCATTCATGCGGCAAGCCTCCCGGACGTCTCCCGGGTCCAGTGTAGGCGAAGGCCCGGGCGGGCGGGGTGCCCGGCGACTTCGTGATCTTGCCCCCGGGGCCCCGGGGGCGTCGCATTCACCCTTGCGCCTTCTCCAGTGCCTGGTCGATGTCCCAGAGGATGTCGTCGATCGACTCGATGCCGACCGACAGCCGCACCATGTCCGGCGTCACCCCGGCGGCGCGCTGCTCGTCCTCGGACAGCTGCCGGTGCGTGGTCGAGGCCGGGTGGATGATCAGGGTGCGCGCGTCGCCGACGTTGGCGAGATGGCTCATGAAGGTCGCCGCCTCGATGAAGCGCTCGCCGGCCCGCTGCGCGGCGCCGGCGCCGTGGCCCGCCGGCTTGACGCCGAACGACAGGATGCCCCCGGCGCCGCGCGGCAGGTAGCGCGCCGCCAGCGCGTGGTACGGGCTGCCGGGCAGCCCGGGATAGTTCACCCAGGCGACGCGCGGATGCGCGGCCAGGTGCTCGGCGATGCGTTGCGCGTTCTGCACGTGGCGGTCCATCCGGACCGGCAGCGTCTCGATGCCCTGCAGCAGCAGCCAGGCCGACAGCGGCGCGAGCGTCGGCCCGAGGGTGCGCGCAGTCTCCATGCGCGCCTTCATCGTGAAGCCGAAGTCGCCGAAGGTCTCGTAGAACCGCACGCCGTGGTAGCCCTTCGACGGCTCGGTCATCTCGGGGAAGCGGCCGTTGTCCCAGGGGAAGCGGCCCGACTCGACGACCACTCCGCCCATGGTCGAGCCGTGCCCGCCGAGGTACTTGGTCGCGGAGTGCACCACGATGTCGGCGCCGTGCCGGATCGGCTGGCACAGGTATGGCGAGGCCAGCGTGTTGTCGACCACCAGCGGCGCGCCGTGCGCATGCGCGATCGCCGCGACCGCCTCGATGTCGAGCACGTTGAGCCGCGGATTCGCGATCGTCTCCGCGAACAAGGCCTTGGTGTTGGGGCGCAGCGCGCGGCGGAAGTTCTCGGGATCGTCGGGCTCGACGAAGCTGCACTCGATGCCGAACCGGGCGAAGGTGACCGCGAACTGCGAGTACGTGCCGCCGTAGAGGGTATTGGCGGCGACGATGTGGTCGCCCTGTCGGCACAGGGTGAGCATGGCGACCATCTCGGCGGCCATGCCGCTGGCGGCCGCGATCGCGGCGCGCCCGCCCTCGAGCGCGGCCACGCGCTCCTCGAGCACCGCGACGGTCGGGTTCGACAGCCGCGCGTAGACGTTGCCGAAGGTCTGCAGGTTGAACAGGCTCGCGGCATGGTCGGCCGAATCGAACACGTACGAGGTCGTCTGGTAGATGGGCACGGCGCGCGCGCCGGTGACCGCATCGGGGATCTGCCCCGCGTGCAGGCACAGCGTCTCGATGCCGTAGCGATGGTCGGCCATCCGTTTCTCCGGTCGGGTAGGGGAAAGCGGCTCGTCGGCGATCACGAGCGGCGCGTCAGTAGGGCAGCCAGCGCGGCCGCTTGGCCGAGATTACCTTGGTGTCGACGCCGGCCCAGTTCAGCCCGCCGAACAGCCGCGCGTGCTCGATCTTCACGCAACGGTCCGTCACCGAGTCGAGCCCGTGCTCGCGGGCCAGCCGGTCGGCCTCCTCGTTGGCCACGCCGAGCTGCTGCCACAGCACCTTGGCGCCGATCGCGACGGCCTGCCGGGCGATCGGCGGCACGTCGGCGCTGCGCCGGAACACGTCGACCATGTCGACCGGATCCGGGATCTCCTCCAGCGAGGCGTAGCAGCGCTCGCCGAGGATCTCGTCGTAGCGCGGGTTGACCGGAATGATCCGGTAGCCGTGCTCCTGCATGTATTTCGCGGCGAAGAAGCTCGGCCGGTGCCATTCGGCCGACAGCCCGACGACCGCGATCACGCGGTTCGTGGCGAGGATGCGGCGCAAGGTCTCGATATCGGACATGAGTGCCCCTATGTTCGTCGTCCAGTTCCGGTTTCCTGCTATTGTCATTCATCGGCGCGCTTCGGCGCTCGATCGGGAGGCCCGGAGATGGCGGCAGGCAAATTCGGGATCGGCGACCTGGCGGCGAAGAGCCTCGGCAGCGTCGGGATCGGTCCGCTGAACGTCGGCAACGTGCTCGACACGGTCGACTTCGTCAAGCGCGCCTGGACGTCGATCGGCATGCCGTCCAGTTTCGCCCCGACGGTGGACCTCGAGGAGCTCGACAAGCGCATCGCCGACCTCAAGGCGGTCGAGCAATGGCTGACCGTGAACATGAACATGCTGCACGGGACCATCCAGGCACTCGAGATCCAGCGCGGGACGATCGCCACGCTGAAGGCCTTCGGCGCGCCGGTGATGGCGGCCGCGCCCGCGACCCAGGCGGTCGCATCGGCGCTGGCGCGCGCGGCGCGCCCGCCGACGGAGCCGTCCGCGACGGCCGGGGCGCCCGTGCCGGCCGTGCCCGCGTCCGCC
>JBDHRX010000187.1:0-3822 GCA_039807785.1 Burkholderiaceae bacterium
GATGCGCGCCCGGCACGCCGCTTCGTCGGTGCGCTGGCGCGCATCGAGCTGCGCGCGCTCCGCCTCGACCCCGGCCAGGGCGCGATGCGCCGCCCGGGCCTCCCCGGCGCTGGAGGTCGTCGCCGCGCCGGGGGCCGTCGATGGCGCCGCCTGGGCAACGGCATGCGGCAGCGCGGGCCCCCAGGGCAGCGCCGCGAGCAGGACCGCCGCCGCGACGACCCGTACCGGGCGCGACCCTGCGCGGAGCGGCGCAGCAACCCGCCACCGGGCGGCCCGCGAGCGTCCCGGATCCGCGGGCATGCTCAGCGCCCCCCGAGCGCCGCACCGGCCTCGCGGCGCGGCGCCTCGAGATACTCGCGCGACTGCATCTCGACGATCCGGCTCACGGTGCGATGGAACTCGCCCGCCATCGCGCCCTCGGTATAGAGCATTTCCGGCGGACATTCGGCGGAAACGATCAGGTTCACCTTCCGGTCGTAGAGCACGTCGACCAGCCACACGAAGCGCCGGGCCTCCGACGCCATGCCCGCGCCCATCCTCGGGACCCCGGACAGGATGACGGTGTGGAACTGGGTCGCGATCTCGAGATAGTCGTTCTGCGAGCGCGGGCCGCCGCACAGGGTGCGGAAATCGAACCAGACCACCCCGCCGGCCCGGCGCAGCGCGCGGATCTCGCGATGCTCGATCATCAGGCGCGGCTCCTCCTCGTGCGCCTCGGCGAGCGCGGCGAAAGTCTCGCGCAGCGCCCGGTCCGCCGCCGCGCCCAGCGGCGTGTGATACGCGCGGACCTCCGCCAGCGAGCGCTGCCGGTAATCGACCCCCGCATCGACGCGCAGGATGTCCGCATGGGCCTTGATCACCTCGATGGCGGGCAACACCCGGTCCCGGTGCAGCCCCTCCGGGTACAGCTGGTCGGGATGATAGTTCGAGGTCATCACGAAGGCGACCCCGTTGGCGAACAGCGCCCGCATCAGCCGCTCGAGAATCATCGCGTCGGCGATGTCCGAGACATGGAACTCGTCGAAGCAGATCAGGCGGTAGCGCCGCGCCGCCTGCGCCGCGACCGCGTCGAGCGGATCGGCGGTGCCCTTGAGGTCCTGCAGCGAACGATGCACGCCGCGCATGAACTCGTGGAAATGCAGGCGCGTCTTGCGCACCACCGGAACGGCGGAGTAGAAGCTGTCCATCAGGAAGCTCTTGCCACGCCCCACGCCGCCGTACAGCCAGACGCTGCGCGGCACCGTGGGGCGGTTGATGAGCTTCTTCAGCGCGTTCGAGCGCTGCGCCTTGAAGGCCACGAACTCGTCGCACAACCGCTGCAGGCGCTCGACCGCGGCAGTCTGGGCGGCGTCCGCGACGTAGCCGCGCTCGGCGAGCGCCTTCCGGAAGGCCTCGATGACATTCACGGCGCAGCGGTCGTCACATGTTGAGTGCGCGCTTGTCGCTGGCGGCCAGGGCGGCCTCCCTCAGCACCTCGGACATCGACGGATGCGGATGGCAGACGCGGCCGACGTCCTCCGCGGACGCCTTGAACTCCATCGCCAGGACGGCCTCCGCGATCAGGTCCGACGCCGACGACGCGACGATGTGCACGCCCAGGATCTCGTCGGTCTGCGCATCGGCGAGCACTTTCGCGAAGCCTTCGGGCGCCCCGACGCCCAGCGCGCGCCCGTTGATCGAGAACGGGAACTGCCCCGCCTTGTAGGCGCGCCCGTCGGCCTTCAGCTGCTCCTCGGTGCGTCCGACCCAGGCGATCTCGGGCGAGGTATAGATCACCCAGGGGATGCACCCGTAGTCGATATGCGGCTTCTGGCCGGCGATCAGCTCCGCCACCATCACGCCCTCGTCCTCGGCCTTGTGCGCAAGCATCGGCCCCCGCACCGCGTCGCCGATCGCGTAGACGTTCGGGATCGCGGTCCGGCACTGCTCGTCCACCGGGATGAAGCCGCGCTCGTCGGCCGCCAGGCCGATGGCGTCCAGGCCGAGCCCGTCGGTGTTCGGCACCCGGCCGACCGAGACGATCAGCCGGTCGCACTGCAGCAGCTGCGTGGCGCCCTGGCTGTCGGTCCAATCGACCTCGACGCCGCGCTTGCCGCTGCGCACCGCGCCGAGCTCGACGCCCAGGTGGATCTTCAGCCCTTGCTTGGAGAACTGCTTCCACGCCTCCTTCTGGACCGCGCCGTCGGTGGCCGCGAGGAACGTCGGCAGCGCCTCCAGCACCGTCACCTCGGCCCCGAGGCGGCGCCATACCGAGCCGAGCTCGAGGCCGATCACGCCGGCGCCGATGACGCCGAGGCGCTTGGGCACGTCCGGCATCGCCAGCGCCCCTTCGTTGTCGCAGACCAGGCGGTTGTCGACCGGGATGCCCGGCAGGTGCCTGGCCTTCGAGCCGGTCGCGATGATCACGTTGACCGCGTCGACGAGCTGGGCCGCGCCGGCGTCGTCCGCGGCGCTCTCGTCGACCACCTCGATGCGCACCGCGCCGTCCTCGGTGCCGACGAAGCGCCCGTGGCCCTTGAGCCAGGTGATCTTGTTCTTGCGGAACAGGAACTCGACCCCCTTCGTCATCTTCGAGACGATCGCGTCCTTGCGGGCGAGCATCCTGGCGAGGTCGAGCTTGACGCTGCCCGTCGAGATGCCGTGCTCCCCGAGATGGTCGCGCGCCGATTCGAACGCCTCGCTGGAGGCGAGCAGCGCCTTGGAAGGAATGCAGCCGACGTTCAGGCAGGTGCCGCCCAGGGTGGGCTCGCCCTGCGGGTTGCGCCATTTCTCGACGCACGCCACCTTGAAGCCGAGCTGGGCTGCCCGCACCGCGGCGATGTACCCGCCGGGGCCGGCGCCGATCACGACGAGGTCGTAGGTCTGGGGCATCTTCGCACCCTCCTCAGAGATCGAGCAGCAGGCGCGACGGGTCCTCGAGCGCTTCCTTGATCGCCACGAGGAACAGGACCGCCTCGCGCCCGTCGATGATCCGGTGATCGTACGAGACCGCGAGGTAGTTCATCGGGCGCACCACCACCTGCCCGTTCTCGACCACCGCGCGATCCTTGGTCGCATGCACGCCGAGGATCGCCGACTGGGGCGGATTGATGATCGGCGTGGAGAGCATCGAGCCGAAGACGCCGCCGTTGCTGATCGAGAAGGTGCCCCCGGTCAGTTCCTCGATGCCGAGCTTGCCGTCCTGCGCGCGCTTGCCGTAGTCGGTGATCTGCCGCTCGATCTGGGCGAAGCTCATCTGGTCCGCGTTGCGGATCACCGGCACCACCAGGCCGCGCGGCGAACCCACCGCGACCCCGATGTCGAAGTAGCCGTGGTAGACGATCTCGTTGCCGTCGACCGAGGCGTTGACGACCGGATACTTCTTCAGGCCGTGGACCGCCGCCTTCACGAAGAAGGACATGAAGCCCAGGCGCACGCCGTGCTCCTTCTCGAAACGGTCCTGGTAGCGCTTGCGCAGGTCCATCACCGGCTGCATGTTCACTTCGTTGAACGTGGTGAGGATCGCGTTGGTCGCCTGCGACTGCAGCAGTCGCTCGGCCACCCGCTGGCGCAGCCGCGACATCGGCACGCGCTGCTCCGGGCGCCCCTCGAGCAGCCGGGACGGATCGAGCGCCGGGCGGACCTCGGGCAAGCTCGTCGTCGGCACGCCGGTCGGGATCGGGGCGGCCGCCGGGCGGGCGCCGGCGGCCGTCGCCGCGAGCACGTCGCCCTTGGTCACGCGGCCGTCGCGGCCGGTCCCGGCCACTTGCGCCGGAGTCAGTCCGGCTTCGGCCATCAGCTTCGCCGCGGCCGGCATCGCCACGCCGCCCTTGGCTCCGCCTT
>JBDHRX010000188.1:0-3765 GCA_039807785.1 Burkholderiaceae bacterium
GATCATGATGTAGACCTCGGGGTGGCCGAAGAACCAGAAGATGTGCTGGTACATCACCGGGTCGCCGCCGCCGGCCGCGTTGAAGAACGCGGTTCCGAAGTGCCGGTCGGTCAGCAACATCGTGATCGCGCCGGCCAGCACCGGCATCACCGCGATCAGCAGGTAGGCGGTGATCAGCCAGGTCCAGACGAACATCGGCATCTTCATCAGCGACATGCCGGGCGCGCGCATGTTCAGGATCGTGGTGATGATGTTGATCGACCCCATGATCGAGCTCGCGCCCATGATGTGCACCGCGAGGATCGCGAGATCCTGCCCGGGGCCCATCTGCACCGACAGCGGCGCGTACAGGGTCCAGCCGGCGGCGGTCGCCCCGCCCGGCACGAAGTACGAGACGACCAGCAGCGTCGCCGCGACCGGCAGCAGCCAGAAGCTGAAGTTGTTCATCCGCGCGAACGCCATGTCGGAGGCGCCGATCATCAGCGGCACCTGCCAGTTCGCGAACCCGACGAACGCCGGCATGATCGCCCCGAAGACCATGATCAGCCCGTGCATCGTCGTGAGCTGATTGAAGAACTCCGGCTCGAGGATCTGCAGGCCCGGCTGGAACAGCTCGGAGCGCAGCAGCAGCGCGTTGACGCCGCCGACCAGCAGCATCGCGAACGAGAACCACAGGTAGAGCGTCCCGATGTCCTTGTGGTTGGTCGCGAACAGCCAGCGGCGCCAGCCGGTCGGGTGATCGTGCGCGTGGTCGTGTGCGTGGTCACCGTGGTGATCGAGGACGGCGCTCATTTCGCTGTGCTCCTGCGGATTCGCTGTATGTCGTTCGTCGGGCTGCGATGCATCCGGCGGCTCACTTGCGCGCCGTCGTCACGACGGATGGCTGCACGACGTTCTGCTCGGCCTTGTTGCCCCAGGCGTTGCGGGTATAGGTGATCACCGCCGCCAGCTCGACGTCGGAGAGCTGCTTGAACGGCGCCATCGCGGTGCCGGGCTTGCCGTGCAGCACGATGTCGATCTGCCCGGCCGGCTTGCCGAGCACCAGCTTCGAGCCTTCGAGCGCCGGGAACGCCCCCGGCACGCCCTTGCCGGTGGGCTGGTGGCAGGCCGCACAGTTCGAGGCGTAGACCTTCTCGCCGCGGGCGCTGAGGTCGGCCAGTGCCCATTCCTTGGTGGGGTCGTCGGCCTTCGCCAGCATCGCCTTCTTCGTCTCCTCAACCCACGCCAGGTAGTCGGCCTCGGAGCGCACGTCGACGACGATCGGCATGAAGGCGTGGTCCTTGCCGCAGAGCTCGGCGCATTGCCCGCGGAACACGCCGACCTTCTCGGCCCGGAACCAGGTGTCGCGCACGAAGCCGGGGATCGCGTCCTGCTTGACCCCGAAGGCCGGGATCATCCACGAGTGGATCACGTCGTTGGCGGTGACGACCACGCGGACTTTCTTGTTGACCGGAACCACCAGCGGGTTGTCGACCTCCATCAGGTAGGTCACGTTCTGCGCGCGCCGCGACTTCGCGTCCGGGTAGTGGCGGTCCTCGATCTGGTCGCGCGGCGTCGACAGCGTCGAGAGGAACGAGATGCCCTCGCCGTCGCCCTTCAGGTAGTCGTAGCCCCACTTCCACTGGTAGCCGGTCGCCTTCACCGTGATGTCGGCGTTGGAAGTGTCCTTCTGCTCGACCACCATGCGCGTGGCCGGGATCGCCATGCCGACGATGATCAGGAACGGCACCACCGTCCAGGCGATCTCGACCGTGGTGCTCTCGTGGAACGAGGCCGGCACGGCCCCCCTGGACTTGCGATGCTTCCAGACGGAATAGAACATGACCCCGAAGACGGCCACGAAGATCACCACGCAGATCCACAGCACGAACCAGTGGATCCAGTGCTGTTCCGCGGCGATGCGCGTCACCGGCTCGGTCAGGTTCAGCTGGTTGACCCTCGGCCCACCCGGCATGTCGCCGGCCGCCGACGCGATCGATACCCAGCCGCCCAGTGCCGACGCGGCGAAAGCCTCGGCCATCCGCTTCAGTTTCATTCTGCCCATCCCCGCCAGTCCTCGTTCTTCGATCCGGTCAGCCCGCCCCCCACCCGGCGAGCGCACCGCGCAATTCGTGCACCAGCTCCGCCTTGCGATCGTCCGGCACGAACCGCCCGACCGCGATCTCCTCGCGTCCCGCCACCAGCCGGATCGGCTCGCGCGACGAGCCGCCGTACTCGATCCGCACCCTCGCCGGCTCGCGCTCGACCCGGTCGAGCCGCGCGCCGATCACCCGCTCGACCGTCAGGCGGTCGCGCGTCGCGACGATCCGTTCGCAGTCGCCGGCGTGGCGGCCGTAGACGAAGAACGCCACTGCCAGCGCCGCCACCTCGACCAGCGTGAACGGGACCACGACCCAGGCGCCCCCGGCCGCCAGCACGCCGGCGATCAGCAGCGAGAACAGCGCCAGCGTTCCGAACCAGCCCGCGAGCTGGCGCGGCGTCAGCGCACAGTTCCGCTTGAGCACCCACTGATGCCGGTCGGGCTCGGCCACATACTTCCACCGGTACGCCATGGCGCGCTTTGCAGCTTGCTCGGCATCATTGCGTTTGTCGCGGCTCCGGATTATAGAGGCCGCTGCGTTGCGCCAGCAAATGGCCTGCAATCCGTCACCCGCGCCGTGGGTATGTGCCGATCGCGCCGCGCGGCACGAACTCGATCGGCGACAGGCCGTCGACCCGTCGCTTGCGCTGCGGGCACCAGGCGTGCCCATACACCAGTTCGATCGTCGCGTACAGGCGACCGTCCGTCCGGCGCAACGACTCGAGCGCGGCGAGCCAGGCGTCGCGGTGTCCGCGCCCGAGCAGCCCGCGGAAGCGCCCGCGCAGCGCATTGCCCCCGATCGCATGCAGGTCGGCAAGCATCGCCGCCGGGTCCGGCCAGGACAGGGACAGGTGCTCGCTGTCCATGACCGGCTCGGCGAAGCCGGTCGCCGCGAGCAGGTCGCCCACGTCGTGCAGATCGTGGAACGGCATGGTGCGCGCGCCCAGCGCGCGCAGCTCCGCGAGGGTGTCGACGCCGAAGAACGAGAAATCGAGCAGCGCGCCCGGGCGCGCGACCCGGTACCACTCGGCGACCGCAGCGGCCGGTGCCTCGAACCAGTGCAGGGCCAGGTTCGACCAGATCAGGTCGACGGCGGAATCGGCCAGCGGCAGCGCGTTCGCATCGGCCGTGACGACACGCGCCAGCGGTTCGGGTGCGCGTCCGCGCAGTCGTTCGAGGAACCGGGGCGCCGGCGGCGCGACGGCGCGCCGCGCCGCGCGCGCCATGCCCGGCGCCGAATCGAAGCCGATCGATTCGGCCGCGGGATAGCGCTGCTTCAGGGCGAGCAGTCCACGGCCCGCGCCGCAGCCGACGTCGATCAGGCGCTGCGGCGCGATCCGCACGACATCGAGGCGCTCGAGCATCCGCCCTTCGACCTCGGCGAACAGGAAATCGACGCGATCCGGCGCCGCGGCGCGGCGCGAATGCTGCCGCCGCACGGCCAACGGGTCTACGTCGGGCGCACTAAGCATGATGCGAAGTATAGGTCTTGCATCGGTTCCAATGACATCCATGTGTGCACGCAATGGAATTCCGGGCGGCAGCGCCGTGCGCCGGCTGCGACACGCGGCCGTCGCGCTGCTCGATGCATGGCTGCCGGCCGCGTGCATCGTCTGCGACGGCGCGCAGCGCGACGGCCTGCGCGTGGCCTGCGCCGCCGCGCTGCCCGGGGCCGGAGCGGCGCG
>JBDHRX010000042.1:0-23098 GCA_039807785.1 Burkholderiaceae bacterium
GCAGGCCGGCGCTGCGAGCATCGCAGGGCACCCCCACGAAGTGGGGGCCAGCACCGGCGCCCCCCGGCGGCCCGCCCACGCCGTTGCCCGCATCGACAACAACACCCGAACAACGCAAATGGCACCGCCGTCGCACGCGTCGCGACCGATGCGAAACGCGACGGAGAGCTGAGATGAAGAACGAGAAATTCGGACCGGTACGGGTCGGCTTGCTGGGGATCGGCACCGTGGGAGGCGGGACCTTCGAGGTGCTGCGCCGGAACCAGGACGAGATCCGGCGGCGGGCGGGGCGCGACATCGTGATCACCATGGTGGCCGACCTCGACGTGGCGCGCGCGCGCGCGATCGTCGGCGACGCGGTGCGCGTGGTGGGCGACGCGCGCGAGGTCGTGAACGACCCCACGATCGACGTCGTGGTCGAGCTGATCGGCGGCTACGGCATCGCGCGGACCCTGGTGCTCGAGGCGATCGAGCGGGGCAAGCATGTGGTCACCGCCAACAAGGCGCTGCTCGCGGTGCACGGCAACGAGATCTTCCTGGCCGCGTCGCGCAAGGGCGTCATGGTGGCGTTCGAGGCGGCGGTCGCGGGCGGCATCCCGATCATCAAGGCGCTGCGCGAGGGGCTCACCGCGAACCGCATCGAGTCGATCGCCGGGATCATCAACGGCACCACCAACTTCATCCTTTCCGAGATGCGCGACAAGGGCCTGTCGTTCGACGCCGTGCTCGGTGAGGCGCAGCGACTCGGCTATGCCGAGGCCGATCCGACTTTCGACATCGAGGGCATCGACGCCGCGCACAAGGCGACGATCCTCGCGGCGATCGCCTTCGGCGTGCCGATGCAGTTCGACAAGGCCTACGTGGAAGGGATCACGAAGCTGCAGTCCGAGGACATCCGCTACGCCGAGCAGCTCGGCTACCGGATCAAGCTGCTCGGCGTGGCGCGCCGGCGCGACGGCAGCGACGGAGAGCCGGCCGGGATCGAGCTGCGGGTCCATCCGACGCTGATCCCCGCGCGCAGGCTGATCGCGAACGTCGAGGGCGCGATGAACGCGGTCTGGGTCAAGGGCGATGCGGTCGGCCACACGATGTACTACGGCAAGGGGGCCGGGGCCGAGCCGACCGCGAGCGCCGTCGTCGCCGACCTGGTCGACGTCGCGCGCACCTTCACCGCCGATCCCGGCAACCGCGTTCCGCACCTGGCGTTCCAGGCCGAGGCGCTGTCCGACGCTCCGATCCTGCCGATCGAGGCGGTGCAGACGGCGTACTACCTGAGGCTGCGCGTCGCCGACGAGCCGGGCGTGCTGGCCGACATCACGCGCATCCTCGCCGACGCGCGCATCTCGATCGACGCGGTGCTGCAGCGCGAGCCCGCCGACGGCGAGAACCAGACCGACATCATCCTGCTCACGCATCGCACCGTCGAGCGCCAGTGCATCGCCGCGATCGCGCGGATCGAGGCCTTGCCGACCGTGCTGTCGAAGGCGATCCGGATCCGCCTCGAGGAGCTGAGCTGAACCACCGGCCCGAATCGCCGACCTGAGCCCGAGTTCGCCCGATGAACTATCTCTCGACCCGGGGCGGCATGCCGCCGGCCCCTTTCACCGAGATCCTGCTGGGGGGGCTCGCGCCCGACGGCGGGCTCGTCGTGCCCGAGCGCTACCCGCGCATCGACGGCGCCACGCTGGCGCGCTGGCGCCGCCTGTCCTATCCGGAACTCGCGTTCGAGATCCTGCGGCTGTATGCCGACGATGTGCCCGAGGCCGATCTGCGCGCGCTGGTCGCGCGGACCTACACGGCGCGGACCTTCGGCTCGGAGGAGATCACGCCGTTGCGCACGCTCGAGCCGGATCTGCACCTGCTCAGGCTCTCGAACGGGCCGACGCTGGCGTTCAAGGACGTCGCGATGCAGCTCCTCGGCCAGATGTTCGAGTACGTGCTCGCGCGGCAGGGGCGGGAGCTCAATATCCTGGGCGCGACCTCCGGCGACACCGGCAGCGCCGCCGAGTACGCGATGCGGGGGCGGCGCGGCATCCGCGTGTTCATGCTGTCGCCGTACGGCCGGATGAGCCGGTTCCAGACCGCCCAGATGTTCTCGCTCGACGATCCGAACATCTTCAACATCGCGGTCGACGGCGTGTTCGACGACTGCCAGGACATGGTCAAGGCGGTCTCGGGCGATCTCGCGTTCAAGGAGCGCTTCGCGATCGGGACGGTGAACTCGATCAACTGGGCGCGCGTCGTCGCGCAGGTGGTCTATTACTTCAAGGGCTGGTTCGCCGCGACCGGGCGCGACGACCAGCAGGTGTCGTTCGCGGTGCCGTCCGGCAACTTCGGCAACGTGCTGGCCGGGCACATCGCCCGGCAGATGGGCCTGCCGATCTCCCGGCTGGTGGTGGCCACCAACGAAAACGACGTGCTCGACGAGTTCTTTCGCACCGGCCGTTACCGGCCGCGCGGCACCGCCGAGACGCACCCGACGAGCAGCCCGTCGATGGACATCTCCAAGGCCTCGAACTTCGAGCGCTTCGTCTACGACCTCGTCGGGGCCGACGCGACGCGCGTGGCGGCGCTCTGGCGTTCGCTCGACGAGCGCGGCGAGTTCGACGTGTCCGGCACGCCGGAGTTCCCGCGGTTGCGCGAGTTCGGGTTCGTGTCGGGCCGCAGCCGCCACGCCGACCGGCTGGCGACGATCCGGGAGACGCGCGACCGGTACGGCCTCGTGGTCGACACGCACACCGCCGACGGCATGCACGTCGCGCGACAGTGGCGCGAGCCCGGCGTCCCGATGGTCTGCCTGGAGACCGCGCAGGCGGCGAAGTTCGCCGAGACCATCCGCGAGGCGACCGGCGAGGACCCGGCGCGACCGCCCGGGTACGAGGATATCGAGGCGCTGCCGCAGCGATTCGAGCGCATGGCCCGCGACGTCGAGGCGCTGAAGCGGTTCATCGCCGGGCGCTGCGCGCCGGCGCCCTGAGCGCCGCTCCCGGAGGGGTCGACGCTGCAGCGTTGCGCCGCTTCGGGTACGCTCGCAGGGATATGAAAGTCATCGGCTTCGCCGGCTACTCGGGCGCCGGAAAGACCACGCTGATCGAGCAGCTGATTCCGCGCTTCGTGGCGCGCGGCCTGCGCGTGTCGCTGATCAAGCACGCCCACCACCTGTTCGACGTCGACAAGCCGGGCAAGGATTCCTACCGTCACCGCGAGGCCGGCGCTACCGAGGTGATGATCACCTCCGGGCACCGGTGGGCGCTGATGCACGAGCTGCGCGGGGCGCCCGAACCTTCGCTGCACGAGCAGCTCGCGCGCTTTTCTCCCTGCGACCTGGTCCTGGTCGAGGGCTTCAAGCACGCGCCGATCCCGAAGATCGAGGTGTGTCGCCCAGGGCTGGGCAAGCCGATGCTGTATCCCGACGACCCGGACATCATCGCGGTCGCCGCCGATGCGGCGATCGAGACGCGATTGCCGGTCCTCGACCTGAACCGGCCGGACGACATCGCGGAGTTCGTCCTGGCGCACCTGGAAGGCAGGCATGAAGCAGGCGTTGCTGCCCTTCGATGACGCGCTGGCGGCGCTGCTCGCGCAGGCCGTCGCGGTCGAGGGCGTCGAAACCGTCGGGACCGAGGCGGCCAGCGGGCGGGTACTGGCCGCGGACCTGCGTTCGGACCTCGACGTTCCGCCGCGCGACAACACCCAGATGGACGGCTATGCGGTGCGCGGCGCCGACCTGGCCGATGCCGCCGAGGGGCGTCCGGTCACGCTGCCGGTCGCGCAGCGCATTCCCGCAGGCCATGTCGGGAACCCCCTGCGGCCCGGCGAAGCGGCGCGCATCTTCACCGGCGGGTTGATTCCGGAGGGCGCCGACGCGGTGGTCATGCAGGAGATGGCCCGTGCCGACGGCGACCGGGTGTCCTTCACGCAGCGCCCGGCGCCGGGCGCGTGGATCCGGCGCGCCGGCGAGGACATCCGCGCGGGCAGCGTGATCCTTCCCGAGGGCATGCGCCTGGGGCCGCAGGCGACCGGGCTGGCGGCGTCGGTGGGCCTCGCGCGGCTGCCGGTGCGCCGGCGGGTGCGGGTGGCGTGCTTCTTCACCGGGGACGAACTGGCCATGCCGGGCGAACCCTTGCGACCGGGGGCGATCTACAACAGCAACCGTTTCGTCCTCGGAGCCCTGCTGCGGACGATGGGCTGCGAGCTCTGCGACCTCGGCAACGTGCCGGACACGCTCGCGGCCACCCGCGCGGCGCTGCGCGCGGCGGCGCGCGACGCCGACCTGATCGTGACCTCGGGGGGCGTATCGGTCGGGGAGGAGGATCACGTGAAGCCGGCGGTCCGGGCCGAGGGCGAGCTGCGCCTGTGGCAGATCGCGATCAAGCCCGGCAAGCCGCTCGCCTACGGCAGCGTGGGCCGGGCCCATTTCCTCGGGCTGCCCGGCAATCCGGTCTCCAGTTTCGTCACCTTCCTGCTGCTGGCGCGGCCGTTCGTCCTGCGGCTCCAGGGCGTGCGCGACGTGCAGCCGCGCGCGTTCGGGATGCGGGCCGACTTCGACTGGCCGGAGCCCGATCGCCGTCGCGAGTTCCTGCGGGCGCGGATCAATGCGCGCGGCGGGCTGGACCTGTTTCCGAACCAGGGCTCGGGCGTGCTCACCTCGACGGTCTGGGGCGACGGCCTGGTCGACAATCCGCCCGAGCATCCGATCGCCGCCGGCGAGACCGTGCGCTTCCTGCCCTTCTCGGACCTGGTGGGCTGACATGACGATCACCATCCTCTACTTCGCCGGGCTGCGCGAGGCGCTCGGCACCGGGAGCGAGACGCTCGAGCTGCCGCCCGGGGTCGGGACGGCGGCGCAGCTGCGCGCGTGGCTGCGCCTGCGCGGCGGCGCCTGGGCCGAAGCGCTGGCCGAGAACCGGTCGATCCGCGTCGCGGTCGACCGGGCGATGGCTGCGCCCGATGCGCCGTTGCGCGCGGGCGCCGAGATTGCGTTCTTCCCGCCGGTGACCGGCGGCTGAAGCGCGGCCGAACGACGGCGCAACGGAGGCCGCCCATGCCCGTGCGGGTCCAGCAGGAAGACTTCGACGTCGGTGTCGAAATCGCGGCGCTGCGCGCCGGGAACCGGGGCGTAGGCGCGGTGGCCAGTTTCATCGGCACCGTGCGCGAGCTCAACGAGGGGGCCGGGATCAGCTCGATGACCCTCGAGCACTACCCCGGCATGACCGAGCGCGCCCTCGAGGAGATCTGCGCCCAGGCGCGGGAGCGGTGGGACATCCTCGAGACGCTGGTGATCCATCGCCACGGGCGGCTCGAGCCCGGCGACCAGATCGTGCTCGTCGTCGTCACCTCGGCGCATCGCGGCGAGGCCTTCGCCGCCTGCGAGTTCATCATGGACTACCTGAAGACCCGGGCGCCGTTCTGGAAGAAGGAGGCGACGCCCGAGGGCGAACGCTGGGTGGAGGCGCGCGACGCCGACGACGCGGCGGCGTCGCGCTGGTGACGTTCGCGCTCGACCCGCCGGCCTGGTTGTGGGTGGCCTTCACGGTGGGGGCGGCGGCCGTCCAGACCGCGCGCAACGCGATGCAGCGCAGCCTGACCGGCCGCCTCGGCACGGTCGGCGCGACCCACGTCCGGTTCCTGTTCGGACTGCCCTTCGGCCTGCTGTTCGCCGCGGCGGTGCTCGTCGCGGCCGGCCCTTCGACGCTGCGCGTGTCGTGGCCGTTCGCCGCCTGGACCTTCGCGGGCGCGCTGTCGCAGATTGCCGGAACCGCGCTGATGCTGGCGGCGATGCGCGAGCGCTCGTTCGTCATGGCGATCGCCTACCTCAAGACCGAACCGCTGCAGATCGCCCTGTTCGGCCTGGTGTTCCTCGGCGAACGGCTGAGCCCGCAGGGCAGCGCCGCGGTGCTGCTCGCCACCTGCGGCGTGCTGCTGATGTCCAGGCCCGGGCCGTCGCCCGAGCCGGCGCCGCCGCGCGCGAAGCGGCTGCCGCGCGCGGCGCTGCTCGGCATCCTGGCGGGCGCGATGTTCGCGCTGTCGGCGGTCGGTTTCCGCGGCGCGATCCTCGCGCTCGGCGATGCGCCGTTTCACCTGCGCGCTTCGTTCACGCTCGCCGCGGGCCTGGCGATGCAGACGGCGCTCCTGAGCGCCTGGCTGTCCTGGCGCGAGCCGGACGTGCTGGCAGCGATCTTCCGGCTCTGGCGCCCCTCGCTGCTGGCCGGCGCTGCCGGCGCGCTGGCTTCCCAGTTATGGTTCCTGGCGTTCGCGCTGCAGTCGGCCGCCGCGGTCCGGACGGTCGGGCTGGTCGAGATCCTGTTCGCGCAGGCGGCGTCGCACCGGCTCTTCGGGCAGGCGACGACGCGCGGCGAGGCGCTCGGCATCGTGCTGATGGTGGCCGGGGTGATCTGGCTGCTGGTCGCCGGCCCCTAGGGCCTGTTCGCACTGCGATCGTCCCCGCGCCGACGCGGGGCAATCCCTGGCCGCTTCAGGCGTCGTCGGGCCCGAGCATCGCCGCGACCAGCCGCTGCGCATCGTGCAGCGACGGCACGATCGCGTGGGCGAGCGCCGCATAGCGGGGCGAGGGCGGCATGAGATCGGGCACGACGATGCAGGCGAGCCCGGCCGCATGCGCGGCCCGCAGGCCGACCTCGGAGTCTTCCAGGGCGATGCAGGCCGCCGGATCCAGCGCCATCCGGGTGATCGCTTCCCGATACACGTCGGGCGCCGGCTTGCCTTTCGGCACCTGGTCGCCGCAGACGATCGTTGCGAAGCGTTCGCGCAGGCCCGCCAGCGCCAGTTTCTCGAGCGCGAGCGCGTGCTGGGTCGAGGTGGCGACCGCGACCGGCACGCCGCGCCCGGCGAGCCAGTCGAGCAGCGGCAGCAGCCCCGGCTTGACCGCGACCCCTTCGTCGCGCAGCCGCCGCAGGTAGCGCTCGCGGCCGCGCGCCGAGACCTCGGTCAGCGGGAACGTGCCGCCCATGCGGTCGAGCAGTGCCTGGCGCGACTCGCGCTGGCCGAGCCCGACCAGGGTGAGGCAGGTCTCGCGCGAGATCTGCCACCCGGCCTCTCCAGCGGCCTCGATCCAGCATTCGAGCGCCACGCGCTCGGTATCGATCATCAGGCCGTCCATGTCGAAGACGACCGCCGCGAAGCCGTTCATCGCTGCCCGGTGGAGACGGGGCCGAACAGCTGCGGGTGCTCGCGCGGATGGCAGCGCCAGTACTGGCGCGGCGCCTCGACGCTGGCCCCGAGCGCCGCGGCCGCGTGCCAGGGCCAGTGCGGGTCGTAGACGATCCCGCGGGCGAGCGCCACCATGTCGGCCTTCCCGGAGGCGACGATGTCCTCGGCCTGGGCCGGGTCGGTGATCATCCCGACCGCGATCACCGGCAGCGCCGCGTCGCGCCGGATCGCCTCGGCGAACGGGACCTGGTAGCCGGGACCGACGCGGAGCTTCTGGCGCGGCGAGACCCCGCCGCTCGAGACGTCGATCCAGTCGGCACCGATCGCGCGGCAGCGGCGCGCGAACTCGATCGCATCGGGCAGGTCGAAGCGCTCGGCGGCGGGCAGGTCCTCGAGCCAGTCGGTCGCCGAGACGCGCACGCCCATCGGCTTGTGCGCCGGCCAGGCGGCGCGCATCGCGGCGAACACCTCGAGCGGCCACCGCATCCGGTTCTCGAGCGATCCGCCGTACGCGTCCTCGCGGCGGTTGGCGACCGGCGCGAGGAACTGGTGCAGCAGGTAGCCGTGCGCGGCATGGAGCTCGACCGCATCGAGGCCGAGCCGGTCGGCGCGCAGCGTGGCGTCGACGAAGCGCGCCTTGATCGCCTCCATCTGCGCCGGCTCGAGCGCGTGCGGCGGCTCCTCGCCGTCGGCCATCGGCACGGCGCTCGGGGCCACCGTCGGCCAGCCGCCGGCGCCTGCCGGGATCTGCTGCCCGCCCTCCCAGGGCCGGCTGCTCGAGGCTTTGCGCCCGCCGTGGCCGAGCTGGATGCCGATCGCGCCGCCGCCGGCGCTGCGGACCAGGCGCAGCGCCTCGCCGAGCGCGGCCTCGGTGGCGTCGTCGTGCAGGCTCAGGCAACCCGGCGAGATCCGGCCGGCCGGTTCGACTGCGGTGGCCTCGATCAGCGTCAGCCCTGCGCCGCTGAGCGCGAGCCGCCCGAGATGGATGGCATGCCAGGGCTGGGCGCGCCCGTCGACCGCCGAGTACTGGCACATCGGCGAGACCACGATCCGGTTCGGGAGGGTCAGCGAACGGAGCTGGATGGGGGAAAATAGTCGGGACATCGTCGGTATCGCGTCGGCATCGGGAAGGGAATCCCTCATTGTCACCCATCCGCCGGTTCTCGCCCGGCCCCGGGGCCCGGTCTTGAAATCGCCCGGCGACGCCCGCAGATCCCTGCCAGTCGCGCGGGCCGGCGCCCGCACCAGTCATTCGGGGATAGCCCATGCGTCAGGACAAGTTCACGACCCAGTTCCTGCAGGCCCTGCAGGACGCCCAGAGCCTCGCGCTCGCGAACGACAACCAGTACATCGAGCCGGTCCACCTGCTGGCGGCGATCGCCGGCCAGGCCGAGGGCTCGGGACGAACCCTGCTCGAGCGGGCGGGCGTCCGCACGGCGGCCCTCAAGACGGCCGCCGAGCAGGCCGTCAAGCGCCTGCCGCAGGTCTCCGGCACGGGGGGCGAAGTACAGGTCGGTCGCGACCTGGTCAACCTGCTGAACCTGTCCGAGAAGGAGGCCCTCAAGCGCGGCGACCAGTTCGTCGCCACGGAAATGTTCCTGCTCGCGCTGACCGAGGACCGGGGCGAGGCGGGGCGCATCGCGAAGGAGGCGGGGCTCGCGCGCAAGTCGCTCGAGGCGGCGATCGACGCGGTGCGGGGCGGGGCGGGCGTGGACAGCGCCGAGGCCGAGGGCCAGCGCGAGGCGCTGAAGAAGTACACGATCGACCTGACCGAGCGCGCCCGCCAGGGCAAGCTGGACCCGGTGATCGGCCGCGACGACGAGATCCGGCGCACGATCCAGATCCTCCAGCGCCGCACCAAGAACAATCCGGTGCTGATCGGCGAGCCGGGGGTGGGCAAGACGGCGATCGTCGAAGGGCTCGCGCAGCGGATCGTCAACGACGAAGTGCCCGAGACGCTGAAGAACAAGCGCGTGCTGGTCCTCGACATGGCGGGCCTGCTCGCGGGCGCCAAGTACCGCGGCGAGTTCGAGGAGCGGCTGAAGGCGGTGCTCAAGGAGATCGCGGCCGAGGAAGGGCGCACGATCGTCTTCATCGACGAGATCCACACGATGGTGGGCGCCGGCAAGGCCGAGGGCGCGATCGACGCCGGGAACATGCTCAAGCCGGCCCTCGCGCGCGGCGAGCTGCACTGCATCGGCGCGACCACGCTCGACGAGTACCGCAAGTACATCGAGAAGGACGCCGCGCTCGAGCGACGCTTCCAGAAGGTCCTGGTCGGCGAGCCCAGCGTCGAGGCGACGATCGCGATCCTGCGCGGGCTGCAGGAGCGTTACGAGCTGCACCACGGCGTCGAGATCACCGATCCGGCGATCGTCGCCGCGGCCGAGCTCAGCCATCGCTACATCACCGATCGCTTCCTTCCGGACAAGGCGATCGACCTGATCGACGAGGCCGCCGCCCGGATCAAGATGGAGATCGACTCGAAGCCCGAGTCGATGGACAAGCTCGACCGGCGCATCATCCAGCTCAAGATCGAGCGCGAGGCGGTCAAGAAGGAAACCGACGAGGCGTCGCGCAAGCGCCTGGAACTGATCGAGGCCGAGATCGTCCGGCTCGAGAAAGAGTACGCCGACCTCGACGAGGTGCTGCGCAGCGAGAAGGCGGCGGTGCAGGGCTCGGCGCAGATCAAGGCCGAGATCGACCAGCTGCGCGCGCAGATGGCCGAGCTGCAGCGCAAGGGCCAGTTCGACAAGCTCGCCGAAATCCAGTACGGCAAGCTGCCGGAACTCGAGGGGCGCCTGAAGAGCGCGAGCGAGGCCGAGGCGGGGGCAGGCGCGCAGGGCGCGGCGAGGCCGAAGCTGCTGCGCACGCAGGTCGGCGCCGAGGAGATCGCGGAGGTCGTCTCGCGCGCCACGGGCATCCCGGTCAGCAAGATGATGCAGGGCGAGCGCGAGAAGCTCCTGACGATGGAGAGCTTCCTGCATCGCCGCGTGGTCGGCCAGGACGAGGCGGTCCGGCTCGTGTCCGACGCGATCCGGCGCTCGCGCGCGGGCCTCGCCGACCCGCGCCGCCCGTACGGCTCGTTCCTGTTCCTCGGCCCGACCGGCGTCGGCAAGACCGAGCTGTGCAAGGCGCTGGCCGAGTTCCTGTTCGACAGCGAAGATCACCTGATCCGCATCGACATGAGCGAGTTCATGGAGAAGCACTCGGTTGCGAGGCTGATCGGCGCGCCTCCGGGATACGTCGGCTACGAAGAGGGCGGCTATCTCACCGAGGCGGTGCGACGCAAGCCTTACAGCGTGATCCTGTTCGACGAGGTGGAGAAGGCGCACCAGGACGTGTTCGGCGTGCTGCTCCAGGTGCTCGATGACGGGCGCCTCACCGACGGCCAGGGGCGGACGGTCGACTTCCGCAACACGGTGATCGTGATGACCTCCAACCTGGGGTCGCACGAGATCCAGCGCCTGGGGGCCGACCCGAAGATGAACGACCCCGAGGTGATCAAGGACGCGGTGATGGTCGAGGTGCGCCAGCACTTCCGGCCGGAGTTCGTCAACCGGATCGACGAGATCGTCGTGTTCCACGCGCTGGGCGCGGCGCACATCGCCTCGATCGCGCGGATCCAGCTCGAGGGGCTGCGCAAGCGGCTGGCCGAGCGCGAGATGGGGCTGGAGGTGTCGGATGCGGCGCTGGCCGAGCTGGCCAAGGTCGGCTTCGACCCGCTCTACGGCGCCCGGCCGCTCAAGCGCGCGATCCAGCAGTACATCGAGAACCCGGTCGCGAAGCGGGTGCTCGAGGGCAGGTTCGGGCCCAAGGACGTGATCCCGGTCGACTTCGTCGACGGCCGGTTCGGCTTCGAGCGGGTGGTGCACTGACGCGGGGCGGCGTTGGCCGCCGCCCGCGCGTCCGGCCTGCGGATCAGAACTTCAGGTCGGCGCTGACCATGAAGGTCCGCGGCACGCCGAGCGAGACGCGGGTGCCGCCCCAGTTCGACGAAGTCGCGTACAGCTTGTCGAAGAGGTTGTCGACGTTGAGCCGGACGGTCAGGTTGCGGTTGACCGCGTACGAGGCCATCAGGTTGACCACCGTGTAGCCGGGCAGCTTGCCGAAGCGGCCGTTCGGGATCACGCGGTCCGCCGTGTCGGGCCGGCCGACCCACGAGCTGCCCACGTGCTGGACGCCGCCGGCGACGGTGAGCGCCTGGTCGACGCGGTAGCTGGTCCACAGGTTGGCGGTGAGCTTCGGCGTGAATGCCAGCTCGTCGCCGATCGTGGTCGAGTAGGTCCCGTAGTCGCCGCTCAGCGCGGCGTCGATCGCGGCGCTGTGCGTGCGCTTGCTGTCCATCAGCAGCAGCCCGCCGAATACCGACCAGCTGCGGGTGAGCGCGCCGGCCGCGCTGAGCTCGATGCCCTGGACGGTCTGCTTGCCGTAGCCGATCGGCACCACGCCCGGGCCCATCGCGATGTTGCGCCGTTCGGTGTGGAAGATGGCTGCGGTGGTCGCGAGGCGCCGGTCGAGCAGGTCCCACTTGGTCCCGATCTCGATGTTGGTCGAGCGCTGCTCCTTCGAATCCTTGTGGTTCTGGCCCTGCCATCCGGGGAAGGCATTGTCGCCGGTGCGCGAGATGTCCGGATTCGACAGGTAGGAGCCCGGCGGCAGCGCGGCCTCGCTGTAGGCGACGTAGATGGTTCCGTTGGCGGCCGGTTTGTAGACGAGGCCGATCTTGCCGCCGATCGTGAGCTCGCTGCGCTCGAACCCGTCCGGGCCCTGCGGCGCGCCGGCAGCGGTGCGGCTGTCGATCCGGACCTTGTAGCGTTCCACGCGCAGGCCGCCGGTGACCTGCCATTTCGGGTCGAGCTCGAGCGTGTCGTACGCATACGCGGCGATCGTGTCGATGCGGACTTTCGCCGTCTGCGTGGGCACCATCCCGGTGAACGGTGCCATCGCGCGGCTCGGGTCCGGCGCGAAGATGTCGACCGTGCCGGGGTTGCTCGGGATGTTGGCCGGATAGCGGCCGGCCTCGGATTCCTCGCGCATCAACTCCAGGCCGGCGGCCACGTGATGCTTCACGCCGCCGGTGGCGAAGCGCAGGTCGAGATTGGTCAGGTTCGAGAGCGAGGTGTTCTCGCGCGAATAGGCCTGGCGCTGGGTGGTCACCAGTCGCGTCGCGGGGTCGTAGGCGGTCGCGACCGCATACAGCGCCTCGCGCTCGGTCGAGGCCCAGCGCGTCTGGTTGCTGATCGTGGCGGTCGACGAGATGCGGTGCTCGACGCGGGCCAGCAGCGCGTCCGATTTGGTTTTGTCGAAGTCGGAACGCAGTCCGTAGAAGTTGTCCCGGTTCGACTTGCCGATCGCCGGGTCGCGCGCGAGCATGCCGGGGATCATCGCCGCCGGCACGCCCCAGTCGGGTCGGTCGTCGGTCTGGATGTGCTGGTACGAGAACACCAGGTTGGTGGCGGGCCCCGCCTTGATCGCCAGCGACGGGGCGACGCCGAAGCCGCGCAGCTTGGCGACGTCGCGTCCGGCGACGCCGCTGTCCTCGGCCATCAGGTTCAGACGGAACGCCGCGGCGTCGCCGAGCGCCCGGTTCAGGTCGGCGCTCGCCCGCTTGCGCGCGCCCGAATCGTAGCGATCGAAGCCGTAGCCGATCGTGCCGGTGACGAAGTCCTGCTGGTACCGGGGGGTCTTCGTCACCAGGTTCACGTAGCCGCCGGCGCCGCCCCGGCCGTTGTCGGCGGCAGGCCCCTTCACGACCTCGACCTGCTCCAGGTTGAACGCGTCGCGCGTATAGTTCCCCGAGTCGCGCACGCCGTCGATGAAGATGTTGCCGCTGGTGTCGAAACCGCGCAGGCTGAAGTTGTTGGTGTTCGTCGCGAAGCCGTTCTCGCCGGCGTTGAAGGTGATCCCCGGGGTGTTGCGCAGGACTTCGGTCAGGTTGCGGGCCCCCTGCTCGGCGAACACCTCGGCCGGGATGACGTTCACCGTCTGCGGCGTATCCAGCAGCGGTGCGGTCGATTTCGGCGACAGCGACTGGTCGACCTTGTAGCCTGTGTCCGCCGGTGCCGTCACCTTCACCTCGGGCAGGTTCGGGCTGCCCTGGGCGAACGTGCTTCCCGAGCCCAGGCAGAGCAGGGCAGTGGCGATCGGCGTGAGGCGGAAGCGGCGGTGGGGGCTGGCCATCGGACGGATACCTTCTAGGGTCGGTGGGAGAGGGGTGCGCTCCAGCCGTCGGCAGGAGCGCTGTGCCGGTTGCGTTTTGTTACAAATGTAACATAAATGACAATGATTATTGTTAATACTTGACTCGAGTCAATGCAAATCAGGGGCATTCCCCTGGATTTCCTGGAGAGGCTGCCACGTGCTGTTGACCATTCCCGATGTCCTCACGGCCGAGCAGGCGCGCGAGTGCCGCGCAGCGCTGCTGCGCGGAAACTGGTCCGACGGCCGTGCCTCCGCCGGGCATCTCGCGGCCCAGGCCAAGCGCAATCTGCAGTTGGACGACGGGCCGCTGGCCGAGCGCGTCGGCAACCTGATCCTGGAGGCGCTCGGGCGCAGTTCGCGTTTCATGGCCGCCGCGCTGCCGCTGAAGGTGCTGCCGCCGCGCTTCAACCGGTACGCCGGCGGCAACACGTACGCGAACCACGTCGACAACGCGGTGTTCAGCGTGCCCGGCACGCCGCACCGGATCCGCAGCGACCTGTCGGCGACCCTGTTCCTGACCGATCCGGGCGACTACGAGGGTGGTGAGCTCGTGATCGAGGACACTTTCGGCGCGCATCGGGTGCGGCTGCCGGCGGGGCAGATGGTGCTGTATCCGGGGAGCAGCCTGCATCACGTCACCCCGGTCACCCGGGGCGAGCGGATCGCGTCCTTCTTCTGGATCCAGAGCCTGGTCCGGCACGATGCCCGGCGCGGCGTCCTGTGGGAGCTGGACGCCGCGATCCAGGCGCTGGCCCGGGATGTTCCCGGGCACGAGGCGCTCGATCGCCTCGGCGGCGTCTATCACAACCTGTTGCGCGAATGGGCCGAGACCTGAACGACGATTCCCCCGGGGCAGCTCCTCCGCTGCCGCTGCTGTCGCGGATTCCTGCGCGGATCGCCGCGCTGGCCGATTACGAGCCGTTCGCGCGCGAGCGCATGAGCGCCGCGACCTGGGCCTGGCTCTCCGGCGGCGCGGCCGACGAATGCACGCTGCGCGAGAATCGCGCCGGGTTCGAGCGGTTGCGCCTGCGGGCGAGGGTCCTGGCCGACATGGCCGGCGGCGGCACGCGTCTCGAGCTGCTCGGCGCGTCCCTCGAGCACCCGATCCTGCTCGCGCCGGTCGCCTACCAGCAACTGGTGCATCCGGACGGCGAGCTGGCCACGGTGCTGGGCGCCGCGGCGCTGCGTGCGCCGATGGTGGTCAGCACCCAGTCCAGCGTCACGCTCGAGCGCATCGCTCGCGACGCGCAGACGATGCTCTGGTTCCAGCTCTACATCCAGCCCGACCGGGGTTTCACGCGCGAACTGGCGGGGCGTGCCGAGGCGGCCGGGTACCGTGCGCTGGTGGTCACCGTGGACGCGCCGGTCGGCGGGGTGCGCAACCGGGAGCAGCGCGCGGGATTCGCGCTGCCTCCGGGCATCGAGGCGGCCAACCTGCGCGGCATGGTTGCGCCGGCGCAGCAGGTCGCCCGGCCCGGCGGCAGCGCGGTGTTCGACAGCGCGCTGGTGGCGGGCGCGCCGACCTGGCGCGACCTCGAATGGTTGTGCGGACAGACCGCGTTGCCGGTGCTCGTCAAGGGCGTGATGGATCCGGAGGACGCGCGGCGCGCCGTCGCGGCCGGCGCCGCCGGAATCGTGGTCTCCAATCACGGCGGACGGGTGCTCGACATGCAGCCGGCGAGCATCGATGCGCTGTCGCCGGTCGTCGCGGCGGTCGCCGGTCGCGTGCCGGTGCTGCTGGATGGCGGCATCCGCCGCGGGACCGACGTGCTCAAGGCGTTGGCGCTCGGCGCCCGGGCCGTGATGATCGGACGCCCGTTCATGTACGGGCTGGCCGCGGCGGGCGCGCCGGGCGTGGCCCATGTGCTGCACCTGCTGCGCACCGAGCTCGAGATGGCGATGGTCCTGACCGGGCGGGCGACGCTGGACGCGGTCGACGGGTCGCTGGTCCGGGCCGCGCCCGCGTCCTGAATCGCCGGCGGGCTATCTCCACGAACACGCGCGCGCGTCCCAGCGCATCCGGTCCGTCGAGGTGCTGTGCGACGACACGGATGCCTTCGGTCGAGGCGTCCGCGCCACAGGCGGCGAGCGGATGCCCGTCGAACACGATGCGTCCGGCATCGATCCGCTCGACCCGGTCGGCCATGCGCACGATCTCCGCGACATCGTGGCTGACCATCAGCGTGGTCGTTCCGAAGCGGCGATGCGGGCGCAGCACCTCGGCCTGCAGCTCGTCGACCCAGCCGGCGTCGGACCGGCGGCCGATCGCGTACTCGACGTTGCCGCGCACGCTCATGTTGGGACACAGCGCGTAGGCGCGCTGTCGCGGCGCATCTGGCCGCCGGGGGGCGGCCTGCACGGCCGCTTCCGGGCGGCCGTGTCCGCTGCACCGGGCGTGGCAGAATCCGGGCCTTTCGGACAGCCCCCGGGATCCTCTGCTCATGGAACGCGCCCTTTCGGCGGCGGCCGTCGCCGCCCGCATCGTTGCCCGCATCGCCGAAGAACTGTCGGCGCGGCCGGCGCAGGTGACGGCCGCCGTCGAGCTGATCGACGGCGGCGCGACGGTGCCGTTCATCGCGCGCTATCGCAAGGAAGCCACCGGCGGGCTGGACGACACGCAGCTGCGCATGCTGGAGCAGCGGCTGTCGTACCTGCGCGAGCTGGAGGAACGCCGCGCATCGATCCGCGACAGCATCGCCGGACAGGGCAAGCTCGGCGCCGCGCTCGCGGCGCAGATCGACGCCGCCGACACCCGGCAGCGCCTGGAAGACCTGTACCTGCCCTACAGGCCGAAACGGCGCACGCGCGCGCAGATCGCGCGCGAGGCGGGCCTGGAGCCGCTGGCCGATGCGCTGCTGGCCGACCCGATGCTCGATCCCCACGACGAGGCGGCCCGCTACCTGCGTGCGCCCGACGAGAACGGCGAGCATGGCGTGGCCGACGCGAAGGCGGCGCTGGACGGCGCGCGCGATATCCTGGCCGAACGCTTCGCCGAACGCGCTGACGTGCTCGATGCGCTGCGCGAGCGCATGTGGACCGAGGGCTGGGTGGCGAGCAGGGTGCTCGACGGCAAGGAAGCCGAGGGCGAGAAGTTCCGCGACTGGTTCGATCATGCCGAGCCGATCGCGAAGCTGCCTTCGCATCGCGCGCTGGCGCTGTTTCGCGGCCGCCAGCAGGGCGTGCTGGCGCTGAAGCTCGTGCTGGAGGCCGCGCTCGAGGAGCAGGTGCCGCACCCGAACGTGGTGAAGCTGGCCGGCATGGTGGGGCTCGCGCGCCCGGTGCAGGCCGCGGCGCGCCCCGCCGATGCGTGGCTCGCCGACGCGTGCCGCTGGTGCTGGCGCGTGAAGCTGCTGCCGCATCTGGAGACCGAGCTGTTCGGCCGGCTGCGCGAGGCCGCCGAGGCCGAGGCGATCCGCGTGTTCGGCGCCAACCTGAAGGACCTGCTGCTGGCCGCTCCGGCCGGCGCGCGCACGGTGATCGGGCTGGACCCGGGCCTGCGTACTGGCGTGAAGGTGGCGGTGGTCGATGCGACCGGCAAGCTGCTCGACACCGCGACCATCCATCCGCACGAGCCGCGCCGCGACTGGGACGGCTCGATCGCGGCGCTCGCCGCGCTCGCGGCGAAGCATCGCGTCGATCTCGTCGCGATCGGCAACGGCACCGCTTCGCGCGAGACCGACCGGCTGGTCGCCGACCTCGCGAAACGCCATCCCGGGCTGAAGCTGCGCAAGCTGATGGTGTCCGAAGCGGGGGCGTCGGTGTATTCGGCGAGCGAGCTGGCGGCGAAGGAGTTCCCCGACCTCGACGTGAGCCTGCGCGGCGCGGTGTCGATCGCGCGCCGGCTGCAGGACCCGCTGGCCGAGCTGGTGAAGATCGATCCCAAGGCGATCGGCGTCGGCCAGTACCAGCACGACGTGAACCAGCGCGCGCTGGCGCGCCAGCTCGACGCCGTGGTCGAGGACTGCGTGAACGGCGTCGGCGTGGACGTGAACATCGCCTCGGCGCCGCTGCTCGCGCGCGTCGCGGGCCTGTCGGCGTCGGTGGCGCAGCGCATCGTCGAGCATCGCGACGCGCATGGAGCGTTCACCGGCCGCGAAGCGCTGAAGCAGGTTCCGTACTTCGGCGACAAGGCGTTCGAGCAGGCGGCCGGCTTCCTGCGCATCCGAGACGGCGCCAACCCGCTCGACGCGTCGGCGGTGCACCCGGAGGCGTATCCGGTGGTCGAACGGATCCTCGCGCGGGCCGGGCGCAGCGCGCGCGAGCTGATCGGCAATCGCGGGGTCCTGCGCACGCTCGAGCCGGGCTCGTTCACCGACGAACGCTTCGGCGAGCCGACCGTGCGCGACATCCTCGCGGAGCTCGAGAAGCCGGGGCGCGATCCGCGCGGCGACTTCGTCACCGTTTCGTTCCGCGAAGGCGTCGAGACGCTGGCCGACCTGCGCCCCGGGATGTCCCTGCAGGGGGTCGTGACCAACGTGGCGAACTTCGGCGCCTTCGTCGACATCGGCGTGCACCAGGACGGCCTGGTGCATGTCTCGCAGATCGCCGACCGCTTCGTCAAGGATCCGCGCGAAGCGGTCAAGGCCGGGCAGGTGGTCTCGGTGACCGTGCTGGAGGTCGATCCGGCGCGCAAGCGGATCGCGCTGTCGATGCGGCGCGACCCCGGGGGACGGGACGGGCGCCCGGCGGGCGGCGCGCCGTCCGGCGCGGGGAAGTCTCACGGAACCCAGGGCGACCGGCGTCCCGCCGGACGGGACGGGCGGGAGGGACGCAACGGACGGGACGGGCGAGATGGCCGAGATGGCCAAGGGGGGGCCACGGCGCTCGGCGACGCGCTGGCTCGCGCCCTGCGGCGCTAGCGCCGCTGGGGTCGGCTCGTCTCCGGATCGGTTCGGCGGGCCTCAACGCTCCGGAGCCGCCGGCGCGACGGCGGCGCGCTCGCGCAGCCGGACCAGCGTTGCCAGCGCGCGATTGACCGGAGTGTCGATGCCGAGCGCGGCGCCGCGGCGCGCCACGTGGCCGTTGAGCGCATCGATCTCGGTGCGCCGGCCCGCGGCGAGGTCCTGGGCGGTCGACGAGCTGGCGTCCCGCATCGCCTCGCCCAGCCGCAGCGCCGCCGCGTGGAGCGTCGCGGCGTCCCCGATCGCCACCCCTTCGGCGGCCGCGACGGCGGCGCATTCGCCGATCGCCTCGCGCATCAGGGCCACCACGGCCGGGTCGTCCAGCATCGGGCCGTAGCGCGAGCGGCCGAGCGCCGAGATCGCATTGAACGCGCAGTTCAGCACCAGCTTGCGCCATAGCTCGCCGCGGATGTCCGCGTCGGCCCGGCACGGCACGCCGGCGCGCTCGAACAGCCCGGCGATCCGCCGCGCGCGTGGGCTCGCGTCCGCCCCGGCCGCGCCGTGCTCGCCGATGACCAGGTCGCCGCGTCCCGCATGCAGCAGGTGGCCGGGCGCGGGCATCGAGGTGGCGACGTAGACGACGGCGCCCAGCGCGTCGATGCCGGCCTCGCGCAGCCGGGGGACGTTGTCGACGCCGTTCTGCAGGCTCACGACGACCGCGTCGGGGCGCAGCAGCGGAGCGAGGATCGCCGCCGCCTCGCCGGTGTCGCGCGTCTTCACGCAGACGAGCACGACCGCCGCCCGCGCGACCGCCGCGGGACCGGTGTCGGCGGCGACGCATACCCGGCGCGCCGCGCCGGGGCTGTCGAACAGCAGGCCGTCGCGCCGGATCGCCTCGACGTGGCCGGCGCGCCCGATCAGCGTCACCGGTGCGCCGGCCTCGGCCAGCCGCGCGCCGAAGAAGCAGCCGACGGCGCCGGCCCCGAACACCGCGACGTCCGGCCAGCCCGGCGGCGCCGGCGCATCGCCGGCACCCGGCGCGGCGTCGCGCTCCTGCGACGATCCCGATTCCGTTGCGTTCATCGGACGTTCCTCCGACCCATTGCCGACACGAGAGGGACCCCGATGCTAACCAATCGCCCGCGGGCCCGACCGCCGCGTGGATTTGTGCTTAACTTGCACCTTTTCCCGCTCCGCCGTTTCCGCTCCACCGGCGACGCGTTTCCGCCCGTCGCAGCCGCGAACCTGGATCCACGACATGAAGTTCCGTTTCCCGATCGTCATCATCGACGAAGACTGGAAGGCCGACTCCGCCAGCGGCCTGGGCATCCGCGCGCTGGCCAAGGCGATCGAGGACCAGCGCTGGGAGGTGGTGGGCGGCTTCACCTACATCGACGTCTCGATGGTGGCGAACCAGGCGGCGCGCGCGTCGGCGTTCATCGTGTCGATCGACGACGAGGAGCTCGGCGACGACGGCCGGGACAGCAAGGCGGTCAGCGACCTGCGCAAGTTCATCGCCGAGACGCGGCGACGCAACGCCGACATCCCGATCTTCCTGTTCGGCGAGACGCGTACCTCGCAGCACATTCCGAACGACATCCTGAAGGAGCTGCACGGGTTCATCCACATGTTCGAGGACACGCCGGAGTTCGTCGCGCGCTACATCATCCGCGAGGCGTCGAACTACCTCGAGTCGCTGGCGCCGCCGTTCTTCAAGGCACTGGTGCACTACGCGCACGACGGCTCGTACTCCTGGCACTGCCCGGGGCACTCGGGCGGGGTCGCGTTCCTGAAGGCGCCGGTGGGTCAGATGTTCCACCAGTTCTTCGGCGAGAACATGCTGCGCGCCGATGTCTGCAACGCGGTCGACGAGCTCGGCCAGCTGCTCGACCACACCGGCCCGGTCGCGGCGTCCGAGCGCAACGCCGCCCGGATCTTCAATACGGACCACCTGTTCTTCGTCACCAACGGCACGTCGACCTCGAACAAGATCGTCTGGCATTCGACGGTGGGCAGCGACGACGTGGTCCTGGTCGACCGGAACTGCCACAAGTCGATCCTGCACGCGATCACGATGACCGGCACGGTGCCGATCTTCCTGCAGCCCACGCGCAACCACCTGGGCATCATCGGGCCGATCCCGCTCGAGGAGTTCGACCCGGCGAGCATCCAGCGCAAGATCGACGCCAACCCGCTCATCAAGGACAAGAGCGCGCGCCCGCGCGTGATGACGATCACGCAATCGACCTACGACGGCGTGGTCTACAACGTCGAGACGCTCAAGCGCACGCTCGGGAACTACATCGAGAACCTGCACTTCGACGAGGCCTGGCTGCCGCACGCGACCTTTCATCCGTTCTATCACGAGTTCCACGCCATCGGCCCGAACCGGCCGCGCAGCGCCGAGGCGATGATCTTCTCCACGCAATCCACGCACAAGCTGCTTGCGGGCCTGTCCCAGGCCTCGCAGATCCTGGTGCAGGACTCCGAGCGGAACCATCTCGACCGCTTCCGCTTCAACGAGGCCTTCCTGATGCACACGTCGACCAGCCCGCAGTACGCGATCATCGCGTCCTGCGACGTGGCCGCCGCGATGATGGAGCCGCCGGGAGGCACCGCCCTCGTCGAGGAGTCGATCTTCGAGTCGCTCGAGTTTCGCCGCGCGATGCGCAAGGTCGACGACGAGTTCGGCGAGGACTGGTGGTTCAAGGTCTGGGGGCCGAAGGACCTCGCCGAAACCGGGATCGGGCGGCGCGAGAACTGGTTTCTGAAGTCGAGCGACAAGTGGCACGGCTTCGGCAAGCTGGTCAGCAACTTCACGATGCTCGACCCGATCAAGGCGACGATCGTCACGCCCGGCCTCGACATCAACGGCCGGTTCGCGCCCTGGGGCATCCCGGCGTCGATCGTCACCAAGTACCTCGCCGAGCACGGCGTCGTCGTCGAGAAGACCGGTCTCTACTCGTTCTTCGTGATGTTCACCATCGGCATCACCAAGGGACGGTGGAACACGCTGGTGACCGAGCTGCAGCAGTTCAAGTCCGACTACGACACCAACCAGCCGCTGTGGCGGGTGATGCCCGAGTTCGTCCAGGCGCATCCGGCCTACGAGCGCGTCGGCCTGCGCGACCTTGCCTCGCAGATCCACGAGCAGTACCGTCGCTCCGACATCGCCCGGGTCACCACCGAGATGTACCTGTCGACGATGCAGCCGGCGATGAAGCCCTCCGAGGCCTTCGAGTGCCTCGCGCATCGTCGCGTCGACCGGGTGTCGATCGACGAGCTCGAGGGGCGGATCACGACGATGCTGGTCACTCCGTATCCGCCCGGCATCCCGCTGCTGATCCCGGGCGAGCGCTTCAACCGCCCGATCGTCGCCTACCTGAAGTTCGCTCGGGACTTCAACGCGCGCTTCCCCGGCTTCGAGACCGACGTGCACGGCCTCGTCGTCGAGCGCGAGAACGGCGTCGACCGCTACTACGTGGACTGCGTGCGCCCCTAGCGCCGCCGCGGCGCGGGACGGGGCCGGCGCCGCGCCCGGCTCAGACGTCGACCGAGCGCATGGCGCGCGGCGGCATCGCGTGCGCGAGCCGCGTGCCGGCGAGCACGTCGTGGAGCGCGCGCCGGTCGCGGTCGACGAGCGTCCAGAGGTAGGGCACGAGCAGGAGCAGGTACAGCGCCGGGTGCAGGTAGTAGCCGGCCGCCAGCGCGCCGATCGCCAGCGCCGCCGCGGTCGCGAAGCGGGCCAGCGCGCGGGCCGGGCCGACGACCCTGCCGTCGCGCGTCTGCAGTTGCAGGCCCATCGTCTTCATCGGCAGCGAGCGCCGGCCCGCGCTCCAGAAGTAGACGAAGTAGAGCCCCAGCACCCCGAGGGTGAACCACTGGAACGCGGTGCGCAGCCCGCCGGGGTGCCCGCGGAACTGGGTGAGCGCCGAGAATGCGTAGTCGGCGAACCAGATCACCCCGAAGAGAATGATGCCTTCGTAGGCGATGCCCATCAGCCGGCGCCAGGGGTCGGCCGCCGGGTCGGTGGGGCGGGCCATCAGAACCGCGCCGGCTGCGGCGGCGGACGCTTGGCGCTGCGCCGCGCGAGGTCCGACAGCGGCTGCGCCGCCTCCTTCGCCAGCCCGGTGCGGGCACCGGCGTGTCGCGCAGCCGTGTTGCTGGTCCAGCCGGCGGTGCGCAGCACCGAGCGCTGCTCCGGCGTCATGTCCCGGTAGCGCTCCCACTGGGCCTGGCGCTCGTCGGGCGGCAGGCGCTTGGCGAGCCGGTAGTTCTGGCGCGCGAGCCGGCGCTGCTCCGGCTTGAGCGAGGCCCATTCGCGGATGCGTTCGTGCGCCCGCTCGCGCGCGTCGGGCGCCATCCGGGGGACTCGGTCGGCCAGCGAGACCCAGACCCGCTTTTCCTGCGCCGACCAGCCGTTCCACTGCGCCGAGAACGGGCCGAGCACCGCCTGTTGCGCCGGCGTCAGCTCGCTCCAGAGGGGCTGCACCAGCGGCAGCAGCGTGGTCCGCGAGGCGGGGGGATCCTGCTGCGCCTGCACCGGCGGGATCGCCGCCACCAGCGCCACGCACAAGGCGGCGACGAGCGCGACGACGACCTGCTCGCGGTTCACGGGCGCTCTCCCTGGGCGACGTTGCGCAGGAACACGCCGAACCCGCGGTCGGCGTAGGCCGAGATCGGGACTTCGTCGACCAGCACCGCGGCATCGACGTCGGCGATGTCGTCGGCCCGCTGCCGGCTGTCCCATTCGGAGATGCCGTAGAGCAGCGCGGCCACGACCGCGACCGGCGCGACGAGGGCCGCCAAGGCGAGCCCGGGGCGCCGCCGCCGATCCGGCGAACCGCCGGACGCGGCACCGGCGCCGGCCGGCACGAACACCG
>JBDHRX010000189.1:0-3741 GCA_039807785.1 Burkholderiaceae bacterium
CGCCGCTCGAGCCGCGGCGCGGCGACCCGGGGCCGGCCGCGCCGCCGCGCCCGGTCGCGCCGGGCTCGTATTCCTCGGCGGTCGTGATCCTGCTCTCGGACGGGCAGACCACCACCGGCCCCGACCCGGTCGAGGCCGCGCGCCTGGCGGCCGAGCGCGGCGTGCGCATCTACACCGTCGGCATCGGCACGCCGAACGGCGAGATCCTGGTCGGCGACGGCTGGTCGATGCGGGTCCGCCTCGACGAGGAAGCGCTCAAGGCGATCGCGCAGACGACGCAGGGCGCGTACTTCTACGCGGGCACCGCGTCGGAGCTGAAGACGATCTACGAGACGATGACCTCGAAGATGGTGCTCGAGACGCGCGAGAACGAGATCACGGCGCTGTTCGCGGCCGCGGCGGCCCTGGCCGCGGTGCTCGCGGCGTCGCTGTCGATGCTCTGGTTCAATCGCATCCTCTGACCCGCGGCGGCGATCCGCGGGCCGGGGCTTGCGCGACGCGGATCCGGCCCCATCTCGGGAAACGGGCGCCGAGGAAGGGACGCGGCCCCGCGCCGCCCTCCCAGGTCATCGGGACGAGCGGCCGGAAGCAGCAGCCAGGACGGACGACCGGGAGAGACGACGATGTGGAAGCGGATTGCGATGCTCTGGGCGCTGGCGAAGGGCGACGCGCGCCGCCTGTGGCAGGCGCTGCGGCATCCGCAGGCGCCGGGCTGGCTCAAGCTCGGCACCGCGCTGCTGGCGCTGTACCTGGTCTCGCCGTTCGACCTGATCCCCGAGACGATCCCGTTCCTCGGCGTGGTCGACGACCTGGTGATCCTGCCGCTGGCGATCCGCTGGATGCTCGACCGCCTGCCCGCGGGACTGCGCGCGGACCTCGACCGCGCCTGAGCCGCCCGGCGCCGGCGCTACCAGCCCCAGGTCAGGCGCCGCGCGACCCAGCCGGTGCGGCCGTCCTCGCCGCGGACCCGGACCCAGTCGCCGCGCCGCTCGAGCGTGCGCAGCACCGCGCCGTATTCGAGCTTGTCCACGACGCGGCTGCGCGTACCCGGCGCGCTGCGCAGATTCGCCACCTTCGCCTTCACGACCCGGTGCGGCGTCCGGTCGGTGAGCGGACGATAGACCCAGCCCTCGTCGTCCTCGAAGTCGCGCACCTGCAGCCACTGGCCCTTGCGCGCGATCACCGCCAGCGGATAGCCGCGGCCGAGGATCCAGGCGATCGCGTGCCCGGTGCCGGGACCGGCGCGCAGGTTGACCTCGGGACGGGCGATGCTCACCATCTCGCGCGCCTGGGCGGCCTGCACGACCAGCAGCATCAGCAGCGCGAAGAGGAAGAACGGCAGGCGTCGTATCCCGGTCATCGGTACTCCCGTGAAGGCGGTGGAGCGGCGCACCCGCGCGGCGCGCTCGGCCGGCAGCGCGCGACGATGCGGGGCGGAGCGGCCCGTCGGGACCGCCCGGACCGATTCTAGTGCGCATCGACGCCGAGGGTCGGCAAGCCCGCCGCGGCCGGCGACGACGCGCGCGCTCAGCCGGCCTCGAGCGGCGGCTCCTGCATCGCCGCGACCTGTTCGCGCAGCTCGAGGATGCGGTCCTGCCAGTAGCGCTGCGTGCCGAACCAGGGAAACGCCGCGGGGAAGGCCGGATCGTCCCAGCGCCGCGCGATCCACGCCGAGTAGTGGATCAGCCGCAGGGTTCTCAGCGGCTCGATCAGCGCCAGCTCGCGACGGTCCAGGTCGGCGAAGTCCTCGTAGCCCGCGAGCACGTCGGCGAGCTGCCGCGTCATCGACGCCCGGTCGCCCGAGAGCAGCATCCAGAGATCCTGCACCGCGGGACCGTTGCGCGCATCGTCGAAATCGACGAAATGCGGACCGTCGTCGGTCCACAGCACGTTGCCGGCGTGGCAGTCGCCGTGCAGCCTGCACGAGCGCACATGGCCGGCGCGATCGAAAATGACGCGCACCGCGTCGAGCGCCAGATCGACGACGCTGCGCCAGGCCGGCAACAGGTCGGCGGGTACGCAGTCGTGCGCGAGCAGCCAATCGCGCGGCTCGGTGCCGAAACTGTCCGCGTCCAGCGTCGGGCGGGCGGCGAACGGCGCCGTCGCGCCCACCGCATGGATACGCCCGATGAAGCGGCCGATGCGCTCGAGCGTATCCGCATGATCCAGTTCGGGGGCGCGTCCGCCGCGGCGCGGGTAGACCGCGAAGCGGTAGCCGTCGAAGCTTGCCAGCGTGGCGCCGCTCCCGTCGAGCGCCAGCGGGGCGACCACCGGAATCTCGCGTTGCACCAGCTCGGCGACGAACGCGTGTTCCTCGAGGATCTGCGCGTCGCTCCAGCGCTGGGGTCGATAGAACTTCGCCACCACCGTGCGGCCGTCTTCCAGGCTCACCTGGTAGACGCGGTTCTCGTAGCTGTTCAGTGCGAGCAGGCGCCCATCACCGCGCAGGCCAACCGATTCGAGCGCGTCGAGCATCCGCTCGGGCCCGAGCCGGGCATAGGGTGGTGACGACGGATCTGCCATCGCCCGATTCTACCGGTCGGGCGCAGGTTCGACGCGCGCCGGCCGAGATCGCGGTGCGGCGCACCCGAGGCCGGACCGGACCCGGCGCGTGCGGTCGTCTCGTCTGCATGACGCCCGCCACCGCTACTCGACTCTCGCGCCGGTGGCTCTGACCACATCGCCCCATTTCACGGATTCGCTGCGGATCCAGCTCGCGAATTGCTCGGGCGTGCTGGCGATCACTTCGAACCCCATTTCGTGCAGCCTGGAGGTGACCTCCGGCAAGCGGCGACCCCGTGCTCGTGCGACTGCACTCGGAGTGCCTGACCGGAGACGGGCTGTTCAGTCTTCGATGCGACTGCGGCCCCCAGCTCGAATCCTCTTTGCGCGCTGTTGCGGCAGAAGGGCGTGGCGCTATTCTGTACTTGCGACAGGAGGGCCGAGGCATCGGTCTGCTCGACAAGATTCGAGCCTATGCGCTACAGGACGCAGGTGCCGATACGGTCGATGCCAACCGGTTACTCGGCTTCCCCGACGATGCGCGTGACTATCGTTGCGCGGCTCGCATCCTGGATGCGCTCGGGATTCACAGTGTCAGGCTGATCACCAACAATCCCGAAAAGATGAGTGCGCTGAAAGCGATGGGCATCGAAGTCACCGAGCGCATACCGCTCCATGTCGGCGCCAATCCATTGAACCATCGGTACCTCGCGGCGAAGATTCGACGCATGGGGCACTTGTCGGATTGATGCCCGGGCCATCGTCGAGTATCGATGGCGCCTGCCGCTTCCATTCGAGGCACGACGCATCGGCGTTGGCCGAGCGTCCCGGTGCCCCGCGCTCAGCCGAACTTGTACAGCACCCCGTAACCGCCGCGCGGGTACGACCACTCGACGTTCTGGTGCTCGCTGCACAGCAGGCGACAGGTGCCGCACTCGAGGCAACCGTCGGTGGACAGGATCACCCCGCCGTTCTCGTCCTTCGTGTAGCAGCCGGCCGGACAGCACCAGGTGCACGACTGCCGCTGGCACTGGTCGCGGCAGACGTCGGGCGTCTTGATCGCGATGTGCGCGCGGCCTTCGTCGACCCGATAGCGATTCTCGAACAGCTTTTCTTCGACCTTGATCGTCATCGAAATGCCCTCATCAGCTTGATCGCGTCGCCGAACAACCCGAGGCGCGAGCGCTTGGCCACGAAGTCGCGTTTGATCGCCTTCTCCTTGGCCAGCTTGTCGACGCC
>JBDHRX010000190.1:0-3641 GCA_039807785.1 Burkholderiaceae bacterium
CACCGCCGCGCGCAAGCGCTCGATCTGCGCGCGCCCGGCGGCCCGGGCGTCCTCGCCGTCGGCCGCGAGGGTCCCGCCGCCGGCCCGGGCGATCTCGTCGCCGAGCGCCTCGATGCGCTGGCGCGCCCAGGCCGCATGCAGGCCGCTCCCGGGGGCGGCGCCGGCCGCGACGCGGCTTTCCCAGCGGATCGCGCCGAGCGAGCCCGAGACGACGGCCGCGACGGGCGCCGCGGCGAAGCGCGCGTGCACCACGACCGGCTCGCCGTCGTAGAGCTCGCCCGGCAGAACCACCGGCTCGAGCGGCTGCGCGCCCTCGAAGCGAAGCTGAAGGCCGGTGAGCATCGGCCGGGCGAGCCGGGCGTAGAGCTCGGCCATGCGCGTCTCGACGTCCTCGACCCGATGGATGTAGGTGAAGCTGCCGCGCCCGGCCGCCGCGGCCTTGCGCATGAACCAGCCGTTCGGCGCCGAACCGATCCCGACCGTGAAGAAGCGTCGCGCCCCCAGCCGGCGCTCGATCAGCGCGAGCATGTCGGCCTCGTAGCCGACCGCGCCGTCGGTCATGAACACGACCTGGCCGACCAGCCCCGGGACGGCCGGCGCGCCGAGCGCCTGCTCGATCGCGCCGCGCATCTCGGTGCCGCCTTCGGCGCGCAGGCGGTCGATCCACGCCAGGGCCTCGCGGCGGCGCGCGGCGTCGAACGGCTGCGGAGCGGGGTAGAGGCTCTCATGGTGATTGCTGAAGCGGATCAGGTTGAAGCGGTCGCCGGGCTGCAGTTGCGCGATGCCGAAGCGCAGCGCGCGCAGCGCCTGCTCGAACGAGGCGCCGGCCATCGAGCCCGACGTGTCGATCACGAACGTCGTCTCGCGCGGGATGCGTGCGCCATGCGCCTTCGAGCCGGCGGGCGGGGCGAGCACCAGTTGCCCGTAGTGCAGGTCGCCGCGGCGCTCGAGCCGGAACGCCCCGGCGGGGTGCTCGCCGGGCAGCGGCGCCCAGACGAGCTCGAAGTCGCGGTCGGGCACCGCGGCGCGCGCCAGCGCGACGCGGTACCGGTGGTCGGCCTCGGGGGAGACCCGGATCGCGTGGGTCGTCGACGTCGGCGGCGTCACCGGCATGCCGGCATCGATGCGCACCGCGATCGACAGGCCGTCGCCGCCGTCCGGCGCGTCGTCGGGGGCGGTCGCGCCGCCCGCAAGCCGCACCGGCAGCGCGCCCGGCCCGAGGATCTCGCCGCGCGGGTCGTAGCGCGGCGCGACCACCGTCGGCAGCCGCAGGCGCCAGGCCCCGTCCCGCATCGCGAGCGCCTGCTGGTACTCGATCCGGATCGCGATCCGCGCGCCGGGCGCGATGTTCGCCACGCGCGCGGTGAACAGGTTCGGGCGCTGCTGCTCGACCAGCGTGGCGCGCTTTCCGGCCGCGGCGGCGTCGCGGTACTCGGCGCGCGCGGCCTCGCGCTCGCGGATGCGCCCCTCGACGATCCGCTCGCCGATGCGCATCTGCAGCCGGTCGACCGCGCTGTCGTCGGGCAGCGGGAACGCGTACACGCCCTCGAGCCAGGCCTGCCCCGGGTTGTCGAAGGTCTGCACGACCGAGGCGCGCACCACCGGCCCCGTGACGACGATGTCCACCTCCGTCGCCAGCAGCGGGGCGGCCTTCAGTCCGTGGGGGGTCCGGAACAGCAGCCCGGCCCGGTCCACCCGGCTCGTCGAGCCGACGTCGCGCAGGCGCTCGATCGCCGGGTCTGGCGGCGCCGGGGCGGGGGCCGGGGCCGCTGCCGGGGCGACCGGCGCTGTCGCTGCCGGCGTGGTCTGAGCGACCGCCTGCGTGCTGAGGATCAGGACCAGCGCGCCCAGCACGAGCGAGACGAAGAGCGCGGTCCCGATCACGCAGCCGGCGAAGGCCAGCCATTCGCGCCAGTCGAAGCGTGGCGCGGGGGAGGAAACGGGCAGCGGGTCGGCGGCGGCATGGCGGGACATCGTCGGGGGCTCCTGCGGGCGCGGCACCTCGCCGCGGCAGGATCGATTGCACGCGGCGGCGGCGGCGCGCGCCGGGCGCGAATCGGGCCGGCGCCGGCCCGATTCGGGCAGTCCGCCGACAGCGACGGCGGCGGCGCGGGACCGGCGGGGCTTTGCGATACATTGCGCGCATGAGCCGACGCATCGCCATCATCGAGGACGAGCCCGCGATCCGCGAGAACCTGCGCGACGCGCTGGTCCGCCAGGGATTCGAGGTCCAGGGGTTCGCGGACCGGCGGGAGGCCCAGGCGGCGCTCGCCTCGCGCCTGCCCGACATGGCGATCATCGACGTCGGGCTGGGCGACGAGCCCGACGGCGGCTTCGAGCTGTGCCGGTGGCTGCGCGAGCGCGCGCCGGCATTGCCGATCCTGATGCTCTCGGCGCGCGATTCCGAGATCGACATCGTCTCGGGACTGCGGCTGGGCGCCGACGACTACCTGACCAAGAACGTGAGCCTGCCGCACCTGCTGGCGCGCGTCACCGCCCTGTTCCGGCGCGTCGACGTACTGGCCCAGCCCCGGGAGAGCGCCGATCCGCTGGTGCGCGGGCCGCTGCGGCTGGACGTGCCGCGCTTCGAGGCCAGCTGGCGCGACCAGCCGATCGAGCTGACGGTGACGGAGTTCTGGATGCTGCATGCGCTGGCGCGGCATCCGGGGCACGTGAAGGATCGCGACGCGCTGATGCGCGAGGCCAACCTGGTGGTCGACGACCAGACCGTGACCTCCTACGTGAAGCGCATCCGGCGCAAGTTCGAGTCGGCCGACCCGGCGTTCGACGCGATCGAGACCGTGTACGGGCTGGGCTACCGCTTCGTCGAGCGCGATGGGGCAGGCACGACGTAGCGCGCGTCGCTGGCGTCTTCCGCTCGGCCTGCGGCTCACGCTCGCGCTGGCGATGCTGCCGCTGCTGGCGCTGCCGCTGGTCGGGCTGCGCTTCGCGGAGGTGATGACCGAGCTGGCGCGCAACGAGCGGCTGGAGAACCAGGCCCAGGCGGCGCGCAACCTGGCCGTGTCGCTGCACGAGCGGCGCGAGCTGTTCGAGGTCGCGAAGGCGCCGGCCGACCGCCGCGCCGGCGCCGAGCCGCTGCCGGTCGAGCTGCTGGCCGACGTCGTCGTCGATCACAATCCCGGCGAGTGGCTCGACGTGCCGGGCCGGGCGCTGCCGATGCGCGCCCCCGACGGGACGGTCGCGTCGGTGCTGCGCGTGCGGCTCGCCGCCGCGCGCGCCCAGGAGCAGCCGGGGCGGTTCTTCCTGCTGGTCGACGCCGACGACGAGCGCCTGGTCGTGCCCGAGGAGCGCGACGGGAAGCGGCTCGCGGGCGACGAGCTGGTGATCGAGCACGGTCCGGACGTCGACGCGATGCAGACGCTGCACGTCCAGCCGGTCGAGCGCCCGGGCGGCTGGATCGCCGAGATCGGCTTCGAGACCGAGCCGGCGCTGCTGCGCGTGCGCATCACCGACGTCGACTACCTCGGGTCGCGGCGCATCGAGGGCCAGGCCGATTCCGGGCTGCTGGCGCCGGTGCGGCCGTTCGCGGCGCCGACGCGGCGCGATCGCCGGCCGGCGCTGTGGGCGGATGCGGTGCGCGGCCTGGCGCGCGCCAGCGGGCGCGTCTCGGTGTTCGACGC
>JBDHRX010000191.1:0-3616 GCA_039807785.1 Burkholderiaceae bacterium
GCGGCTGCGCCTGGCTGAGTCCGCCCGGCCGGTCGGTCGCGTTCTCGCTCGCCTTCGAACGTCGCGTGGCCGGGGGCGCCGCGCCCGCGGCCGTCTCGCTCGCCGTCGGGGCGGCGGCGGCCGAGGCGCTCCAGCGCTGGGCGCCCGACCTGCGCCTGAAGTGGCCCAACGATCTGTTGCGTGCGCGCCGCAAGCTGGGCGGCATCCTGGTGGAGTGCCGGCGTGGCGCGCCGCGCGATCCCGCCGGCGAGAGCGTCGAGCGTCTCGTGGTGGGCATCGGCCTGAACCTGCTCGCGCCGCCGGTCGGCGCGCTCGACCAGCCGGCCTGCGGGCTGTTCGACGACCCCGATCTGCCCGAGGGGATCGCCGAGGCGGTGATCGGCGCCGTGGCGGCGTCGGTCGTGCCGGCCGTCGGGCGTTTCCTGCGCGACGGGCTCGCGCCCTTCGTGCCGGTGTGGCGCCGCCTCGACGCCTTCGACGGCGAGGCGGTATCCCTGATCGACGCCGGGCGCGTGATCGCGTCCGGGCGATCGCTCGGCATCGACGACAGCGGCGCGCTGCGGGTCCAGACCGCCGAGGGGCTGCGGATCGCGCACAGCGGCCAGGTGTCGCTGCGCCCCACCGACGCGCGGCGCTGAACGGGACGGGCGGCGATGCGCTGGTTGCTCGCGGTGCTGGTGCTCGCCAACGTCTTCGCCTTCGCGCTGTTCCAGGGCTGGCTCGCGCCCTGGATCCGCGGCGACCGCGAGCCGCAGCGGGTGCTCGAGCAGCGTCATGCCGACGGCCTGCAGGTGGTGCCGCTCGAGCGCCTCGGCGCCGGGCGCGCCGCGGTGCCGGTCCGGCCGCTTCCGCCGGCGCCGGTCCGGGGTGCGCCCGCGATCGCCGCGCCGGTCGCGCCGCCCGTCTCCTCGACCCTGTCGTCGCCGGGGTCGTCCTCTCCGGGTTCGTCGTCCTCGGGTCTGTCGCCCTCGGGTCTGTCGCCCTCGGGCCCGTCACCCTCGAGTCCGTCACCCTCGAGTCCGGCCGCCCCGGGTGCGCTCGCCGCGGCGAACGGCCCGGCCACGGTCTGCGTCGCCTTCGCGCCGCTGGACGAGCCGCGCGCGAACCGCGTGCGCGAGGCGCTCGAGTCCGCCGGCGCGCGCGTCGAGTCGGTGCGGATCGAGCAGGCGGCGAACTACCTGGTCTACGCGCCGCCGGCCGCCACGCCGGCCGAGACCAACCAGCGCATGGCCGCGCTGCGACGGGCCGGCCAGTCCGACGCGTTCGTGATGCAGGACGGCCCGCAGCGGCTCGGCATCTCGGTCGGGCTGTTCCGTTCCGAGGACATGGCGCGCGCGCTGGTGGCGCGGCTCGAGGAGCAGGGCGAGACCGGTCTGCGCGTCGCGCCGCGCGGCGCCGTGACGGCCCGCACGCGGTTGCAGGCGCACTGGCCCGCTGCCGTCGCGGCGGGGGCCGTCGCGGCGATGGCCGGCCGCTTCGATCTCCAGCCGCGCGACTGCAGCTGAGTCCGCGCGGCCCCGGGGCGCGCCGGCCGGCGGCCGGCGCGAGCCCCGCGCGGTCAGTGCTCGCCGGCGGCGCGGATCCGGGCGACGATATCGGTGGTCGAGCGCTGGAAGCGGAACGGGATCGCGTGCACCGATCCGCCCCGGTCGCGCACCTCGCGGGCGCCGACGATCTGCTCGACCGGCCAGTCGCCGCCCTTGACCAGCACGTCGGGCGCCAGGGCGACGATCAGGTCGAGCGGCGTGTCGGCCTCGAACCAGGTGACCATCGTGGTCGACTCGAGCGCCGCCACCACCGCGAGCCGGTCCGCGAGCGGGTTCAGCGGCCGGTCGGGCCCCTTGCCGAGCCGCTTGACCGAGCCGTCGCTGTTCAGCGCGACCACCAGCGAGGCGCCGAGCGCGCGCGCCTCGGCGAGGCAGGTGACATGCCCGCGATGCAGCAGGTCGAACACGCCGTTGGTGAACACCAGCGGGCGCGGCAGCAGCGCGGCCTGCGTGGCGGCATGCGCCGGATCGATGATCTTGTGCTCGAAGCCGACCAGTGCGTTGTTCACCCGGGCATTGCCTCGTGAGCCTGCGGGGCCCGCGGCCCCGATCGTCCCGATTCTAGCAACGCCTCCGGGCGACCCCCCCGGTGTCCCCGGCCGGCGCGGAGTCGCGCCGACGAACGGCGGCCCGGCCGCGTCGCCGGCCGCGCAGCCGCGCCGACCGCACGATCGTCAGCCGGGCCCGGCGCCGCGCGGCGCGACGAACAGCGTCAGCACGCCGGTGTAGCCGTAGATGCAGTCGCGCGCGATCTCGCCGTTGGCGAAGAAGCCCACCAGCGGGATCTCGCCCAGGTTGTGCGCGACGATGCCGAGTTCGGCGCCGGGGGCGCCGAACAGGTGCTCGCCGCGGGCGACGCAGGAAACGTAGTGCGCGCCGAGCACCCGCAGCGACTCGGCCTCGAGCTCCTCGCGCAGCTCGGTGCAGATGCGGATCAGGTCGGCCCGCGCGGCGCTCCGGTCGCGGGTGCAGAACACCGCGCGGTCGCCCGGTTCCGGAGTCGCGGCGACCGCGAGCAGGCGGTTCTGCGGGTCGATGCCCAGCACATTGCGCACCTGGTAGTCGGCGAAGCCGATGCCGCGCGCCCGGCTGGCCGGCGCCAGGCCGACCATCAGGCCGTTGGACAGGCGCTCGGCCGGCAAGGCACGCAGGATCTCGTCGCCGTCGCGCGATTCGCGCACCTCGGCCGCGACCCCCAGGTCCTCGAGCAGGACGTCCAGCGCGGGCTGGCCGTCGAGGCGCTGGAGGTAGTTCGACGCGCACTGCGATACGACGTGCTCGCGCGCCAGCGGCGCGCAGCCCTGCGTGACCCGCGAGAGCAGGCGCACCGGGGCGTCGAGCAGGGCGCCGGAGAGCCCGCCGCGGACCAGGCCGCCCGCGAGCTGCGCGCTCTCGGGCTGGCTGCCGCCCACCAGGCCCCCGAACAGGAAGCCGGTCTCGACCCGGTCGGCCAGCGTCGTGATCGCGGCGCCGAGGTCGGGCAGCATCGGGTCGGCATGCACCAGCGCGGTGACGCCGCGGCCGGCGCCGGGCCCGGCGTCTTCCGGCGCCGCCGCTTGCGGGCCCGAGGCTTGCGGGCCCGAGAACAGGCGCCAGCTCCGCGGCGGCAGCGTGCAGATCATCGCCGCCACGGCGGCGTCCGGGCCGTATTCGGTGCCGGACCCGCAGACGCCGTGCGCGCTGGCGCCGATCCAGTCGACGTCCGGGAAGCGCTCGCGCAGCAGCGTCGCGACGTCGCCGAGCCGCTCGGCCAGGCGCTCGGTGACATAGACGATCCCCAGCCCCGCCGGGCCGGAAGAAGCTTGCGCGGCGTCCGGGCCCACCGCGCCCGCGCCGAGCTGCGCGATCAGCGATTCGGTCGCCGTGCGCCAGTTCGGGTGGGCTGCGTGGCCGTGTCGGAACGTCTGCATCGTGAACCCGGGGTTGCTGCGGGATCCGCCGCCGGCGGCCGCGGATCGATCGCTCAGTCCTTCGGTGCGGCGCGGCGGCGCCGGGTGCTTGCCGCCGCGGGCTTCGCGCCGGCGGCCGGCGTACCGGACCGGCCGCCGGCTGCCGCGCGCGGTTTCCGG